>DASWAE010000049.1:0-73971 GCA_036391275.1 Trebonia sp.
GGGAGCTGGGACCCGGCCCGTTCAGCACCATCTCTCGGACGATACTGTTCATCCCCCAAGTGCTCCCGCTTGTGGCGGCCGGCGTCGCGTGGACCTGGCTGTACTCTCCCAACGGGCTGGTGAACCAGGTCCTGCGGGCAACCGGCCTGGGCGGCACCACCCGGGCCTGGCTCGGCGACTTCACCTTCGCGCTGCCCGCCGTCGGGGTGATCGGCGTCTGGGTCATGCTCGGTTTCTGCACGGTGCTGCTGCTGTCCGGTATCGGCAAGATCGACACGTCGCTCTACGAGGCCGCCAGCCTCGACGGCGCGGGCCGGCTGCGGCAGTTCCGCGCGGTGACACTGCCCGGGCTGCGCCAGGAGCTCGTCGTCTGCACCACGTTCACCGTCGTCGCGGCGCTGGCCAGCTTCGACGTCATCCAGGTCTCCACGCAGGGCGGACCCGGCTACCAGACGCTGGTCCCCGGAGTCGAGATCTACCGGCTCACCTTCGTGGACCAACGGATCGGCCAGGCGTCCGCGCTCGCGGTCTTCCTGACCGTCCTGGTCCTGCTCGTGGTCTGGCCCATCCAGCGGCTCGGGAGGACAGGTTGACCCAGCTCGCCCCCGTCACCAGAGCCCCCGTCACCGGTGGCCACCGGGTCCTGCGCGGCGACCGGATTACCCGGACCGCCCTGCTGGCCCTGCTCATGCTCTTCGCCGTCCTCCCGCTGCTGAGCATGTTCACCGCCGCCGTCGCCCCGCAGGGCAGCAACCCGCCCGGGCTGAGCTGGCCTGCCCACCCGCACTGGGGCAACTTCGCCGACGCCTGGACCGCCGCGAACCTCTTCGCGCTCTTCCGGTCCAGCGTCCTGATCGTGCTCGGCGTCGTCCCGGCTGCGGTGGCCATGGCGACGGCAGCCGGATACGGCCTCGCGCAGCTCCGCGTGCCGGGCGGAAAGATCATCTACGGGCTGCTGATCCTCGGCCTGACGATCCCGTACGAGGCGCTCATCACGCCGCTGTACTACGACATCCAGGGCCTCGGCCTGCTCGGGTCCAGGCTCGCGGTCGTGCTGCCGCTCATCGGGCTGCTGATGCCGTTCGGGGTCTTCTGGATGCGGGCCCACTTCGTCAACGCCGAGACCGCCCTCACCGAGGCCGGGCAACTCGACGGCGCCACGACCTGGCAGATCTTCCGCCGGATCCACCTGCCGCTGGCCAGTCCGGCCATCTCGGCGCTTACCATCCTGTTCTTCCTAGCCACCTGGAACCAGTACCTGCTGCCGCTCGTCCTGATCGACGACCCGGCCAAGCGGACGGTCGCCGGCGGCCTCGGCGCGTTCCAGGGCCAGTACGGGACCAACACCGCGCTGTTGTGCGCCGGATCGCTGCTGATCATCGCCCCGTCGCTGCTGGTGTTCCTCCTCTTTCAGCGCAGCTTCGTCAAGGCCCTCCTGCAAGGAGCCATCCGGTAGCTCCCAGTGCCTCCGCTCTCGCTGGCCCGGAGGTAGTACCCGGCCGCGGTCTCGGCCGGGCCGCGGTGCTCGCCGCCGCGTTCGTCCGGAGCGTCGGGCGCGTGCTCGGCTCGTCGTGCAGGCGTGAAACACGGGCTCGTTCGGTATTCCAAGGATGCCGAAATCACTTGGCCGCGTCGTGCGCGTCGTGGTAGTTCCACCACTGGTACGGAGGTGTTTGCGGGTAGCCCTCCGGTGAGTCCTCCCACGTCTCCTGGCGGCCGAGGGCGGTGATGTCGAGGTAGTTCCAGGTGCTGCCCATCTGCTCGTCGCCGCGATTGTTGATGAAGTAGGTCCGGAAGACCCGCTCGCCCTCGCGGATGAAGGCGTTGGTGCCGTGCCACTCGTCGACGTCGAAGTCCTTGTCGAAGTCGTCGGTGATCGTGTACCAGGGGATGTGATTCCACCCGTGGCGCTCCTTCAGGCGCCGGATCTCGGCCTGGGGGGCGCGAGAGGCGAAGGCGAGCGCCGTGTTCCGCGCGTGCAGGTGCCCAGGGTGCGCCACCTGATCCGCCAGGAAGGAGCAGCCCACGCAGGCCCGCTCCGGGTACGAGCCACCCTCGGCATAAGTCGTCACCTCGGGTCCGTAGAAGGCGCGGTAGACGATCAGCTGGCGCTGCCCCTGGAACAAGCCGGCGAGGCTCACCCGGCCGTCCGGCCCCTCGAACCAGTACTCCTTGTCGACCGCCAGCCAGGGCATCCGCCGGCGTTCCGCCGCCAGCGCGTCACGGGCGCGGGTCAGCTCCTTTTCCTTGACGAGGAGTTGCTCGCGCGCGGCGCGCCATTCCTCCGGCGAGACGATCGGTGGCGTCTTCATTCGGTCCTCCTCCGTAGTGGTCGGGACGTGGAGCCATCACTCATACTGACCCCGCGGCGTCGGCAGACTCACCGGCCCCGGACCGGCCAGTTCGCCAAGAGCATGTTCGCCACCGTCTGGCACGTGGCTTGATCGCGTGCCCGTTACGTGCCCAACCGGCATCGGTAAACCGGCCGGCTTACCGATGCCGGTTGTGCCGCGGCCCGGGTGGGCCTACCTGACGAAGCCCAGTGGGATCGCTTCGGCCATGGCTTCGTAACCGACGTCATTCGGGTGCAGGGCGTCGCCCGTGCTAGCCGACGCGGAGTTGGCTCCGTACGCCGGGTTGATGTACTGCGAGTTGTACGGGTCCGCCATGATCTTCGCGAAGTTGATCACTCCGTCGAATGCGTGGCTGGCCTGGATCCACGTGTTGACCTGTTCGCGCAACCGCTCCCCGTACGCTGTGCCGAAGTATCCGCCGTACACGCTGTTCGACCCCATGAACGGCATGAGCGTGCCCGCGTAGATCTTGACGCCCTTGGCGTGCGCTTCCGCGATGAGGGTCTTGTATCCGGTTTCGAGCTGCACCGCGGTCACATTCGGGTTGTTCGGGTGAGAGCAGCCAGAGTCAGGCATCCCGGCGAACCCGATGTCGTTGATCCCCTCCAGCAGGACGACGGTCTTCACGCCGGGCTGGGCCAGGGCGTCACGCTCGAACCGGGACAGGGCGCTGACGCCGTAGCAGGTGGAGTCGCTCAGGATCCGGTTGCCGCTGATGCCCTCATCCACGATGCCCGGCGCGCGGTCGCCCGAGATCGCGTTGAGGCGGCGGGCCAGGTAGTTCGGCCAGCGGGCATTGGCCCCCGTCAGCGACAGGTAGCCATCGGTGATCGAGTCGCCGAACGCCACGACCGTACCGTCGGCGCTCTTCGAGTACACGTCAAGGCCGTCGACGAAGTACCACGAGCCGGTCGTGCCGGTATACGCGGTGGGAGCGGAGTCGCTGACGTGGTTCCCCGAGGCGGTGTAGTTGTTCTGCTGCGCGTCGGAGTGGTTGGTCGCACCCCCGGTGGCGTCGGGAAGGTAGACGCTGACGGCGAGCTCGGTCTCCGGCTGGACGTTGAAGCTCACCGGATCGCTCACCTCCTGGGCGCCTGAGGGGATGGTCACCGACGTCTTCCCGCCGAACGTCACGGTGCGGCTCGTCCCCGGCAGCAGCTGCGACCCGTTGAGGACGACGCCCACGCTGACGGCCCCGACCCGGAGCGGTGCCGACCCGAAGGTGTTGCTCAGTTGCACGCGGAGCGAACTGCCGCCGACGCTCGTGTCGATGATGTTCCGTACCGTCTGGTCGGAGAAGCTTGTGCTGCCCGCCATCGGGCTTGCCGCCCAGGACGCGACCCAGCCGCCGCTGGATGCTCGCGCCGGTTCCTGGGAGGCTCCGGTCGACGCGGCGGCGGGCACCGCAACGGCTGCTCCCAGAACGAGCGCGGCGCCGCCCAGGACGGCCGCGAGCCGCTTGCCACGGGAATTTGCTGACGGGGCGAGTTTCACCTTTGCTCCTTTGGCTTCGTTGTCGAAAATTATCGGAATTCCTTCATCGAAATCACGGAAGCTACTATCACCCCTATACCGACAGCCGTGGCGCGTCAATGGCGACGCGGGACAACGCCTGCCGCGCCCACATCCTTGGGCAACCAAGACGGCTAATATGCAGATACGAGTTTATCGATGCGGAGTACGCCGCGGTCGGAGCCGGCGCTGCCCGGCGCCATCGGGCCTCCCGCCCCGCAAGATCGAATGGCGTCACTCCACAGCGATTATGCGGAACAATGCCTGAGCACTGATCAGGCGTTGGATTTTTCATTCGGTGTCTCGCGTGCGGCCCGAAGGACAACTCGCCTAGCGTCACTGCCGTGATCAAGATCGCGTCGGTAATTCCGAAGGGTCGAGGAGGCGGGCGGTCTTTCTGGTCCGTGGTTAGGCGTAGTCGTGAATGCTGTGCTCGGCCAGGTCAGGCGCGTGCCTAGCGACCGCGCGGTAATCGGCGTCATCGTGCAGGACCGTCAGGCCGTGGTAGGCGGCGGTCGCTGCGATGATGAGGTCCACGGCCGAGGCACTGCGGTGCTGGCCCGCGCGCGACATCAGGTGCTGCACGCTGGATACCCACCGCCCGGCGGTCTTCGGCACGGCCACATCCGGGTACAGGTCGCTGAACATCTCCGCGATCTCGTCGTACTCGACGGCGTCGCGCGCGCTGTAGAGGAACTCCGTGCGCTGGGGGTAGCAGCTCCCGACCGCCTCGGCATCGATCGGGTCGTACCACGCCTCCTGCAGCCTGGGGTCGCGCAGCAGCCGGACCAGGGCAGAGGTGTCGAGCAGGTAGATCACCGGGCATCCTTCTCGGCCTGATGCACCCGTTCCGCGTCCTCGACCGCGCCCCAGTGCTGCGCACGCTCAAAGTGCCGGCCGATCCGGGCAGCCCGCTCCTGCCTTTCGGCGTAGTACCTCAGAGCGAGGTTGACGGCGTCCTTTTTCGTCCTCGCCTTGGACAGGGCCATCGCGCGGTCTAGCGCGTCCTGATCGATGTCGATCTGCGTCACCGCCATGGGACACCTCCAGCGATGTTGTCTATCCACAAAAGATAATACATCATCAACATCGAGCCTAGGGCTGCCGCTGGCCGCGACGTCACGCAACCGGCTTCCCGAGCGATGGGTGCAGCGCATATGAGCATGCCGGAAGGCGTGCTCGTTACGTGCCCGAGAGATCTGGAGGCGCGTTCACGGCGAGGTCGACCAGGACCCCGGCGTCGGCACTGCGGACCACCATGCGGCAGAACGTGTCGCTGTCATGAATCCGCTCCGAGAGCCAGGCCCGCGTACACGCAGGTCAATGTGGCTCCACGCGGACGGCCAGAGTGTGGCGCAGGGCCGTCTTCCTCGCTCTCGATTGTCCAGCTCGCGGCCACCGCGTCTAGGGCGGCCCTCCGGGCCGTCGCACGCGATGGGCTTCGCCGACCCTAGACGCGGCGACCACTCACAACGATTCGGCGGCTGCGAGGCGATGGCGGAGATCTAGGACTTGTCCGGTGCCCAGATAGCCAGCAGCTCGTCCGAACGATCGGGCATCGTAAAACTTGGCCATCAGGTCCCGCGAGCAGGAGACTCGCACGCGCTACGAAAGCGCTTTCACATGCGGTCGGATGCCTTTTCGAGTATCAGTAGCGTGTCGGCGTGGACGCCATCGGACCTCATGGCGTCAGCCGCCGCCTCGGTCTGCATGAACTTCTGGAAGGCTTCCATGTCGGGGATTTCCACCAGCATCCCGACCCGGTTCGACTTCGCGGGATCGGTGAAGAGCTGGGCCGCGATGCCCATGGGCCCGAAGACCTCTTGCCGCTTCGGTGAGTGAAGCCAATGCTCGACGTCATCGACCTCGTGAAAAGCAAGAACAGTTGTCATGTCTAGGCCCCCAGGGCCTCGAATTAGGCCCGAGGCTAGGCCGCCCGCGATCACGGGGTACAAGCGCAGTACATCGGGACCAGGTCCATAAGTCAAGCGGGCGTGGCACCTCGGCCTGGCCCGGCCGACGTCGCTGCGGACGTCGGGCCTCGTGCGTCAGTACGCCGACTTCCGGCTCGGCGGCACGGATGCTTCAGCGGTCGCTATCTGCGGGCGGCCCGGGATCGTCACCGTCGCGACGGTGAACTTGCGGGACTTCGCTGCCGTCCGGCCGCGTCACGTTCCTGCGTTCATCACCGTTCCGGGACTCGGCTAAGAGAGGGGCAGAGCGGCGGCGAAGACCAGCAAGCGCAGGAAGCAGGACCAGGCGAAGGCTGCGCACAAGTTCGCCGACGCGATGGCGGCGCGGGTGTATGAGCCCGGCTCGCGGGTAGACGGGGTAGGTCTTGGCCAGGGGCACGGTCCGGCCTGATTGCGGAAGGCAGGTCCGGCCAGGGAAGGCTCGGGGGGGCAATGAAGGTGCTGGTGGCCGGCGCGACCGGCTTCGTCGGCCAGCGGTTGTGCGCGGCCCTGGACCAGGCCGGCCACGACGTGGCCGCCATGACCAGGAACCCGGCCCGGTACCGGGGGCCGGGCACGCCTGTGCGCGGCGACGTCCAGGACCCCGCCACCCTGCCGCCGGCCATGGCCGGCTGCCAGGCCGCGTACTACCTGGTGCACTCCCTCCAGGACGCGGACTTCGAGCACAAGGACGCCACCGGGGCCACCGCATTCGGCGAGGCGGCCGCCCGGGCTGGCCTGCACCGCATCATCTACCTGGGTGGGCTGGGCGACGACGCGGACGACCTGTCCGCCCACCTGCGCAGCCGCCGCGAGGTCGAGAGCCTGCTCGGCGCCGGCGGCGTGCCGGTCACCGTCATCCGGGCCGGGATCATCATCGGGCACGGCGGTATCTCCTGGGAGCTGACCCGCCAGCTGGTCGAGCACCTGCCGGTCATGATCACTCCCCGGTGGGTCGCCACCCGGGCCCAGCCAATCGCGGTCGGCGACGTGGTGACGTACCTGGCCGGCGTGCTGGAGCCGCCGGAGGCGGCGGGCCGGGTCTATGAGGCCGGGGGCCCGGACGTTCTGCGGTACTCGGCCATGCTGCGCCGGGTCGCCGCCATCGAGAACCGGCCGCTGCTCCTCCTGCCCGTGCCGCTGCTCACCCCCTGGCTGTCCTCGCTGTGGCTGAGCCTGGTCACCGACGTCGACCCCGGTACCGGCCGGGCCCTCATCGACTCCATGACCAACGAGGTGATCGTGCGCGACCAGTCGATCAGGGAGCTGATCCCGATCCGGCCCATGTCCTACGACGACGCCGTGCGCGCGGCGCTCCGCGAACGGCGCGAGGCCCAGCGGGCCCGCTCGTGACGGCTCGGCGCGCCACCGGGCCCGGTGCCGCCGCCTGGCTCGGGTTGGCCGGAGTCGGGGCGGCGGCACTGCTGCGGTCCTCCTTCACTGCCAGGGCAGGCTCCGCGCGCTTCTACCTGCTGACCGCCAGCCTGGCCGGCACCTGGGCGGCCGGCGCGCTCGGCGCCGGCCCCATCCCGTGGCGCGGCGACTGCTGGCGCAGCCGCCCCGGAAGCGCGGCGCAGGCGCTCATCGTCGTCCCGGTCGTCACCGGGGCCGCCACCTTCGCCGTCTTCTACGGCGCGGCGCGGGTCGCCCGCCGCCACCGCGCCCTGCGCCGGGCCATCACCAGCGTGCTGGGCTACGCAGAAAGCGGGTCAACTCCACTGGTCGTGCTCATCGCCTCAGGCAGCGGGGTGGCGGAGGAACTGTTCTTCCGCGGCGCGCTGTGGTCCGGCCCGCACCCCCTCCGCACCACCACGCTCGCCTACGCCGCATCGACCGCCGCCGCCGGCAACCCGGCGCTGGTCCTGGCCGGCCTGATCACCAGCGTGGTCTTCGGCTGGCAGCGGGACGCCACCGGCGGTGTCCTCGCCCCGGCCGTCACCCACGTCACCTGGTCCGTGCTCATGCTGCGCTACCTCCCGCCGCTGTTCCGCGACGCGGAAGCCCTGCTGGCGGGCAGTTCGACTTCCGTCATCCGCTCTCAGAAGTTGTTAGGGCGTGCCTGGATGCGGCTCGCCCGCCGCGTGCTGTCCGGCCGCTACGGCTGGGTCGAGGCGGGCATCATCGACCCGTCACTGCCCGGCCCGTGGGTCGCGGCCGCCGAGCCCGGCCCATCGACCATGAAAAGCGTGCACCGCCACATCAGGTAACCCCGGTCCCGCCTCGGCCGGTTAGCCCTGGGGCTTAGGGATGGTTGAGCCGTTGAGCGATGCACCCGTGTCCCCTCGGCTGGAACCTCGCTGGTCAGCCGGGTCGCCTACCGGCCCGGTCGGGACCAACGACCCTTGTTAGCGACGGCCAAGCAGCGTCTGGTGGAGATCGAGACCATATGCACGCACCGGGTGCCGGTGACGCGGATGTGGCATCTGCACATACCGGCCAAGGAGGAAATTATGGACTCGAGCTATCCGGTGGAGGTGCGCGCTCACCTGGACGAGCCGTTGAGCCGCTGGCTGTGGATCTTCAAGTGGCTGCTGGCGATCCCGCACTACATCGTGCTGTTCTTCTTGTGGATCGCGTTCACTGTCGTCACCATCATCGCGTTCTTCGCGATCCTGTTCACCGCGCGCTACCCCCGCGCGCTGTTCGACTTCAACCTCGGGGTACTGAGGTGGACCTGGCGGGTCGGTTACTACAGCTACAGCGCTCTCGCAACCGACCGCTACCCGCCGTTCAGCCTGGGTGAGGAGCCGGACTACCCGGCGACGCTGGATGTCGCCTACCCGGAGCGGCTATCGCGCGGGCTGGTCCTGGTCAAGTGGTGGTTGCTGGCGATACCGCAGTACGCCGTCGTCGCGGTGTTCGCCGGCGGCGCCGCGTACACCACCTCGGACGGGGGCCACGCCTGGCAGAGCGACGCCTTCTCGGGTGGCCTGATCGGGCTGCTGGTGGTCTTCGCGGCGATCGCCCTGCTGTTCGCCGACCGCTACCCGCGGGGGCTGTACAACTTGGTCGTCGGCATGAACCGCTGGACGTTCCGGGTCATCGCCTACGCCGCACTGATGACCGATGCCTACCCGCCGTTCCGCCTCGACCAAGGCGGCGGAGAAGGGACGCCTGCTCCCCCGTCGGGTGACATCACCCCCGGCACCTCCGCGCAGGCCGAGGCCCCGGTCCCGGCCACGCAGTGAGCTGAGGATCCCGGATCCGGGCGCGATCCAGTATCTGCTCGAACGCGGCGGACACGAAGATGCTCAGGTCCCATCGGTCGATCAGCCGGGCTGGCCAGAGGGTGCCATCGGGCGGCGCTGCCCCGCGGCCGCGGGCAGCGGGCGGTCCAGGTCAGGTGCAGGCTGATCGCGGTGCGGCCTGTCGCTGGACGGCCGGGCGCCCGTGCGCTCGGCGCCGACGCCCGCGGCGACCACGAAGGCAACGCCGACAAGGGACCAGGCTCCGGGCCGCTGGTGCAGCAGCAGCATCCCGGCGAACAGAGCGATCGCCGGTTCCAGGGACATCAAGGTACCGAAGGCCGTGGTGCTCAGTCGCCGCAGCGCGTACATCTCAAGGCTGAACGGCACCACGGGCAGCAGCAGGGCCAGGCCCAGGCCGGCCAGTATCAGCTGCGGGGTCAGGACGGGGATGACGGCCGGCCCAGCGACCAGCGTGGTCACCGCCGCGGCCACCGGCAGCGATACCGCGAGTCCCTGCAGGCCGGAAAGCCCGTCGCCGACCGCCTGGGTGAGCAGGATGTAGCAGGCCCAGCAGCCGGCGGCGCCGAGGGCGCAGGCGATGCCCACCAGGTCCGCGCCGCCCTGCCACGGCCGGGTGAGCAGCAGCACGCCGACCGCGGCAAGCGCAGGCCACAGCAGCAGCCGGCCGCCCCGGCTGCGGGCGACGGCCACGGTCAGCGGCCCGAGGAACTCCAGCGCGCTAGCGGTGCCCAGCGGCAGCCGGGCTACCGCGGCCATGAACAGCATCGTCACTCCCGCGGTCACGGCGCCCAGCATGACCGCGGCCAGGAGAACCCGGCGCGGGAAGCGCCACGGCCGCGGCCGCACCACGGCGGCCAGGAGCAGGCCGGCCCACGCCAGCCGCAGCCACGCCGCCCCCAGCGGGCCCACCTGGCCGAACATGTGCACCGACAGCGCCAGGCCCAGCTGGACGCACGTAATCGAGCCCACGGCCATCAGCGTGCCGGCCCGGGCCCGGGACCGCTGTTGAATCGGAATGGCGTTCATACTCTCCAGTACACATACCGGTAATCATTCGTGTCCACTTGATCTTTATTGATGTATTGTTCACTAGATATGAACAATACCGTGATGGACCCGCGCCGCCTGGAACTGCTGCTCGAGCTGTCCCGCCTCGGCTCGATGCGGGCGGTCGCGGAGACCATGCACGTCACCACCTCCACCGTCTCCCAGCAGATTGCGGTGCTGGCGCGGGAGGCAGGCACGCCGCTGATCGAACCGGCCGGGCGGCGGGTACGGCTGACCCCCGCCGGCCGGCGCCTGGCTGACCACGCGGTCACCATCCTCGCCGCGATAGAGGCCGCCCGCCTCGACCTGGATCCCTCAGCGGCACCGGCCGGCATCGTACGGGTGGCGTCGTTCGCCACCGCCGCCCGGCAGGTCCTGCTCCCTGTCGCCCGGATCCTCGCCGCGCAGCATCCCCAGGTGAGCCTGCACATCCACGAGCACGAGCCGGCCGAGGCACTGGGCCGGCTCGCCAATGATGACGCCGACCTCGCCCTGGTCTACGACTACAACCTCGCCCCGGCCGGCTTCCGCCGCGGCCTCACCATCCGCTCGCTCGGCAGCACGCGGTGGAGTCTCGGGGTGCCGTCCGATCCCGGCAGGGGACGCGGGACCGCACCGGAAGTCTTCCGCCGGTTCCAGGGCCACGACTGGATCGTCAACTCACGCAACACCGCCGACGAGGACGTCGTCCGCGTCCTCGGCTCGCTGGCCGGCTTCGAGCCGCACGTCGCGCACAGTGCCGACAGCCTCGAACTGGTCCAGGACATGATCGTCGCCGGCCTCGGAGTCGGACTGCTCCCCGCCGGCCAGCCGGCCGTCGAAGGCTTGACCCTGCAGCCGCTGCACCACCCGCAAGTGATGCTGCGGGCATACGCCGCGATCCGCCGCGGCCGTCCCGCCTGGCCGCCGCTGGCCCTGGTACTCGACCTCATACAGCGCGGCTTCCCGGCCTGAGCGCCCACGCGATGCCCGGAGCGCGGCTACGCCGGGGGCCGGAGAGGCTCCTCCGCTACGGGGAAAGCAGTTCCGTCAGGGTGACCGGGCGCAGTCCCCGGCTGGCCAGGCCGCGCAGGATCGCGGGTAGCGCGGTGAGTGCCACCTGGGACCGCTGCCGCGACCCGTGCACCACCTGAGGGCCGAGTCGCAGAACCGTCTCCGCTGAGTGGGTTTCCGTCGGCGACGGCGCGCCGGTGACTGACCTAGGACTGTTGCCGCTTGGGGGCTCGCTGGCCGGCCGCGTGCTCATGCACCCGGCCAGCCGGCCCCGGTGACGGCCGCGCCGGCGAGCAGCAAGAAATCGCGTCGCTCGATAGGCACATGCGGGGCAGTACCCACCTTCGGCCGATCAATACCGGCGCACGGGCCGTAGTTGAACGATATGCGTCGTCAGCGCGAGCCGATGGCAATAGCCTGACCATCAGCACGCCGGGGAAGTGGCCGCACGAGGCAGGTTGACGGGCATGGACATAGCTGGCACGTGGCGCAACACGCATTCCGGTACCGCCGAGGTGCCCCGCCCGGGGATACACCAGGAGGCGCCAGCCGACGGGATCACGATCACTGTGACGCAGCAGTGCCAGGTTGCGCTGCCGGCGCCGAGCCTGAAGGCCGACGAGGTCACCGTGACCGTGACGTCGCACCGCCCAGGCGTGGCTGCCCAGGTGACCGTCGGCGCCAACCTCAACAGCACCGACGGCAGCTATCAGGGCCCGACGACAACGGTCGGGCAGGGGCAGTTCACCGCCACCGACTCGCAGGTCCGTGTCGGGTTCGTCGTCCTGCCCACCGATCCGTGGCCCGTTCTCGGCGTAGGCGCCGAGGCCGCGTGGGCAGACGGGACCGCGCAGAGCGTCGCGCTGACCTACGTGCAGGTCGAGTGCGAGCACCTGGTGTGGCTGAGCTGGCTTATCCGGATCATCGCGATCCTGACGCGCCCGTTCTCAGCCAGGCGCTAGGGCCGCAGTCACGGATATGCACGCAGCCATGCCGGAGAAGCAGGCCACCACCGGGAAGAAGGCACGCGCGGCGGGCCCGCGGCGGGAAAAGTACACCACGGCCCTCCGCCGGCAGCTGGCGCCGGCGCCGGCCTCGGGCACCGGTCGCGGCTGACGGTGACCGCAGGACGATCTTCGGGCCGGTCAGACCGCGCCGGGCGCCTCCATCGGCCCGACGGCGGCCGGCTCCCCGGCCACCTCGTAGTCGGCTGGGCTTGTCTCGTCCCGCCCGCGCGGCAGCCGCCCGAGCACCAGGGTGAGCACGGTCGACACGACCAGGTTCGCGATCAGCCCGACGATGCCGGTCCAGATCGTCATCTTGGTGTCGAATCCCCAGGTCTTGAACGCGAAGGACGCGCTGCCGAAGTGCGCGGCGGTCTTGCTCGACGTGACCCACAGCATGTAGATGGACAGGCCCATGCCGGCCACCCAGCCGGCCACCAGCGCCCAGCGGTGGTACCAGCGGGTCCACAGGCCGAGCACGACCGCCGGCAGGATCTGGATGACGATGACGCCGCCGATGAGCTGGAACTCGATGGCGAACGAAGGCTTCAGGCTGACGATGACGGCCACCGCGCCGAGCTTGAGTACCACCGACACGATCTGGCTGACCAGGCCCTGCTCGCGATCGCTGGCGCTCCGGCGGAAGTACGGCTGGTAGATATCGCGCGCGAACGTATTCGCCGCGGAGATTCCCATGATGGCCGCCGGCACCAGGGCGCCGATGACGATCGCGCCGAAGGCGATGCCGGCGAACCAGTGCGGGAACTGGCTGTTGAACAGCACGGGGACGATCGTGGTGCTGTCAGGCGCCTTGGCCGTGCCGCCCACCGGCTTGACGTGCGCGGCGATGGCCATGTAGCCGAGCAGCGCGATGAAGCCGAGCATCAGCGAGTACGCGGGCAGCAGCGACATGTTCTTCTTGACCGTCTCCCGGCTGCGGGAGGCGAGCACGCCCGTCACGGCATGGGGGTAAAGGAACAGGGCCAGCGCCGAGCCGAGTGCCAGCGTTGAATAGCCCAGGTACTGCGACCCGGTCAGCAGCGTGTTCAGCCCCTTGGCGGCAAGGGCGGTATCCGTCCGGTGGAAGATGACGTCGTAGCCGCCGAGCTTGTAGGGGATGTAGATGGCGGCGACGAGGATCATGACGTAGATCAGGATGTCCTTGACGAACGCGATCAGCGCCGGCGCCCGCAGGCCCGAGGTCCACGTGTAGGCGGCCAGCGCGATGAACGCGATCCACAGCGGCCAGTCCCCGCCGATGCCCATGACCTCGATGACCGCCTTGATCCCGGTCAGCTGCAGCGCGATGTACGGGATGGTCGCCACGATGCCGGTGATCGCGACCAGCAGCGCGAGCACCGTGGAACCTTGGCGCCCCCGGACGAACTCGGCGGCGGTGGCGTAGCCGTGCTCGTGGCAGACCGACCACATCCGCGCCGCGGCGAACATCACCAGCGGGAAGACGGCGATCGTGTACGGCACCGCGAAGAAGCCCGTCGCGCCAGTCCCGAACAGCAGGGCGGGTACCGCGACGAACGTGTACGCGGTGTACAGGTCACCGCCGATGAGGAACCAGGTGACCCAGGTGCCGAACCGCCGGCCGCCCAGTCCCCATTCTTCGATGCTCGCCAAAGACGTGGCGCGCTTCCACCGGGTCGCCATGAACCCGAGCACGGTGACGATCGCGAACATCGCGACGACAATGCCGAACTCGAGCGCGTTGAACGGGGGGATCATCGCGAGTTCCTGGTGGCGGCATAGACGATCCAGGTGCAGACGGCGACGCCGGCGACCCAGGCGAGCTGGTACCAGTAAAAGAACGGCATCCCGCCGATCGCGGGGCTGCGGTAGTTGTAGAACTCCGGTACGAGGACCGCGACCAGCGGCAGCAGCAACAGCAGCACGACTGGATTCCAGCGGCGCGGCCGGGCGTGTCTACCCGTACGACTTGACTGAACCATCGCGCTTCCTCTCGGGGCGAGAAACGCGACATCGGCGGCCGGGTGCGTCCGCGCGGGGGTTGCTTACCTGCCGCGCCGGCGAACCGGGTCTCGGTGTCAGCGGTGATGACCGTGAACGGTTACCCCGTCGATGCGGGGCAAACCGGTCGGCGAATCAGGCGAAGCCCGCCTCCGTTCGGGATTCAAGTGATCGTTAGCCAGAACGGAGGCGGCTGATCCCGCACCGCAGCATTAAGCGTCCACCTCTGGGTTAAGCAGTCGAGCTCAGCCGGGCAGCAGGGTAAGGAGCATGCGGTGAGCACCAGAACCGTCCCCAGGCGCCTGCAGTTACGCGCTTCTTCGTCTCATAACGAGACGCTCTCAAGTTGACGAGACCGGATGGTTACTATAACTTATATATCGTGATGCGATATATAAGTTCAGCTGAACTCGCGGCCGACATGGCCTGGCCAGGCGGTACGCGAGGATGCCCGTGAGCCAGCATCCGAACTTTTTTCCGCTATGGGTGGTGGTCACCCACTTCCTGAACATCTTCTTTATGCTGCTGCTGGCCCGGTCAGGGCTGGAAGTCCTGTCCGCATTCCCGAAGCTGTACTGGCATGACGACACCCCGCCGGGCAGGCAGTGGCTGCGGTTGTCGAAGAAGACCTTCAGCGCGGATTCCCGGCGTCCGTGGACCACCCTGGATGAGGAAGTGTCATGGTCCCCGGTGCTGTGCCTGCCCGGCCGCAAGAACCTCGGGCTGGGCCGGCACTGGCACTTCATGACCGTCCAGTTCTGGGTCTTGACCGGCGCCGTCTACGTCGCGCTGGTCTTCGCCACTGGCTACTGGCATTACCTGGTCCCGGCCAGCTGGTCGATCTTCCCCGATTCCATCCGCGCCGTTGGCACGTACCTGCAGTTCCGCATCCCGGGCAAGATCCCCGGGCAGCCGTTCGAGCCTGCGCAGAAGCTCGCTTACTTCTTGGTGATCTTCGTGCTCGCCCCGCTGCAGATCGCCTCCGGCGCGGCGATGTCCCCGTCGGTCATCGGCCGGTTCCCCTGGTACGCCCGGCTGTTCGGCGGCAAACAGGGCGCCCGCAGCTGGCACTTCATCGGGTTGTGCCTGTTCGCGGCGTTCACTGTCGTGCACACCGTCATGGTGCTCATCCACGGCCTGCCGGATGAGTTCGTCAAGATCGTGCTCGGCCGGCAGGCCGGAAGCTGGCAGCTCGCGCTGGCCGTCGGGCTCACCGGGCTTTTCCTCATCGGCGTATTCCATGTGGTGATCACCTGGTTCTCGCTCCGCTACCGGCGGCGAACCCAGCGGCTCCTCGGCTTCATGGTCAACCCGTTCGAGCGGGCACTGTCGCGCGCGTTCACCTCTCGTCAGCACTTCTCCCGTCGGCACATCTCCGCCTACCACCTGGTCAACGGTTACCCGCCCGCCGGCCCGGAGTACGAGCGGCAGGCTCGCGACGGGTTCCGCGGCTGGCGGCTGGATGTGGGCGGCCTGGTCGAGCATCCAGCGTCGCTGACCCTGCAGGAACTGCGCGGCCTCGGCTACCAGCGGCAGATCACCAAGCACAACTGCATCCAGGGATGGACCGGGATCGCCGAATGGGGCGGGGTGCCGCTGGCCCGGCTGGCCGAACTGGTCCGGCCGCTGCCACAGGCCAGGCACGTGGTCTTTTACGCCATGGATGACAAGGGCCTGACCGAAGGCGAGGGCCGCTACGGCTTGTTCTACGGGTCCATCCCGTTGCATCTAGCTCACAAGCCGCAGACCTTGCTCGCCCTGGACATGAACGGCGCTCCGCTGCCAGCGGAGCACGGCGCGCCGCTGCGGCTCCGGGTCGAGACGCAGCTCGGCTTCAAGATGGTCAAGTGGATCGCCGCGATCGAGTTCACCGACGACATCTCCGGCCTCGGGATGGGCCAGGGCGGCTGGCGGGAGGACCAGCAGTACTACGCCAACGCAGCCGGAATCTAGCACCGGCCGCGGTACCGAACGCAGAAGGGACGGCACGGATGGCAGCAGACGGCGCCATCAACACTGGCACGGCATACCAACCGCACGTGCTGCGCGAGTACGCGCTGCTCGCCGACGGGGAGCGCGGCGCGCTCGTCGGCCCGCACGGCGACATCACGTGGATGTGCGCGCCCCGCTGGGACAGCGATGCGGTGTTCTCCACCCTGATCGGGGGCGGCGGCGTCTACGCGGTCACCCCTGCCGATGAGCGGCACGTGTGGGGCGGCCACTACGAACCGGGCGGCCTGATCTGGCGCAGCCGGTGGATCACTAGCGACGGCGTGGTCGAATGCCGGGAAGCCCTGGCCTTCCCGGGCGACCCCGACCGCGTGGTGCTGCTGCGCCGCATCATCGCGGCCCGGGGGCCCGCCCGGGTCCGGGTGCTGCTGAAGCCGCAAGCGAGGTTCGGGCGAGACGGCAGTGACGACCTCAAGCAGCACGACAACGGGGCATGGACCGGGCGCACCGGGCCGCTGCGGTGGCGGTGGACAGGCGCCGGCGGCGCCCATGACCGTGGCGACGTGCTGGCCGCTGAGCTCACCGTCCCAGCCGGAAACCATCACGACCTGGTGCTTGAGCTGGCCGAGAAGGAGCTGCCGGACGACCTGCCGGACGCTGGCCGGGAATGGGCCGCGACCGAGGCGGCGTGGGCCCGGGGACGGCCGGACCTCGCGGGCAGCATCGCTCCCCGGGATGCGCACCACGCCTGGGCGGTGCTGCGCGGACTGACCAGCATCGGCGGCGGCATGGTGGCCGCGGCCACGATGAGCCTGCCGGAACGCGCCGACGCCGGCCGCAACTACGACTACCGGTACGCCTGGATCCGGGACCAGTCCTACGCTGGCCTGGCGGCCGCCGCCGTGGGCGCCACCGACCTGCTCAACGGCGCGGTGGCGTTCATCACGCAGCGGCTGCTGGCCGACGGCCCGCAGCTCAAGCCCGCCTACACCGTGGACGGCGGGCCGGTGCCCGCCGAGCAACGCCTGCAGCTGCCCGGCTACCCGGGCGGGGCGGACAAGATCGGCAACTGGGTGAACCAGCAGTTCCAGCTCGACGCCTTCGGCGAAAGCCTGCAACTGCTCGCGGCGGCCGCGCGGAAGGGCCAGCTGGACACCGACGCGGAACGAGCCGTTCACACCGCGGTCGACGCGATCGAGCGGCGGTGGACCGATGACGACGCCGGCATCTGGGAGCTGGGCGACCGGCAGTGGACGCAATCCCGGCTGGCTTGCGTCGCCGGGCTGAGGGCCATCGCCGGGGCAGGCGCGGCCGGCGTCGACGTGACCCGCTGCACGTCGCTGGCAGATACGATCCTGGCCCGGACGGCCCGCACCAGCCTGCACCCTGACGGGCACTGGCTGCGCCAGCCGGGCCAGGACGGCACCGACGCGAGCCTGCTGCTGCCGCCGGTTCGCGGCGCGCTCCCCGCCGACGACCCCCGCACGGTAGCGACCCTGCACGCGGTGCGGCGGGAACTGTCCCGCGACTTCTACGTCTACCGGTTCCGGCACGACCAGCGGGACCTCGGCGCGGCCGAGGGGGCGTTCCTGCTGTGCGGCTTCATGATGGCGCTGGCCGAACACCACCAGGGTGACGCGGTGCGGGCAGTCAGGTACTTCGAGCGCAACCGAGCCGCCTGCGGCCCGGCCGGACTGCTCTCCGAGGAGTTCGACGTCACCCAGCGGCAGCTGCGGGGGAACCTGCCGCAGGCCTTCGTGCACGCCCTGCTGCTGGAATGCGCCGGCCGGCTCACTGGCGGCGGGCTCTGAACGGGCCGCGGCCGGCGTGGTGTACAGGGATGAACCAGGCAACGGAACCGGAGGCCTGAATGGAAGCCGCCTACTCAACCGACCCGGAAGAGATCCAACGGCGGATCCGGCAGCACCGTGAACGCCTGCTAGCCGGCCGGGGGCCAGGAGCGAGCCCGGAAGAAACCGCGCTCCAGATGCGGGACCGGCAATCGCTCGGCGGCGTTCCGGCCGCCGTGGCCCGGCAGCAGGAAGCCGACCAGGCGACGCTCGCCGGCAGCGATCCGCCGGGCGTCGAAGACGTGATCATCCGCCATCGGGCGGAGTTGTCGGCCACCCTGACTGCCCTCACCGGACGGCTGTACGCCGTGCGGGCCGGCACGGTCACCAGCGTGCGCCGCAGCCTGGTCGCCGCCGCTGTCGGCGCGGCGGCGGCGCTGGCCGCTCAGGCGAAGCTGCGGCGGATGAGCAGGCACGCGCGGCGCCACACACGTCCCACGCCTCCAGCAGCCGGCCGACGAGATACGCCACGCGGCCAGCGCCGCTTGCCGCGGGCGCTGGCGTGACCGGTAACGGCAGGACCTCCCTCGTGCCTGCCGGGTCGCGTACGGTCGAGGACGTGAATCCCAGCAGCGAAGTCCGTGAGTTCCTCGTCACGCGGCGGGCCCGTATCACCCCGCAGCAGGCCGGGCTGGTCGCCTACGGCGCGAACCGGCGGGTCAAGGGGCTGCGCCGGGAGGAGGTGGCGATGCTCGCCGGGGTGAGCGTCGACTACTACACGCGGCTCGAGCGGGGCAACCTCGCCGGGGCGTCGGAGTCCGTGCTTGACGCCCTGTCCCGTGCCCTGCAACTGGACGAGGCCGAGCGGGCGCACCTGTTCGACCTGGCCCGGACCGCGCACGGTTCCGGGGCCGCCCGCCGGCGCACGGGCAGCGGCCGGGTACGCCCCGGGATACAGCGGGTGCTGGAGGCGATGACCGGCGGACCTGGTCGGCGAGCTGTCGACCCGCAGCGAGGCGTTCCGCTCGATGTGGGCCGCGCACGACGTGCTGTTCCACCGCGCCGGCCGCAAGGAACTGCACCATCCAGTGGCCGGCGACCTGGACCTGGCCTACGAGGCATTCGAACTGGCCGCTGACCCCGGCCTGACCATGATCGTGTACACCGCCGAGCCGGACACGCCGACCGCGCAGGCCCTCAGCTTCCTGGCCAGCTGGGCCGAGAACCGGCAGCAGGAGGCCGGCGCAGCGCTAGACCGCTGACCGCTTGCGGACGCGGAAGCGGAGGATGGTGCCGCCCGCGGCTGCTGCCACGCAAGTTCCAGCAGGTCAGCGTGGCACCTGGCTATTCTGCCGCGCCGTTCTATGCTCAACTGCATGGCACGAAAAAGCGGACTTCTCTCTGTTGTCGTGTCGGGTGCGGCGCCTGCCTCGGACATCGGGTCGCTGGTCAAGCAGGGCATTGGGCGGGGCTGGACGGTCCAGGTGATCGCCACGCCGTCCGCACTCGCCTTCTTCGACGCCGCCGAAATCGAGGCGCTCACCGGGTCGCCGGTCCGCAGCACGCACCGGGCACCGGGGACACCGCGGTCACCGGTACCTGATGCC
The DNA here is from genome assembly GCA_036391275.1 of Trebonia sp. Taxonomy (GTDB): domain Bacteria; phylum Actinomycetota; class Actinomycetes; order Streptosporangiales; family Streptosporangiaceae; genus Trebonia. The sequence goes on from DASWAE010000049.1 coordinate 19,399, forward strand.
ATCGTCGTCGCGCCTGCCACGTTTAACCTGCTCAACCAGTGGGCGCTCGGCATCGCCGACTCCTACGCGCTCGCGGTGCTCGCCGAGCAGACCGGCATGGGCCTGCCCATCGTTGTGCTGCCCGCGGTCAGCGGCCCGCTCGCGTCCCGTCCGCAGTTCGCGCGCTCGCTCAAGGCGCTGCGCGGCGAGGGCGTGTCGGTGCTCCTCGGACCGGGCGGAACGGCGCCGCCCGGCGCGACAGAGGACGTCTTTCCCTGGCACCTGGCGCTCGACGAGGCGTTCTCCATGACCGGCTTCGGCGGCTGACGAGCGAAGATCAGAAGGGGCAGACTGCCATGCGGAGCGGGACTAATGGCCGTGGCGCGGGCACGGCGGCGCAGTAGCGTGTGACCATGACATCGGCTAAGCGCAAGCGGCGGCTCATGATCTTCACGGGGGTCGTGGCCGGCTATGTGGCGGGGACGATCATCGCCACCCGCCAGGGCTACAAGTTCGGCACGAACGTCACCGTCCGCTGCCGTCGCGGTCACCTGTTCACCACGGTGTGGATCCCCGGCGCATCGGTGAAGTCGCTGCGGCTCGGCTACTGGCGGGTCCAGTGGTGCCCCGTGGGACGGCACGTCGACCTGGTCCGGCTGGTCAAGGACGCGGACCTGACGGAAGCCGAGCGCTCGTCCGCGGCGGCGCATCACGACCTCCCGGTGCCGTAGCCGGCATGGCGGGGATCCCGCAGGCCCGCAAGCTCGGGCTCAAGCCTGGGCTGCGGGTGGGCCTTGACTCACCGCCGGACGGCTGGGCGCTGACAGAACCGCCCGGCGGCCTGCTCGCACCGGACGAAGACGGCGCGGCGGACGTGATCATCGCGTTCTTCCGTGCCGCGGGGCAGGTTCACGGGCGGCTGCCCGCGCTCGCCAGCCGCGTCTTCCCGGCCGGGGCGGTATGGGCCCTGTGGCCCCGCCGGGCCGGCGGCCACGACAGCGACATCACCGACTCGGTGGTCCGCGGGTACGCGCTCGACCTCGGACTGGTCGACGTAAAGGTCGCCGCGGTCGACGAAGACTGGTCGGGCTTGCGCCTGGTGTGGCGGGCCGGCAACCGCGCCAGTGCCCCTCACGACTGAAAGAACCCCAGGCGAGGGTCCCCAGCGCGGTCGATGGTCTTCTCCCACGGTATCAAGTCGGATATTTCCGCTATATCACCCCAAATCTCTCGCCAACACGGCCACCGCGGGCGGCCCGGCCATCATTGTGTGTACTTAGCGGCCCCAGACGGGCGCTAAGTACACACCATCTTCGCCAGCCCTCTCGGCATACCCCCCGTGGGTATCTGGAGAAGCGAGTCTTCGGCGCGGTCTGTAAAAAGGCGGGCCTGCGCCGTGGCCTGGCGAGAAACCCGATGCCGGGCCTGCCTGGCCGGGTGAGAAACCCGGTGTCGGTCTGGTTGGGTGGGAAGCCCAGTGCCGTGCCCGGGCCTGGCGGCTGACTCGGTGAAGAATTTCTTTTGGCGGCGTGTCGGATGCGGGGCGCGCCGGTTCGTGGGAGGGGTGAAGGGGGCTTTGAATCGAGCGCCCGCGACGAGTGAGGAGACTCACGTGAAGTACGTGCTGCTGATCATGGACACGCCGAACGAGCCCGCAGCGGACAGTGCCGAGTACGGGGCCTGGTACGCCGAGATCGGTGCCTGGTACGAGAAGTGGGGCGCGACCGGGCGCCTTGAGGGCGGGCACCAGCTCCAGGGCGCCGCGTCGGCCAAGACCGTCAGGTCGGGCTCGGTGACCGACGGCCCGTTCATGGAGACCAAGGAGGTGCTCGGCGGGTACTCGGTGATCGAGGCCGACACGATCGACGAGGCCGTCGACATCGCCAAGACCTGGCCGGGCGTCGACCGCGGCTGGATCACCATGGAAGTTCGCCCGGTCATCGAGATGGGCTGAGAGCTCCGCGCACGTCCACGGTGATCCCCCGGAGGGCCGACCCTCCGGGGGATCACCGCTTACAACGAGAGGCCGCGGGCGAGCAGGTCGCGCTCGGCCGGGTTGGCGGCCAAGCCGAGGGCTCGCGCCCGGACCTGCTCGGCTTCAGCGTCACGGCCGAGGGCAGCGAGCAGGGCCGCGCGCAGCGCGTGGAACAGGTGGTAGCCGTCGAGATCGGCTGACAAGGGCTCAATCTCGGCGAGCGCCTGGGCGGCTCCGATCGCGTACCGGGTGGCGACCGCCCGGTTCAGCAGCACTACCGGAGAGGGTGCGAGCTGCTGCAGGCGGCTGTAGAGCAGCCGGATCTGCCGCCAGTCGGTCTCCGCGTAGGACGGGGCCTGGGCGTGCAGCGCGGCGATGGCCGCCTGGACCTGGTAGGCACCCGGGCGGCGCAGCGCGATGGCGCGGTCCAGGTAGCCGACCGCCTCGGCGGCCAGCTGACCGTCCCACTTGGCACGGTCCTGGTCCTTGAGCCGGATCAGCCGCCCCCAGCCGTCGAACCGCGCCCGCGCCCGCGACTCGTGCAGCAGGAGCAGCGCGAGCAGGCCGAGGACTTCCGGCTCGCGTGGCATCAGCCGGTGCAGCGTCCTGGTCAGCGCGACCGCCTGGGCCGCCAGGTCACGGCGGGCGGGCTCGCGGCCCGAGCTCGCCAGGTATCCCTCGTTGAACACCAGGTAGACCACGGCGAGCACCTGGGCGAGCCGGCTGGCCAGTTCATCGGGATCGGGGATGGTGACCGGCGCGCGCAGCGCGCTCAGCGTCTTGCGGGCGCGCAGGATGCGCTGGGCCATGGCTGGCTCGCTGACCAGGAACGCCGCCGCGATCTGATCGGTAGTCAGGCCGCACACGGCGCGCAGCGTGAGCGCGACCTGCGCCTCGGTGGTCAGCGCCGGGTGACAGCAGGCGAACGCCAGGCTCAGCAGTTCGTCGTCGGCCCGCCGGTCCGCTTCCCCGGCGTCCGGCTCCTCCGCCCCCTCGGACCAGCCTGCCAGGCCGCCCGGCCCGCGGCCGGCTCCGGTGGCGCCGGCTGCGGCCTCCGCGGTTCCGCCACTGGGAGTAGCCCACGCCTCGGTCGCGGCGAGCAGCGCCATCTTGTCCGCGCCGACCTTGTCCCGGCGAAGCCGGTCAAGCGCCTTGCGGCGGGCGGTCGTCGCCAGCCAGCCGCCCGGGTTGGCGGGGACCCCGTCGCGCGCCCAGTGCTCGATGGCCTCGACGAACGCGTCCTGCACCGCGTCCTCGGCCAGGCCGACGTCTCCGGTTCGCGCGGCGAGCGCGGCCCTGATGCTGGTCGCTTCCTCGCGGTAGGCGCGTTCAAGCGATTCCCGTCCGGCATCCATGCGGCCAGTCTCGCAGCCCGGCGCCCGCAGGCGTAGCGAAGCCGGCGGGTTACCAGCGCCCCGCCCGGAGCCCGGACGGGGCGAAACGGCCCGTGACCTGTGTTGCTGAGGTGCACGGGCACGCCTGGGCAGCTTATTGATCTCTATGAAAATAAAGTGCAGCATTAGTTGTGACCGGCTGTTTCTCCACTTAATCGTGAGTTCTCCAAATTTCTCGGCCAGCGAGTTTTACAATCTCGCTAGCCATGTGCGCGCGCGTGCGGCACCTCATCGCGCTGGCACCGGGTCATGTCGATATTTATCTGCGGCTAAGACATGAACAGGCGAGGGCAGAGCGATGAATGGCCCTGACGCGCTCGCGGGCGTGCGGCGAGGCGTACGGCCGACGCTGTCCGATGCGAGCATGGAGACGCCCGCGAACGCGGACTACGAGACGCCGGCGGGCGCCGTACCGGAGATGGCCGCCGGAGCGGACTTCCCGGCGGCCGGGAACGGGGCGAGCCATGGCCCAGGCGGCCCTGGCAGGGGAGGCCGGCCGGGCCGGGAACGGCCGGGCAGCACGGCGGAACACCCGGTGGACCGTCCCGCACGGCTCTCGCTGAGCAACTGGCCGGTGTCAACGCGGCTCGCCGCGGTGTTCGTGGTGGCGAGCGTGACCGGCCTGGTCTTCGGCGGGCTGCGCGTCGCGAACGCGGTTCGCGACGCGAACGCGTACAGCCGGACCGCCCAGCTGGCGAGCCTGGCCCAGCAGGCAACCGCGCTCGCTCAGGCCATGGAGAACGAGCGCGACGTGTACGCGGGCGTCGCCGCGTACAACACGCTCGCCGCCTCGGCGACGGCGAATAAGGCCGGGCCGGCGGTCACCGGGCCGATCAACGCGGCGCTCGCGCGCCAGAACGCCGACCTCACCGCCGCCGAGAAGGCCACCGACGTGCAGGCAAGGCGGACGAGCCCGCTCGCGAGCGCCGTCGGCTCGGCGTTCCCCGCCAGCATCCAGTCGAGGGCGGCCGACGTCAGCGCGATGATCGGCGCCATGCCCGGGCTGCGCAGCGAGCTGATCGGGCAGCCGACGTCCGCGGTCATCGCCAACTACTCGAGCGCGGTCGCCTCGCTGTTCGTGTTCAACGACGAGATCACCAGCGGCAACAGCGACGCCCAGATCGTCGACGAGGTGCGCGGGCTCGGTGCGCTGTCCCGTGCCAAGGACGAGGCGTCGCAGGAGCGGGCGCTCGTGTACAGCGCCCTGCTCGAGGCATCGGTCAACAACGCGGGGACCGGCAAGCAGACGCCGTACAACACCCTCGGCCCGCACGCGCTCACCGACGCCGGCGGGCTCAGCACGCTCAGCACCGCCCAGGGACTGGAAGTCGCCGACCTGGCGGCCTTCGACAACGCCGCCACCCCGGCACAGGTCAACGCCTACCTGGCCACGGTGGCCGGCCACCCGGACACCAACGTCCAGCTCATCGAGGACTTCATCAGCCAGACCGGTGACCCCAGGCAGACGTTCGAGCCGGTCGGCGGCCGCGCGGCGCTCGGCTTCAGCCAGCCGACCGTCGCGAGTACCTGGTACACCAACGCGTCCATCCAGCTCGGCCAGATGCGGACGATCGAGTCTCAGCTCGTCGGCGCGATCGTCGCCCGTAGCCAGTTCATGCAGCAGCAGGCCATGCAGTCGGCAGTGCTCACCGCGATCGTGACCGGCGGGGCGGTGTTCCTCGTGCTGCTCGTGACCGTGCTGGTGGGCCGCACCCTGATCAACCCGCTGCGCCGCCTGCAAGCGGACGCGCTGGAAATCGCCGCGGTCCGGCTGCCCGCACGGGTGTCGGCCGCGGCCGCGGGCACGGACGCCGGCGAGGAGCCCGCCACGGTGGAACCGGTCGGCGTCCATTCCACCGACGAGATCGGCCGGGTAGCGCGCGCCTTCGACCAGGTGCACGCCGAGGCGGTGCGGCTGGCCGGGAACGAGGCGCAGCTGCGGGGCAGCCTCAACGCGATGTTCATCAGCTTGTCCCGGCGCAGCGTGCCGCTGATCGACCGGCTCGCCCGGATGATCGACGCGATGGAGCAGAACGAGGACGACCCGGACCAGCTGGCCAATCTGTTCGCCATGGACCACCTGGTCACCCGGATGCGGCGGAACTCGGAGAACCTGCTGGTGCTGGCGGGCGAGGAGCCGGTACGCAAGTGGACGGAGTCCGTGCCGCTCACCGACGTGACCCGCGCCGCCGCGGCGGAGATCGAGCAGTACGGCCGGGTGACGCTCTCCGTCCAGCCGGGGATCACGGTATCCGGCCAGGTCGCGGCGGACGTGGTGCACCTGCTCGCCGAGCTGATCGAGAACGCCACGCTGTTCTCACCGCGTGACACCAAGGTCAGCGTCACCGTGACCGAGCTGCGCAGCGGCGGTGTGCTGATCGAGGTCCGTGACGACGGGGTCGGCATCTCGGAAGCCCGCCTCGCCGACATGAACTGGCGGCTCGATCATCCGCCGGTGCTCGACGTGTCCATCTCCCGGCACATGGGCCTGTACGCCGTTTCCCGCCTTGCGGCCAGGCACGGCATCAGGGTCAAGCTCCGCCCGGGCACCCCCCAGGGGCTGTCGGCCCTGATCTGGCTGCCCGGCGGGCTAGCCAGGCATGACCACACCGTGTCGAACGGCAGCCACTCGCGCACGCCGGGGAGCTTCGCGGTCGACCCGGTGGCAGTGCGGCCGGCCACGTTGACCAGGCACGCGGTAGGCAGGCACCGCAGCAACCTGCTCGGCTCGAGCGGTGAGCAGCCGACCATCGCCACCCGCGGCGAAACCGTGCGCGGCGAAGCAGTGCGCGGCGAGCACGCAGCGCGCCCCGCGCCGGCCTGGTTCGCCGCCAAGCGTCCCTCCGGCGGTGCCGCCGCCAGGTCCACGGAGGAGCTGGCGGCCGGCTGGCGTTCAACGACAAATGACTGGCCGACCGCGGCGGGGCAGAGCATGGCCAGGCAGGCCGCGAGCCACGACGCCGGCCCGGCCGGCCGCTACCAGACCGGCGAGCTGTCCATCATCCCGGAGCAGGGCGGGCAGACCACCGCGGGGCTCCCGCGGCGAGTGCCGAGGACGAGTGCGCACCCGGGGTCGGGCGCGCCCGACTTCGGGCTGTCAGCCCACCACGACGGAACTCCGGCGCCGGTGCTCGGCGCGCCGGCCGACGGGATGGCCGCTCTCCAGGGCGCTCCCTACCGGGAGCCCGCCTACCAGGACCAAGCACTGTCACGCCGGCGCTCGCCCGAGGCGGCGCGTAGCCGCCTGTCCGGGTTCCAGCTTGGCGGCCGTGAAGCCGTGCAGGCAGGCCCCCGGGCCGGCCAGGCACCGCATGCAGGAGAGGAGAACAGCCGTTGACCGGCGCCTATCGTGAGGACCTGAACTGGCTCGTCACCGATTTCACCACCCGCGTCGCCGACGTGGCGCACGCGATCGTGGTGTCCGCCGACGGAGTGCCGCTCGCCCTCTCCGCCGATATCCCCGCAGCGGCCGTCGAGCAGTTCTCCGCCATCACCTCCGGGCTGACGAGCCTTATCGCCGGCGCCGCGCGGATCATGGAGGCGGGCACGCCAACGCAGGCGCTGGTGGAAATGGATCACGGGCTGATGTTCGTGAGGGCCATCAGCGACGGCTCAAGCCTTGCGGTGCTCGCCGCGCCGGAATGCGACACGAGGCAGGTCGCCTACGAGATGACGCGCCTGGTCGAGGCCGTCGGCGACCTGCTCACCCCCGCGGTCCGCGCCGAGGTCTAGCGCGGCGGGTCGCGCATATTCCAGTGCATACTCCTTTTGCCATGAATGCGGCTTTTGTCAGCAAGGTGCGGACAGGCCGCTGACATCGGAGAATGCAGTCGCCTCGCGGAAATCGCGGTTTGAACTTTACTTTGTGAAGATGGCGGAGACCGCGCGTCCTCAGTGAGTGATAATAGCGCCGTCAGCGGCTGAGTTCCGCCGGATCGGCGTTCCCGGCCTTGACCGCGCTAGAGGTTGCCGCGCCGCTCCTGCTCGCGCTCGATCGCCTCGAAGAGCGCCTGGAAGTTGCCCTTGCCGAAGCCGAGCGAGCCGTGCCGCTCGATGAACTCGAAGAACACGGTCGGCCGGTCGCCGACCGGCTTGGTGAAGATCTGCAGCAGGTAGCCGTCCTCGTCGCGGTCGACCAGGATGCCGCGCTTGCGCAGTTCCGCCACGGGGACCCGGACCTGGCCGATCCGCTGCCGCAGCACCGGGTCGGTGTAGTACGAGTCGGGCGTGGCGAGGAACTCGACGCCACGGGCGCGCAGCGTGTCGACGGTCTCGCAGATGTCGGGCGTGGCAAGCGCCAGGTGCTGCACGCCTGAGCCACGGTAGAACTCCAGGTACTCGTCGATCTGCGACTTCTTCTTGCCGACGGCGGGCTCGTTCAGCGGGAACTTCACCCGGTGGTCCCCGCTTGCCACCACCTTGCTCATCAGCGCGGAGTACTCGGTGGCGATGTCGTCGCCGATGAACTCGGCCAGGTTGGTGAAGCCCATGACCCGGTGGTAGAAGGCCACCCACTCGTCCATGGCGCCAAGCTCCACGTTGCCGACCACGTGGTCGAGCGCGACGAACGCGGGCGCCTCGTGAACGGCGCTGCTCCGCGCCACGTAGCCCGGGAGGTAGGGGCCGTGGTAGCGGGAGCGGTCCACCAGCGTGTGCGTGGTGTCGCCGTAGGCCTTGATGGCCGCGGTGCGCACCGTGCCGTGCTCGTCGCTGACGTCGCGTGGCTCCTGCACGATCTCCGCCCCCGCCGCGCGCGCGTGCGCGACGCACTTGTCCACGTCGGGCACCTCGAGCGCCACGTCGAGCACGCCGTCGCCGTGCCTGCGGTGGTGATCGGCGACCGGGCTGTCCGGGCTGACCGCGCCCTTGATCACGAACCTGACCTTCCCCGCGGTCAGCACGTAGGCGTGGTGGTCACGGTTCCCGGTTTCCGGCCCGGAGTACGCCTCAAGCCGCATCCCGAAGGCCAGCTGGAAGTACGCCGCCGACTGCGTCGCGTTCCCCGCCGCCCAGACGACCGCGTCCCAGCCGGTGACCGGGAACGGGTCGTGGCTGGTGTCATGGGCAACCACGCCCGTCAGGGTGTCGGTGTCGAGGAGCTCTGGGCTGGCAGTCATCGGTTTGCCTCCGGGCGCGGTCGCTAGCGGTCAGGTCTCCAGCCATCAGAACGGGGGCGGGTTTCACTAGTCAACCACCCGACCTTTGGCTAGCCGCATTGAGCATTTTGCGGATGTGATGTGGTATTTATCTAGCCAGATTGCCTAGCTAGTTCAGCTGACTACCGGAGGGAGCCCGGTGCCGGAACTCGACGCGCTTGACCTGGCACTCGTCACCGCGCTGCGGGAGAACCCGCGTGCCGGGGCGCTTGAGCTGTCCCGTATCACCCGGGTGGCGCGGGCCACCGTGGAGTCACGGCTCAAGCGGATGGAGCAGGCCGGGGTGATCACCGGCTACGGGCCGGACATTGACGTGGCCGCCGCCGGGTTCACCGTGCTCGCGTTCGTCACGCTGTCGATCGCCCAGGGCGCGCTCGACGCGGTGCAGGCGGACCTCGCGGCGATCCCCGCGGTGCTCGAGGCCTACGCGGTCACCGGGTCAGCCGATGTGGTCTGTAAAGTCGCGGCCACCTCGCACGCCGACCTGCAGCAGGTGCTGCTGCGCATCGACTCGTCCCCGTCCGTCGCCCGCTCGACGTCCGCGATCGCCCTGTCCACGGTCATCGCCCCGCGCGACCTCCCGCTGCTCACCTCGCGCGCGCCCGCCACGGTCCCCCGCTCCCCCGCGTTCCGCTGAATCCTCCGGTTCGCCGTGCGGGCCGGATGGTTGCGGCAGCGATACGGCTATAGGCGGCTGGTTGTCACAACCATCGCCCGAGGCGGCCGCGCCCCGGGTCTAGCGCGGGCCGGCCAGGCCGGCCCACGGCGCAGGTGGTTCGGCGGGGCCGGCGACGTTCGCTGACAAGCGAGTGAGCAGGGTGGCCAGAGCATCCAGGTCGGCGTCGTCCAGGCCGGCTCTCAGCTGCGCGTCGAACGCGACGGCGGCGGCGCGGAGGGCGAGGAACGCCTGGCTGCCCTTGTCGGTCAGCGTGACGACCTGGACGCGGCGGTTGGCGGCGTCGCGGGTCCTGGTGATCAGGCCGTCGGCGTCCATCGCGTTGAGGTGGTGGGTCAGCGTCGCCTCGCGGATGCCGACCGCCTCGGCCAGGTCGCGCTGCGTTCCCGGCCTGCCGATGGTCAGGTTGAGCAGGATCAGCCAGACCGGGAGGCTGCCGCCCGCGTCCGCCAGGGCCTTGTCGAAGGCGCGCCCGACGGCACGGGCCGCCTGGTTCAGGCGCAGCCCGATCGGGACCGGGAACGGCTCTGGCATGCCCGTCAGCGTAACACCACCCGTCGACGGCTAATGGTTTGACATCTAAGGCTTAGATATCTAAGTTATATCTCATGAGCACTCTAGACGGCCAGGTGGCCCTGGTCACCGGCAGTTCCCGCGGCATCGGAGCAGCCATCGCCGGCGAGTTCGCGCGACGGGGCGCCCTGGTTGCCGTGCACGGGCGCGACCGGGCGGCCGTCCGTGACGTCGCGGCCACGGTCGCCGGGCACGGCGGCAAGGCCATCGGCGTAACCGGCGAGCTGAGCGACTTCACGCAGGTCGAGGCGGTCCGTGACCAAGTCGAGGCGGAGCTTGGCCCGGTGGACATCCTCGTCGCGAACGCGGGCGGCAGCCTGACGCCGCCCGTGCCGCTGGAGGACATACCGGAGGACGGCTGGCGCGCGACCGTCGACGGCAACCTGCTCGCCACGTTCCTCACCCTCAAGAGCTTCCTGCCCGGCATGAAGCAGCGCCGCCGCGGCTGCGTCATCACCATCGGCTCGGCGGCCGGGCGGCGCGCCCACCCGAACTCCCCCATCCCGTACGCCGCCGCCAAGGCGGGGATCGCGCTGCTCACCCAGCAGGTCGCGGCGCAGGCCGGCCCGTTCGGCATCCGGGTCAACTGCATCGCGCCGGAGACGATCCTGACCGAGCGCAACCGCGAGCTGATCCCCGCCGGGCAGCAGGAGGCGCTCGCCGGCTGGCACCCGCTGAAACGGCTGGGCACGCCGGGCGACGTCGCGGCGGCCGCCGCGTTCCTCGCCTCCGGCGAGGCGTCGTGGGTCACCGGCGTGGTCCTGGACGTGGCCGGCGGCGCGGTCCTCGTCTAACCAGGGAAACCGAAGAAAGGAGCACCATCATGGCGATGACGGCTTTCCCCGACGACGCGGTGGCCGCCGGGCGGCGGCAGGCGCGCATCATGAAGGTGGTCAACGTGCCCATGCGGGCCGTGCTGCGGCTGCCGTTCGCGACGCCGCTGTCGGCGAACCTGATGCTGGTCTCGTACACCGGCGTGAAATCCGGTAAGGCGTACCTGCAGCCGGTGAGCTACGCGCGCGACGGCGAGGAGCTGCTGACCCCGGGCGGCGGCCGGTGGACGCTCAACCTCAAGAACGGCAGGCAGGTCCGGCTCCGGCTGCGCGGCCGCGACGTGCCCGCGCACGCCGACCTGGTCGCCGACCCGGCCGAGGTGGAGCGGCTGCTCGGCGTCATCGCCGCCGGCAACCCGCGCGCGATGCGGTACATACCGATCCCGCGCCGCGACGACGGCCGCCTTGACCCTGGCGCGCTCGGCGCCGCCATCGGCCACGGCTTCCGCATCGTCCGCTGGCACCTGGACGCGGCGTAGACCAGGACGATAAGGCACATGGGATTGACGGGACAGGCGGGGACTGGCTAGGTAGCGGCCCGATGCGGACTGGGCGGCCTGAGCCCGCGCCCATGATCGTCGTGTCCCGTTGGGCCGGCTATAGCCGGCCCAACGGGACACGGGGAGCGGTGCGGCGCTTACCTGATCGTGAGGCGGCCGCGGGACATCACGGCCGCGCGCTGGGCGCGCCGGGCGATCGCGCCGTCGTGGCTGACGATGACGAGAGTGAGCCCGCGCTCCCGCCACAGCTTTTCCACCAGGGCGATGATCTCGTCGCGGGTGTCCTCGTCCAGGTTGCCCGTCGGCTCGTCGGCGAGCAGCACCTTGGGCTCCTTGACCAGGGCGCGGGCAATCGCGACGCGCTGCTGCTGGCCGCCCGAGAGCTCGGCGGGCAGGTGCGCCGCCCGGTCCGCGAGGCCGACGCTGTCGAGCGCGGCGGCCACCCGGCGGCGGCGCTGGGCGGCGCCGGCGACCCGCAGCGGTATCAGCGCCGCCTCGACGTTCTCCGCCGCGGACAGCGTGGGCACCAAGTTGAAGGTCTGGAAGACGAACCCGATCGCGTGCGCGCGCACCCGGGTCAGCTCGGCGTCGCCGAGGCGGCCGAGGTCAAGGCCATCGAGCCGCACCCGGCCCGCCGTCGGCCGGTCCAGGCCGCCGAGCAGGTTGAGCAGGGTCGACTTGCCGTGCCCGGTGCGGCCCCTGATCGCGAGCCACTCGCCGTCGGCGACCGTCAGGTCGACGCCGGAGAGCGCCTCGACCGTCCGCGCGCCAGCGCGGTACACCTTGGACACTCCGGAAAGCTCGTACATCGTGGTCACCCCACCTTGGCCAGCGCGTCCGCCGGGCGCAGCCGCCCGATCCGCCAGCTGCCGAACGCGCCGGCCAGCAGCCCGCCCGCGAGCGCGAGCCCGACCGCGGCGACGATCGCGGTGCCGCCGACCGACGCGGTCAGCGGCACCGACACGGTGTGGCTGGTGGTCGGGTTGACCGCGCCGTTCGGCGTCATGATGTGCAGCCCGGTCGCCTCGGTCAGCGTCGCCGACAGAGCGGGCGCGATCGCGTTGATGACCACGGCCCCGGCGAAGCCGAGCCCGACGCCGACCGCGGCGCCGATCACGCCGACGGCCAGCGACTCGCCCATGACCTGGGCGATGATCCGCCTGCCGCGCCAGCCGAGCGCCTTGAGCGTGCCGAACTCCCGGACCCGCCTGGCCACCGCCCCCATCGTCAGCAGCACCGCGACGGCGAACGCGGCGATCAGCACCAGGACCGACAGCCACTTGCCCAGGTCGTCTGCGAGCCTCGCCGCTGAGGTCAGCGAGCCGGTGACCTGGCTGGCCAGGCTGCTCGGGGTGGTGACCTGCGCGGCGGGCAGCAGCTTGGCGATCTCCGCTTGCACCGCGGGAATGTCCGCGGCGCTGGCCGCGGTCACGTAGATCGTGTTCACGTCGTTCTTGAGGCTGCCGCCGGCCGGCCCTTTCTTGGCGACGGCCTGCGCGCGGGCGAGCGGGATGTAGACGTTCGGCGGGCCGCTGCCCGCCGGCTGCCCGACAAGCCCGATGATGGTGAACGGCACGCCGCCGATCTTCATGGTGCCGCCGACCTTGAGCCCGTTGGACGCCGCGTAGCCCTTGTCGACGAGGGCGACGTCCTTGTCCGCGTCGGCCGCGGTGAAGGCCCGGCCGGAGCTGACCGCGGCCTCGCTGAGCGGGCCGAGCTTGGGGTGGCCGATGTCGGCGCCGTCCACGGTGAACGAGGTCGGCGGTGAGGGGTTCGACGAGATCGTCGTCTGGTTGTCGGTGAGCAGCAGCCCGCCGGCCGCCGCGGTGACGCCGCGGAGCGCCGCGACCTTCGCGACGTCCGTCGCGCTGATCGGCGAGTAGGACGTGCTCGCCAGGGCGTCGATCGTGTAGCCGTCCTTGAGCGTGCGGCACTTGCCGTTGACGCACATCTGGGCGCCGTTGGGGCCCATCCCGATCTGCACGCGGTTACCGCCGCCGCCCTGGGCGCCGCCTGGCGCCTGAGCGGACGGCGCCGGCCCGCTGACCGTGACGTCGGTGCCGACCCCGTACAGGCCCTTGAGCACGCCCGCCTGGGCGTTCCTGACCCCCGCCGACGCGGCGGTCACGGTGAGCACGAGGCCCACCCCGACCGCCAGGCCGAGCGCGATGAACACCGTCTGCCGCAACCGTCTGCGCAGTTCCCTTGCGAGGTAAGTGAAGAAGAACATGGCCACCGTTGTAGACGGCGGCGGGTTGCACGCCGGTGACGCGGCACGTAACCGTGATGCAACCCGGTGGCGGGCAGGCTGTGCCGTGCGGAGGTGACCCGCGCGACCAAGGTGACCGGCACGGTGGCAGGCGTCGGCGGCGTCAAGGTCGGTGACCTGGTGTCCGCGACGATCACCGGCAGCGGAGGGAAGCTGACGGCCGACTCCATTCAGGATCCTGCCAGCCTGCCCTCAGCTCCCGGCCAGTAACGGGGTGCTCAATGGCCGGAGGCGGCCTAAGGAGGCAGGGCTCTGGTGCGCGTGCTTGTGATCGAGGATGACGGCGAGCTCGCCGAGGCGGTCGCCGCTGGCCTGCGGATGGAGGGGATGGCGGTCGACACCGCGCTCGACGGCACCGCGGGCCTCGACCGCGCGCTGCTCAACGACTATGACGTCATCGTGCTTGACCGGGACCTGCCGGGCACGCACGGCGACGACGTGTGCGGCAGGCTGGTCGTCGTGGTCCGGGCCCGCATCCTCATGCTGACCGCCGCGGGCACCATCGAGGACCGGGTGGCCGGGCTCGGCCGGGGCGCCGATGACTACCTGGCCAAGCCGTTCGCCTTCGCCGAGCTCGTCGCCAGGATCCGCGCACTGGCCAGGCGCAGCCACCCCGCGGTCCCGCCGGTGCTGACCGCTAAGGGGATCACGCTCGACCCTGGGCGGCGGGTCGCTACCCGGTGCGGCGCGACCCTGGACCTGGGGGCGAAGGAGCTCGCCGTCCTCGAGCTGCTGATGTCGGCGGGCGGGCGGGTGGTGTCCGCCGAGGAACTGCTCGAGCGGGCGTGGGACGAGATGGCCGACCCGTTCAGCACCGCGGTCAAGGTGACGGTCAGCCGGCTGCGCCGCAAGCTCGGCGAGCCGCCGGTGATCGAGACGGTCGAACGGGCGGGCTACCGGATATGACCAAGGGAAGTGTCAGGCTCCGGCTCACCGTGCTGTTCGCCAGCCTGTTCCTCGCCTCGGGCGCCGGGCTGCTCGGCATCACCTACGGCCTGGTAAGCAACGCGAACAACGGCATCATCGTCGCCCGGTTCGGCTCGGTGAGCCCGTCGGACGGCGCCACGCCGGCTACCGGAGGCCTGGGCGCGCCGGGAGCGGCCGGCGCGGCCGCGGGGGGAACGACCCTGACGGGCCCCGGGTCCGCCGGGCTTCCCGGTCCGGGGCTGGTCGAGGCGCAGGCGACGCAGTACGCGAGCGACACGCGGGCACGGGAGAACGCGGCGCTGCTGCTCTACTCCGGGATCGCGCTGGCCATCATGGCGGTGGTCGCCGCGGTGCTCGGCTGGTTCATGGCCGGCCGGGCGCTGCGCCCGCTGCGCCGGATCACCGAGTCGGCCCGGCGCATCTCCGCCACGAACCTGCACGAGCGGCTGGCCGTCCAGGGACCCGATGACGACGTGCGCGAGCTGGCGGACATGATCGACGGCCTGTTCGCCAGGCTCGACGCGTCGCTGCACGCGCAGCGGCAGTTCGTCGCCAACGCCTCGCACGAGCTGCGCACGCCGCTCGCCAGGTCGCGGACGCTGCTCGAGGTGGCCCTGCGGAACCCCGGCGCGTCGGCGGGGTCGCTGCGCGCCGCCGGCGAGCGCGCCATCGCCGCGGGAGACGAGCAGGAGCGGCTGATCGAGGCGCTGCTCGTGCTGGCCCGGGGGCAGCGCGGGCTGGCCCGCAGTGAGCCGGTTGACCTGGCGGCGGTCACCCGCGACGTGCTCGCCGCGCGCGGCGCGGAGATCGTCGCGCGCGATCTCGCCGTCCAGGTGGAGCTGTCCCCCGCGTTGCTGCCCGGCGACGCCGCGCTCGCCGAGCGCGCGGTGGCCAACCTCGTGGACAACGCGCTGCGGCACAACGTCCCGGAAGGCACGGTGCGGGTGACCGTCGAGTCCGACGGCGGCCGGGCGGTGCTCACCGTCGGCAACACCGGGCCAGAGATCGCACCCGACGACATCGGCCGGCTGCTCCAGCCGTTCCAGCGAGGCGCCGCCGCCGGGTCGTCGCGGACCAGGTCGCGGCCGGGCGGTGACGGCCTCGGGCTCGGCCTGTCGATCGTCGCGGCGATCGCCGTCGCGCACGGCGCACAGCTCACCGTCACGCCGCGGCTGACCGGCGGCGGGCTCGGCGTGCGCCTCATCTTCCCGGCGGTGCCGTCCGCGCTGGTCCCCGTGACCGGGCACGCGGTCCCCGCCGGCCCGGCACTGCCCGCCCTCCGCTGACCGCGACGCCACCCGGCGACTGATCGCGCGGCCGGCGACGCCGCTTAGCGGCTGCGCCCGCGAGCCAGGTCGGGAGCCCGCCGCTATGCGCGGATGGCCAGCCCGGTGGCCTCGTCGAAGAACTGCATGTCTTCGACGCTCACGGCGCAGGCCAGCTTGTCGCCCGGCTTGACCGGGGTCTTGGCGGCAACGCGGGCCACTCCCTCCCCGGACTTGACGACGGCCGCCTCGTCCTTGCCGACGGCCCCTTCGGCCAGGATCCGCTTGGCGTCGATGGTGAAGTGGACCACCTGCTCCGAGACGAGCGCCTCGACGAGTTCCACGTCGCCGGCCAGCCGGCGCCGTCGATCCGGCCGGTTTCCTCCATCTCCTTCCCAGACGTACCGGTACTTGACCAGGCTGGCCTGGACCAGCTTCACGGAGTCGGCCTCAAGCTGCTCCCGAGTGGCCGGCCCGGACAGGCCCTCCTTGGCGAGCAGGTCCTTGCGGTAGTACAGGAAGCCTTGATTTTCGGCTTCGCGGCACCACCGGCGCGCGGCCGGCCGCCGGTGTGCGAGGGTGATGTCATGAGTGAAGCGCCTAAGGTGCGGGAAATGCCGGTGGGCATCGGGGCGACCGGGCACCGCCGGGAGTCGGACTCGATGGGGGTCATCCACGTGCCGGCCGACCGGTACTGGGGGGCGCAGACGGAGCGGTCGCTGCTGCACTTCGGCGACATCGGGGACGACCGCCTGCCGCTCGCCGTGTACCACGCGTTCGGGCACGTCAAGAAGGCGGCGGCGCTCGCCAACGGCGCGGCGGGACGGCTCGAGGAATGGCGTGCCGCGCTGATCGCGCGGGTCTGCGACGAGGTGATCGCCGGGGAGCTCGACGACCACTTCCCGCTGCGGGTCTGGCAGACCGGGTCCGGGACGCAGTCGAACATGAACGTCAACGAGGTGATCGCCAACCGGGCGATCCAGCTCGCCGGCGGGGTCATCGGAGCCAAGTCGCCGGTGCACCCGAACGATCACGTGAACATGGGGCAGTCGTCCAATGACACCTTCCCCACCGCGATGCACGTCGCGGCCGTGCAGGCCGTCACCGAGGCGGTGATTCCCGCTGTCAGCGCGCTGCGCGACGCGATCGGCGAGAAGGCCGTGGCATGGCGGGACGTGGTGAAGATCGGGCGGACGCACCTGGAGGACGCGGTGCCGCTCACCGTGGGGCAGGAGTGGTCCGGCTACGCCAGCCAGCTCTCGCAGGCGCTCGCCGGGCTTGAGCGTGCCTGCGCGGGCCTGTACGAGCTGGCGGCCGGCGGCACCGCCGTGGGCACCGGGCTCAACGCGCCGCCTGGCTTCGCCGCCGAGGTGGCGACGCGGATCGCCGCCTCGACCGGGTACCCCTTCGTGACCGCGCCGAACAAGTTCGCCGCGCTGGGCGGCGCAGACGCCGTGGCGGCGGCCTCGGCGGGGCTGCGCGGGCTCGCCATCCCGCTCGCGAAGATCGCCAACGACATCCGCTGGCTCGCGTCCGGGCCGCGGGCCGGGCTCGGCGAGCTGGTGCTCCCGGCGAACGAGCCCGGGTCGTCGATCATGCCGGGGAAGGTGAACCCGACCCAGTGCGAGGCCATGCTGATGGTCTGCGCGCAGGTGCTCGGCAACGACGCCGCCATCGCGTTCGCCGCGTCGCAGGGCAACCTGGAGCTGAACACCATGCGGCCGGTGATCATCGCCAACTTCCTGCGCTCGGCCTCGCTGCTCGCCGGGGCGTGCCGCGCGTTCCGTGTCTTCTGCGTCGAGGGCGCGGCGCTGAACGAGGCGCGCATCGCCGAGCACGTCTCCCGGTCGCTGATGCTCGTCACCGCGCTCTCCCCGGTCATCGGGTACGACCGGGCCGCCGAGATCGCGCACAAGGCCGACCAGGACGGCTCCACGCTGCGCGAGGCGGCACTGTCGCTTGGCTACATCTCGGCCGGGGAGTTCGACCGGGTGACCGACCCCGCGTCCATGGTGGGCGACACGCGGATCGGAGAGCTGTGACGCGGGCTGTAACAGGGTGAGCGACGCAGGGACTGTACTGGACTGGACTGACTGGACTTGGAGGGCGCATGACGGCGGACGTGTATGACGTGATCGTGATCGGGGCCGGGCCGACCGGCGAGAACGTCGCCGCCCGGGCGGTGCGCGGCGGGCTCACGGCGGTCATCGTCGAGTCCGAGCTGGTCGGCGGCGAGTGCTCGTACTGGGCGTGCATGCCGAGCAAGGCACTGCTCCGCCCGGCCGCAGCGGTCGCGGAGGCCAATGCGGTGCGCGGGGTCAGCGACGCGCGGCTCGATGCCGCCGAGGTGCTCAAGCGGCGGGACTCCTTCACTCACGACTGGCAGGACGACGGGCAGGTCTCCTGGCTCAACGACGAGAAGATCGCCCTCGTCCGCGGGCACGGGCGGCTGGACGGCGAGCGCGTGGTCGCGGTGGGCGACGTCACGCTGCGGGCGCGGCACGCGGTCGCCATCGCGACGGGGACGGGAGCCCTCGTGCCGCGGGCGCTGGCCGGGGTCAGTCCGTGGACCAGCCGGGACGCGACGAGCGCGAAGGAAGTGCCTGCCCGGCTCGCCATCGTCGGCGGCGGCGTCGTGGGCTGCGAGATGGCCGCGGCGTGGTCGGCGCTCGGGTCGCGGGTCACGCTCATCTCGCAGGCTGGCCTGCTCGACCGGGTGCCACCGTTCGCCGGGGAACTCGTCGCGGCGGGGCTGCGCGACGCGGGCGTGGACGTGCGCCTCGGCACCAGCGCGCGGGATGCCGCGCGGGCCGAGAGCGGCCCGGTCGTGCTGACCCTGAGCGACGGGACCACCGTCGAGGCGGACGAGGTGCTCGTCGCCGCCGGGCGCACGCCGAAGACGTCGGATATCGGCCTGGAGACGGTCGGCCTTCAGCCGGGATCATGGCTGCAGGTGGACGACACGCTGCGGGTGACGGACGTGGCCGGTGGCTGGCTGTACGCGGCCGGGGACGTGAACCACCTGGCGCTGCTCACGCACATGGGCAAGTACCAGGCGCGGGTCTGCGGCGACGCGATCGCCGCCCGCGCCGCCGGCCGCGAGCCGTCGGTGCGCGACCTGGCGTCGCGGTCCTGGGTTCCGCAGGTCATCTTCACCATTCCGGAAGTCGCCAGCGTCGGGCTGACGGCGCAGCAGGCGACGGCCGCCAAGATGCGGGTCCGGGTCGTTGAATACGAGATCGGGAACGTGGCCGGCGCCAGCCTGTTCGCCGACGGCTACCGGGGCCATGCCCAGCTCGTGGTGGACGAGGACCGCCAGGTCATCGTCGGCCTGACCCTCGCCGGGCCCGGCGTCGGCGAGATGATCCACGCGGCCACGGTCGCCGTGGCCGGCGAGGTGCCGCTGTCCCGGCTATGGCACGCCGTGCCGTCCTACCCCACCATGAGCGAGCTCTGGCTCCGCCTGCTCGAGGAATACGGCCTCTAAGTTGACTACTACGCGCATTTGAAAGATCACGGAGAAAAATCTCTGGCCAAGGTGTAACAATCGGGCGACGGGTAGCGTTTCGATAGCAGGGCTTACCCCGCTCGCAGCCCCCGGATGCCCCCCCGTCCGGGGGCTGCGCCTAACCGGGTTCCGGCGCGCGGACCCCGAGGGGTGGAGCACCTACATCCGTTCGTCGGCCGCGGTCCGCCATCAACCGCGGCCGATGAACGGCATCGTGGTCGCCGTTATCGTCAGGAACTGCACGTTCGCGTCCAGCGGCAGGCCAGCCATGAAGGCCACCGCGTCCGCCGCGTGCTGCGGGTCGAACGTCGGCTCCTGCTTGACTGACCCATCGGCCTGCGGCGCCCCGGCCGCGATCCACTGAGTCATCTCCGTGGCCGCGTTGCCGATGTCGATCTGGCCGCAGGCGATGTTGTACGGGCGGCCGTCGAGCGAGATCGACTTGGTCAGCCCGGTGATGGCGTGCTTGGTCACGGTGTAGCCGAAGGAACCCGGCCGCGGCGCGTGCGCCGAGATCGACCCGTTGTTGATGATCCGGCCGCCCCGCGGGTGCTGCGCCTTCATCATCCGCACCGCGTGGTGCGCGCACAGGTAGGAGCCGGTCAGGTTGGTGGCCACGATCGACTGCCAGCCCTCCGGGGTCAGCTCGTCCACCGCGCCGGGCGGCGCCCCGGTCCCCGCGTTGTTCACGAGCAGGTCGAGCCGGCCGAACCGCTGGGCCACGCATCCGAACAGCCCGGCGACCGACTCCGGGTCGCCCACGTCGGCCACCGCCGGCAGCACCGAGCCGGCCGCGGCCAGGTCCGCCGTCTCTTCGAGGGGGAGCAGACGGCGGCCGGCCGCGGCCACGAACCAGCCCTGGCGGGCCAGCGTGATCGTGATGAGCCGCCCGAGCCCGGAGCCCGCACCAGTAACAAGCGCCACTCGCTGATCTGTCATGCCCAGCACGCTAGCCCGTCCGGACGGCCAGCGGCCAGGACGGGGTTACTGGCCGGTGAACTGGGCGGGGCGCTTCCCGAGGAACGCGGCGATGCCCTCGGCGCAGTCCTTGCTCTTCGCCAGCTCGCCCTGGATCGACGCCTCAAGGGCCAGGTGCTCGGCCATGCGCGCGTAGACCCAGTGGTTGAGCTCCCGCTTGGTGCCCGCGTAGGAGCGGGTCGGCCCGTTGCCCAGCCGCAGCAGCAGCGCCTCGGCGTTCTTCTCGAACTCATCGTCCGGCCAGCAGGCGTTGATGAGGCCGATGTCCGCCGCCTTGGGCGCGTGTACCGGCTCGCCGAGCATCGCCATCTCGGCGGCGCGGGCGAAGCCGATGCGGGCGGGGACGAAGAGCGAGCTGCCGGCGTCCGGCACCAGGCCGATGTTGACGAACGCGAGCAGGAAGTACGCGGATTCCCGCGCGACGACGAGGTCGGCCGCCAGGGCGAGGGACAGGCCGGCGCCCGCCGCCGGGCCGTTCACCGCGCTGATCACCGGCTTGGGCATCTCACGGATAGTGGTCACGATCGGGTGGTACCAGTCGATCAGGATCGTGTCGGTGTCCAGGGTGGCGCCGCTTTCGGCGCTCGCCGCGGCGTCCTTGAGGTCGGCGCCGGAGCAGAATGCCCGGCCCGCCCCGGTCAGCATCACCGCCCGCACGTCGTCGTCGCTCGCCAGGTCGCGCAGCACCTCGAGCAGGTCCCGCGACAGGGCGGTCGACCAGGCGTTCATCCGCTCCGGCCGGTTGAGCACGATCTTGGCCGCCGTCCCGGTCCGGTACAGGAGAACCGTCTCGTAGCGACGCGGGAGTTCCTCGTTCACGGGCTCAATGTATAGCGTTGGCTGATGGGAGTGAAGCTGACGAAGAAGGCGTACGACAAAGAGCTTTACCGGCTCCAGGCGGAGCTGGTGAAGATGCAGAACTGGGCCCGGGCGTCCGGCGCCCGGATCGTCGTGGTCTTCGAAGGCCGGGACGCGGCGGGCAAGGGCGGCACGATCGCGCGTGCCATGCAGTACCTGAATCCCCGGTTCGCGCGGATCGCGGCACTTGACAAGCCCACCGAGCGTGAGGCCACCCAGTGGTACTTCCAGCGGTACATCGGGCACCTGCCGGCCGCCGGGGAGATCGTGCTGTTCGACCGGTCCTGGTACAACCGGGCCGGCGTCGAGCACGTGATGGGGTTCTGCACCAAGGAGCAGTACGCCCGGTTCATGCACCAGTGCCCGGCCTTCGAGCGGATGCTGGTGGAGGACGGCATCCTGCTGCGGAAGTACTGGTTCTCCGTCAGCGACAAGGAGCAGCAGGCGCGGTTCGAGTCACGCCTCGACGACCCGGTGCGCCGGTGGAAGCTCTCCCCCATGGACCTGGAGTCGGTCAGCCGGTGGGAGGACTACTCCCGGGCGAAGGACGAGATGTTCATGATGACCGACATCCCCGAGGCGCCGTGGTACGTGGTCGAGTCCGACGACAAGCGGCGGGCGCGGGTCAACATGATCGCGCACCTGCTGTCCACGATCCCCTACCACGACGTGCCCGAGCCCAAGCTCAAGGTACCGAAACGGCCGGACTCGACCGGTTACGTCCGGACTCCCTGGGAAAGCCAGACGTTCGTTCCCGATCACGCGGCCACGCTGAGCTGACCGCAGGGCGTCACCCTGCAACGTGCATCGGCACTTTGCAGAGCACGGCCGCGGCTGCGGCAGACTAGGGCGGGTGAGCAACGCGGAATTGCGGCAGCGGGCCGCCGGGCTTGGTGTTTCCGTCAGTTACTGGGACTGGCGGGGGCAAGAGGTCATCGTGCCCGACGAGACGCTCGCCGCGATCGTGGCGGCGCTCGAGGACGCGCCCGCGGCCACCGGCGGCTTCACCCCGCCCGACGCGGTCGTGCCGCAGCCTTCGCGGCGGTCCTGGGGCTTCACCGTGCAGCTTTACTCGCTGCGCTCCCGCGCCTCCTGGGGCCACGGCGACCTGCGGGACCTCGCCGACTTCGCGGCCTGGTCCGCCCGCGACCTGGGCGCCGGCTTCGTCCTCATCAACCCGCTGCACGCCGCCGAGCCGCTCCCCCCGGTCAGCCCGTCGCCCTACCTGCCGATGAGCCGTCGCTGGATATCGCCGCTGTACCTGCGCATCGAGGACATCTCCGAATACGCCGAGCTCAGTTATCCGGAACGGGCGCGGATCATCCAGCTTTCGCAGCGGCTTCGCGCGGCGTCGCTGACGTCGGCGCTCATCGACAGGGACGCCGTCTGGGCCGCCAAGCGCGAAGCGCTCGAGATGCTGCGCAAGGTGACGCTGTCGGATGAGCGGCAGGCGTCGCTCGACGAGTTCCGGGCGCGGCACGGGCAAGCGCTCACCGACTGGGGCGCGTGGTGCGCGCTCGCGGAGGTGCACGGCGCCGACTACCGCACCTGGCCCGCGCGGTTGCGCGAGCCGCGGACCGCGGCGGCGGAGCTCCGCGGCGACCTCGCCGCGCAAGCCGAGTTCCACATCTGGGTGCAGTGGCTTGTCGCCGGGCAGGCCGCCGCGGCGCAGGCGACGGCGCGCGCCGCGGGCATGGAGATCGGCATCATCGCCGACCTGGCGATCGGCGCGCACCCCGGCGGAGCGGACGCGTGGGGCGGTCAGGAGTACTTCGCCACGGGGTTCACCGTCGGCGCGCCGCCGGACGCGTTCAACCAGCGCGGCCAGGACTGGGGGCTGCCGCCGATGCATCCCCGCGCGCTCGCGGCTTGCGGCTACCGGCCGCTCGCAGAACTGATCGGCGCCAACCTGTCCCTCGGCGGGGGCCTGCGGATCGACCACGTCATGGGGCTGTCCCGGCTGTGGTGGATCCCGGAAGGCGCGCCGCCGACGGCGGGCGCGTACGTGTACTACGACGCGCCCGGCACGCTCGGCACGCTCGCGGCGGCGGCGGCCGCCGCCGGGTCCGTCGTCATCGGCGAGGACCTCGGCACGGTGGAGCCGTGGCTGCGCGACGCGCTCGCCGCCCGCGGCGTCCTCGGCACGATGATGCTCTGGTTCGAGCGCGGCTGGTCTAACGAGCCGCTCCCGCCGCAGTGGTGGCGGCCCAACAGCCTGGTGACCGTCTCCACGCACGACCTGCCCCCGGCCGCCGCGTTCCTGTCCGGCAAGCAGGTCACCGACCGGCTGTCCCTCGGCCTGCTGGCCCGCCCCGAGGCCGAGGAGCGGGCCGAGGCCGAGCGCATCGTCGACGACTGGATCGGCGCGCTGGCCGGCGAGGGCCTGCTGCCACCGGGCGAGCGCCCGTCCGCTGACGCCTTCACCGCCGCGCTCTACGGCTACCTGGCGCGCACGCCCGCCCAGCTCATCGGCGTCAACCTGGCCGAAGCGGCCGGCGAGACCCGCTCGCAGAATATGCCGGGCACCTGCGATGAGTACCCCAACTGGAAGCTGCCGCTCTGCGGGCCCGACGGCTCCCCGGTGCTCCTGGAGGACCTGGCTAGCAGCGACCGCGTGCGCGCCGTCGCCCGCGCCGCGGCCGGACGCTAAAGAAATTCCGTTAATTACGTGGACTCCGCGGCCAATGGGGTCTGAGATTCACCTGAATTCCGCGCATCGCCCCTGGCAGGGCCAAGATCATGAAGCTTTTTGGTGTCGTGAAGACTTATTAGCGCGATAACGCGGAAAACCCTACATGATCATGGCGGCAGGCTGGCGAGATAGGCGTTTGATCGTCCCACGGGTCACATGAACCGCTGGGGTCACTGCCCTCGGGCCTGTCCGCTCTATGACTGTCTTGGGTGGTCCCCCGGGACTCCCCGATGACCGGGAAGACCGGGAAGTGTGGCTGGGGTGGGCGTCTGGCCGGGGTGAGCGGCTTGGGGCGTGGCGGGAGTGCGGGCTGGGGGGTGGCTGGCCGGCTGTGGTACAGGGGCCACGAGGAAGGATGAGGCCAGTGGGTCGGCGTTGCCTGGAAGGGCAATAGCCAGGCGCTTATGAGGAACGGCCCGGGCAGGGTGTTGGGCTTGGGGTTGCGCGTCAGCGCCCGATGGCAGGCTGGAGGCTGTCGGGGCACGGATGACGTCCAGCTGAGTGCCGGTCGAAGCGGGTCGCGGGGGAGATTCTTCGCGGCCTTCCGCAGGACGAGCCGCGAAAATCTTCTCCCGCCGGCCCGCGACCCCGGAACGCGGGTTTCGACTTTTACTTTGGGCCCCCGACACTCCGCCGGCCACTCCACGTGGAAGGATCGGAACGGCATACAACGAGGTGCCTGGGACTAGACGAGGGGAGACCAGCATGCCGGCTACTCCGCTGCGGGAGCGGAAGGCGTGGCAGTCGCTTGAGCGCCATTACGCGGAAATCTCCGGTGCGCATCTGCGCGACCTGTTCGCGGCCGATCCGGGGCGGGGTGAGCGGCTGACGGCCGAGGCCACGGGAATTTACCTGGACTACTCAAAGAACCGGGTCACCGACGAGACCATGGCACTGCTCGTGGAGCTGGCCGAGGAGTCGGGGGTGCCTGCCCGGCGGGACGCGATGTTCCGCGGCGAGCACATCAACGTGTCGGAGAACCGGGCGGTGCTGCACACGGCGCTGCGGCTGCCGGCCACGGCCACGCTGGTCGTCGACGGGCAGGACGTCGTGGCGGACGTGCATGCCGTGCTGAGCCGCATGCGGGACTTCGCGAACCGCGTCCGTTCCGGCGAATTCAAGGGCTTTACCGGGAAGCGGATAAAGAACGTCGTCAATATCGGCATCGGCGGATCCGACCTCGGGCCGGTCATGGCGTACGAGGCGCTGCGGCATTACTGCACGCGTGACATCACCTTCCGTTTCGTGTCCAATGTCGATTCCACTGACTTCGCGGAGGCGGTGCGCGACCTCAGCGCGGATGAGACCCTCTTCATCATCTCCTCCAAGACGTTCGGCACGCTGGAGACGCTGACCAACGCGACATCAGCGCGGGACTGGGTGGTGGGCGCCCTCGGGACGCGGGATGCGGTGGCGAACCACTTCGTGGCGGTGTCCACCAACGCGGAACGGGTCTCGGAGTTCGGGATCGACACGGCCAACATGTTCGGGTTCTGGGACTGGGTGGGCGGGCGGTACTCGATGGACTCCGCGATCGGGCTGTCCAACATGATCGCGCTCGGCCCTGACCAGTTCGATGAGATGCTGGCCGGGTTCCACGACATGGACGAGCACTTCCGCACCGCGCCGCTCGGTGCCAACCTGCCGGTGCTGATGGGCCTGCTCGCGGTCTGGTACCGGGAATTCTTCGGCGCGCAGACCGTCGGCGTGATGCCGTACGAGCAGTACCTCAAGCGGTTCCCCGCCTACCTGCAGCAGCTCACCATGGAGTCGAACGGCAAGCACGTGACGCTGGACGGGCGGCACGTCGACTACGACACCGGGGCCATCTACTGGGGCGAGCCGGGCACCAACGGGCAGCACTCGTTCTACCAGCTCATCCACCAGGGGACGGTGCTGATCCCGGTCGACCTGATCGGCTTCGCGCGGACGCTCAACCCGCTCGGCGAGCACCACGACTTCCTCTCGTCCAACGTGTTCGCGCAGGCCGAGGCGCTCGCCTTCGGCAAGACCGAGGAGCAGGTGCGCGCCGAGGGAACCGGCGAGGCGGTGGTGCCGCACCGGGTCATGGAGGGCAACCGGCCGACCAACACCCTGCTGTGCGACATCCTCACGCCGCGGCTGCTCGGGACGCTCGTCGCGCTGTACGAGCACTCGGTGTTCGTCCAGGGCGTCATCTGGGACATCGACTCGTTCGACCAGTGGGGCGTCGAGCTCGGCAAGCAGCTCGCGCAGCGGATCATCCCGGAGCTGACCGCCGCGGCGGAGCCGGAGCTGAACCACGACTCGTCCACCAACGCGCTGATCCGGCGTTACCGGTCCATGAAATCGGGGAGCTGATACTTCCATGGCAACTGACACACCGATGCAGCTCGGCATGATCGGGCTTGGCCGGATGGGCGCCAACCTGGTGCGCCGGCTGATGCGCGACGGGCACCGCTGCGTCGCCTACGACGTGAACGCGGACGCGGTGAAGGCCCTGGAGGAAGAGGGCGCGACCGGCACGCACACCCTCGCCGACTTCGTGGCCGCGCTCGACAAGCCGCGCAACATCTGGATCATGGTCCCCGCGGGGATCGTGGACTCCACCCTCGAGCAGCTGGTGCCGCTGCTCGACGCCGACGACGTGCTCATCGACGGCGGCAACTCCTACTACCGCGACGACATCACCCGGTCCAAGGCACTCGCCCCGAAGGGCCTGCACTACCTGGACGTCGGCACGTCCGGCGGCGTGTGGGGCCTGGAGCGCGGTTACTGCCTGATGATCGGCGGGGACTCCGCCGCGGTGCTGCGGCTCGATCCGCTGTTCAAGACGATCGCGCCCGGCGAGGGCTCGGTCGAGCCGACGTCCGGCCGTACCCCTGGGTCGCAGGCGTCCCAGGGGTACCTGCACTGCGGGCCGTCCGGCGCCGGGCACTTCGTCAAGATGGTGCACAACGGGATCGAGTACGGCATGATGGCCGCGATCGCCGAGGGGCTGTCGATCATCAAGGGCGCGGGCATCGGCCTGCGGGAGAACGCCACCCACGACGCGGAGAACACGCCGCTGCGCGACCCGGAGGCCTACCAGTACGAGATCAACGTGGCCGACGTCGCCGAGGTGTGGCGGCGCGGCTCGGTGGTCTCGTCCTGGCTGGTCGACCTGGCCGCGTCGGCGCTGGCGAAGTCGCCCGACCTGACCGAGTTCGGCGGCCGGGTGTCCGACTCCGGCGAGGGCCGGTGGACGGTGGAGGCCGCGATCGCCGAGGGCGTGCCCGCCCCGGTCATCACCGCGTCCCTGTTCCAGCGGTTCGAGTCGCGCGACCTCGGCGTGTTCACCGGCAAGATGCTCTCCGCGCTGCGGTCGGAGTTCGGCGGCCACGCGGAGCAGAAGGCGGCCCCGCAGTGAACACAGTCTCCGAGCACTCGCAGCGGCGGCCGCACGGGCACTCGCCGCGGCACGGGCACGCCAAGCCCGACCCGCACGTCATCGTGCTGTTCGGCGCGACCGGGGACCTGTCCAAGCGGAAGCTGCTGCCGGGACTGCACCACCTGTTCCGCGCCGGGCTGCTGCCCGAGGAGTTCCGCATCATCGGGTCCGCGCCACCGGACTTCGCGGTGTCGGACGATGAGTTCCGCGCCACCGCGCACGCGGCCTGCCAGCAGTTCGGCACCTGCAAGCCCGACGAGTCGTGGGACACGTTCGCCGCCCGGCTCGCGTTCGGCGCGGCCTCGGCAGAGGACCCCTCGGCGCTGGTGTCCGCGGTCGAGGCGGCCGAGAAGGCGATCAACGGCGGGTCCGGTCAGCGGCGCAACGGCCGGGCCGGGCACATCGGGCGGCTGTTCCACCTGGCCATCCCGCCCGTGGCGTTCGGCTCCATCGTGCAGATGCTCGGCGCGTCCGGGCTGGCCACGGAGGACTCGCGGGTGATCATCGAGAAGCCGTTCGGCACCGACCTCGAGTCCGCGAAGGAGCTCAACGAGACCGTGCACTCGGTGTTCGATGAGTCCCGGGTGTTCCGCATCGACCACTTCCTCGGCAAGGAATCGGTCGACAACGTGCTCGCGTTCCGCTTCGCCAACGGCCTGTTCGAGCCGATCTGGAACCGCAACCACATCAAGTACGTGCAGATCGACGTGCCGGAGACGCTCACCGTCGAGCAGCGGGCCGGGTTCTACGACGCGACCGGGGCCTACCGGGACATGGTGGTGACCCACCTGTTCCAGGTGCTCGGCTTCGTCGCGATGGAGCCGCCCACCTCGCTCAACGCCAAGCCGCTGCGCGATGAGAAGGGCAAGGTGTTCGACGCGCTGCGCCCCATCGACACGCGGCACGTGGTCCGCGGGCAGTACGACGGGTACCGGGACATCAAGGGAGTGCCCAAGGACTCGGACACCGAGACGATGATCGCGCTGCGGGTCGAGGTGGAGAACTGGCGCTGGCACGGCGTGCCGTTCTACCTGCGGTCGGGCAAGGCGCTCGCGCAGTCCCGGCAGGTCATCACGCTGGGGTTCCACACGCCGCCCGTCCGCATGTTCCGCAGCCACCACCGCGACGCGCCCTCCGGCCAGATGAACGAGATCGTCATCGACTTCTCCGACCCCGGGTCGATCAGCATCGAGTTCATGGCCAAGATGCCCGGGCCCGAGATGACGCTCGGCGCGTCGAGGCTGACCTTCAGGTACGAGGACTCCTGGGCGGCCGCCAACGCGCTTGAGGGCTACGAGCGGCTGATCCTGCTCGCCATGCTCGGTGACCAGTCGCTGTTCACCCGGGCCGACGGCATCGAGCGGGTCTGGGAGATCTCGCAGCCGCTGCTCGACTCGCCGCCGCCGGTGGAGCCGTACGCGGTCGGGTCCTGGGGGCCGGATGCGGTGGAGAAGCTGATCGCCCCCTACAACTGGTACCTCAGGTAACTTTCCGTGCTGGCCGCCGGGCGCGCGCGGCGGCCAGCCCGTTTCGTTGCCCGGTGGCTGGTTGCGCCGGGGTGGCGGGCGCCGTCCGGACCAGGGGCAACCGGTCCCGCGGGGCCGGTCGGCGCGGTTTTCCGGTGCCGCTAGGGGTAGTCTCGCTGGAGATGCCTAGTGTCGCTTTCGTGGTGAACGGCTCGCTAGTCCATGGCGGCGGGCACCTTGTCGCGTTGTGCGGCGCGGCCGCCAGGCAGCACGGCTGGGACCACGAGGTGCTGGTCACCGAGAAGGCAGAAGCCGGGGTCTCGGCGGCCAGCGGCGCGGCGCTCGACGGGGCGGACCTGGTGGTCGCCGTTGGCGGTGACGGCACCGTGCGCGGCTGCGCGGAGGGGCTGGCCGGCACCGGGGTACCGCTCGGGATCGTGCCGCACGGCACCGCCAACCTGCTGGCAAGGACACTGCGGCTGCCCGGCCACCCGAAAGCCGCGCTCGCCGCCGCGCTCGCCGCTGGCGGCACTGACCGGGTAATCGACCTCGCGGTCGCCGACGGCGAGCCGTTCACCGCGATGGCGGGGATGGGCCTCGACGCCGCCGTCGTCGCCGGGACCAAGCTCAAGCACCAGTTCGGCTGGCTCGCCTACGCGATGTCCGGGGCGATGCACCTGGCCCTGCCGCCCGCCCAGGTATCACTTTCGCTTGATGGCGGGATTCCCCTGGAGCGCGAGGCCAGGTCCGTCGTGGTAGGCAACTCCGGGCTGCTGCCCGGCGGCTTCAGCCTGCTGCCCGCCGCGCGGCTCGACGACGGGCTGCTCGACGTGGGCATCCTCGCGCCGCACGGGCCGCTCGGCTGGCCGCGGCTCGCCGCCCGGGTGCTGACGAACAGCTCCTACCAGGACCGCATGCTCGAGCGGTTCCAGGCGCGCAGGATCGAGATCACCACCCGCGCGCTGCTGCCCCGCGAGGTGGACGGCGAGATCGTCACGCCGGGCCGCACCCTGACCGTGACCGTCCAGCCGGGCGCGCTTACGGTCCGGATACCTCGCCTTTAACCGGCCTTTAAACCGCTCTATCCAGCCCTTAGGAATGGCCCCCGGTTGGCATCACGGCAACGGGCGGGCCGCGCGCGACAAGATCGCCTAGGCACCGCACGACGCGGAGTTTCAGAGTCAGCCGCACCCGTTCGGTACGGCGCTGCTGCCTCCGGAACCGATCGGAGACCGGTCGCGGAATATTGTCCTAGGCACATGGCACTGTGTATGGCATGGCAGACGTTCTTACGCTGATGGCGGTCCACGCCCACCCCGACGACGAGGCTTCCGGCGGCGGCATCCTCGCCACGTACGCCGACCAGGGCATCCGGGTGGTCGTGGTGACCTGTACCAACGGGGAGTTCGGCGACGCGCCCGGCGGGATCAAGCCCGGGGAAGACGGGCACCAGCCCCAGGAGGTGGCGGCGCTGCGGCTGGCCGAGCTCGACGAGTCGGCACAGATCCTGCAGGTCAGCGCGCTTGAGACGCTCGGCTACCACGACTCGGGGATGCTCGAGTGGGAGTACAAGGGCCGGCCGGACGCGTTCTGCAACGTGCCGCTCGACGTGGTGTCC
This sequence comes from Trebonia sp., assembly GCA_036391275.1. Classification (GTDB taxonomy): domain Bacteria; phylum Actinomycetota; class Actinomycetes; order Streptosporangiales; family Streptosporangiaceae; genus Trebonia. Next base: position 49,475 of record DASWAE010000049.1, read on the forward strand.
GGGCGGATCGGCGAACTGATCGCGAAGTACCAGCCGCAGGTGCTCGTCACCTATGACGACGCGGGCGCCTACCAGCACCCGGACCACGTGCACGCGAGCCGCGCCGCCCAGGCCGCCGCCGCGGCGACCGGTATCCCCGCGAAGGTGTACCTGTCCACGATGAAGGGCTCCAACTGGCGCAAGATCTGGGACGCGCTGCGCGAGGCGGGCGAGGAAGTGCCGAACTGGGACAACGACTCCGAGGAGGCGCAGGAGCGGGCACGCCGCGCGCTGGATTCCGAGGCCCGGATCACCACCACGGTTGACATCCGCCCGGTGCTCGCGCGCAAGCGGGCGGCACTGTTCGCGCACGGCAGCCAGATCAACGACTCGTGGTTCAGCAAGCTGCCCCCCGAGGTCGCCGAGCAGGCGTTCGGCTACGAGTACTTCATCAGGATCACGGACTCGACCAGCGCCCCGCTTCCCGAGGACGACCTGTTCGCCGGCCTGCGCACCGGGGCATAACCCATGCTGTGGACGGCAGCGGTGGTGCAGGGCCGCGTGACGCGGCCGGGGTCGACGACCGGGTGGCGGTGGCGGTCGAGGAGCTGTACGGCGCCGACCCGCAAGCGTTTACCGAGCGCCGCACCGAGCTCGCCGCCGTCGCGCGCGACGCCGGCGACCGGGCGGCGGCGAAGGCGATCGGCGCGCTGCGCAGGCCTACCCGCGCGGCGTGGGTGGTCAACCGGCTGGCCCGGTCGGACCCCAGCGCGCCGGCTTCGCTTTCCGAGATGGCCGCGGCGCTGCGCGCCGCGCAGCAGGCCGGGCACGGTCCCCGGCTGCGCGAGCTGTCCGCCGCGCGCGGCGCGCTCGTTGACGCACTGACCAACCGGGCGCTGTCCCTCGCCGGCGTGGCGGACGCGCCGCCCGCGCTGCGGCTTGAGGTGTCGCAGACGCTTACCGCCGCGCTCGCGGATCCCGAGGTCGCGGCGGACTTCGCCGCGGGGACGCTGACCCGGGCGGTGCAGTGGTCTGGTTTCGGGGTGCTGCCCGAGGCCGGCGGCGGGGACGGCGAGGCGGCGGAAGACGAGGCGACGGTCGTGCCGCTCGGCGTGGTGACGGGCGGGCGGTCCGCGGCTAGCGGGGTCAGGAGCGGTGCGGGCGGAACCCGGACGGCCACCAAGCCGACTGCGGACCAGCCCGGCCCGGTCGGCACCGCCCGGCGCGGGCGGGCGAGCGCCGCTCAGCCGTCGGCGGAGGTTGTCGCGCGGCGGCAGGCGGAGGAAGACGAACGGCTGGCGCGGGAGGCTGAAGAGCGTGCTGCCCGGCGCCGGGAGCAGTACGAAGAAGCAGAACGTGTGGTTGCTTCGACCGCCGCCGCCGCCGCGGACACACTCGCGGCCGAAGACCGGCTTGAGCGGGAGGTCCGCGAACTCGAAGAGCGGCTCACCCGGGCGCGGGCCGACCTGGCGGGGGCACGGATGCGAGCCAGGCAGGCCGAGACCGCCGAGCGCCGCGCCCGGCAGGCACTCGACCGGATTAGCGGCAGCTAGCTCAATGTCGGTGACCCCGCCGCCGACGTGATCAGAAAACTATCGCCAACTCAACCTGCATTGCCTGCTGAGATGTTACCGAGATAATACCTCGGGCAGCTTGAACGTTACAGTACAGTTTTCCGGTTACCTTGCGTCGCAGCTAGCAGCGCAGAGCTTGATATTACGAGCTCCATCGTGCGCCGCTAGCGTATTAGGGATGCGCGGTTTGGATTCCGTGCTCTTTGAGGCAGGCGATGTTTCGCTCGTCCAGCATCGCGTAGGCGCTATTTTCATTACCTGAGAAGTGGAGCATTCCCGCCTGGTCACCGGACAGGCCGACATCGGCCGTGTAGACAACGGTCGCGTTTCCCTCAAGGACGGGATTCCAGGCGCCGTCGCGGACCTGGACCGACGCTGCGGCCACTCCCCCGGCGTTGCGGACCACGACGCGCCGCTCCGGGTCGAGGCCGGTCAGCCGGGAGTAGGCGGCACGGGACGCCACTACCCCGGAGCCGCACGACGGGGTCAGGCCCGCGCCGCGCTCGAAGGTGCGGACGAAGATCTCGGGCGCGTCGCCGTCCGCGAGCGGCTGGAGGAACGAGACGTTCGCACCCGCGGCGAACACCTCGTCGGCGCGCTTGCCGAGCTCGATCAGGTCCGGTTCGCAGTACCGCTCCACCATGGCGATCACGTGCGGGTTCGGCACCGCCACGGCGGTGAACTCCGTGAACGGCTCGGGCAGCAGGGCGTCGTCGAAGCGGAGCGGCGGCAATTCGAGCAGCACCTGCCGGACGCCCTCGGGGGTCGACGGCGCGCGGTGCACGGTGTAGTCGCGGCCGCCGCTGGCGACCACCTCGGTGTCGGTGCCGCGCAGGTCGAGGATGAGGCGCCCGAGGCCGCGCATACCGTTGCCGCAGAACTCGGCCGAGGACCCGTCGGGGTTGAAGAACCAGGCCTGCGCGTTCGGCCTGCTCGCGTCGTACAGGTAGATGCCGTCGCTGCCCCCGGTCCAGGCGGAGCGGTCGCAGACCCGCCGGACGAACTCGCGCAGCGCGGCGTCGGATTCCCAGACGCCCGGCGCGGCGTCGAGCGCGAAGATCTCGTTGAGCGACCCGTGGGTCTTTACCAGCATCATCAGCCATCAGCCTACCGGGCGAAGCACTCCCCCGTTCCGCGGCATCTTTCAGCTACATGCCGAAGGCGGGATAGGTGGAGAAGCGGTTGCCCGCCGCGTAGTTGCGGACCGCGACACGGGCGCGGTCGATCATGTTCGCCGGGAGGTCGGTGAGCGGGTACCAGCCGAAGTCGCTGTAGCTGCCTGCCCCGGCGGGCGGCACCGGGCTGGTGACGTCGGCCAAGCCGTCGGCGGTCAGGAAGAACGCCATCCGGCCCACGCCCGACACGTCGTGCAGCACGTGGGCGAGCGACACCCGGGCCGGGTCAAGCGCGATCCCTACCTGGGCCGCGGCTACCCGCACGGCGGCCTCGACGAGGGTCTCCCGCTCGGCGAGCCGTCCCGAGGGCGGCTCGTACGCCCCGTCGCCGTAGCCCGTATTGGCACGTCTGCCGAGCAGCAGGTCACCGCCGCTGACCAGCAGCAAGTGGACGTCAACGATGAGCTGGAAGTGACGAGAGTGCCTGGCCGCGTCGGCGGCCAGCGGCTGCATCAGGGTTCTGGTCATGACGTGAATGTCCTGCCCGGCTTGCCATCGTATTTCCCCGGTCCCCGTGGGGGCGGTGCGCCGCTCGGGCTCGCCGCATCCCTGGGACAGGTAACGTACTGCAGGCCGGCTGTGGATCACCATGTGCGTAACCTGGGGTTCCCTGTGGAATACCCGTTGGTTAGGGCGCTGGAGCTGTGGACATGGGGAGCCGCCCAGGCCGCGCACGCTCGCGGTACGCGCTGTGGACAGGCCATGGACGGCTGTGGATGAAGAAGCTGCGGAAAATCTTGCCGGGACCGGCCTCAGGCCCGGCTGTTGGTGTTCTCCCTGATCTGCTTCATCTCCTCGTACATCCGGAACACCACCATGAACATCTCAAGCACCACCCGGTAGATGCCGAGCGTGAGCAGGACGAAGATCGGCTCGATGACGATCAGGGTGAACAGGCCACCCGCCAGCCCGCCGGTCTTGAAGCCGATGATCAGGATGCTCAGGCCGATAAGCGCGGTCCAGATGGTGAACAGGATGTAGAGGACCCTGATGATCTTGGGCGTGACCAGGGACGTGAAGCTGAAGTCGAACAGCGAGCCGACAAAGCCCTTCTCGCCCGCGGCCCGCTGCCTGGGCCTCGCCGGGGCAGAGACGGCACCAGCCTGCCACTGCGGCGGCGGCACGGACGCGCCCTGGCCGGGCGGAGCGTAGCTCGGCGGCTGGTAGCCCTGATACTGGCCCTGGCCCTGTCCCTGGCCCTGTGCCTGAGCCTGTGCCTGGCCCTGGCCGAGGGAGGTGTACGTCTGGTCCTGCGGCGGGTAGCTCTGGGCCTGGGCCTGATCCTGGCCAGAGGCGGAGTAGGACGGTGAGTGGTAGCCCTGCTGGCCGCTCCCCCCCGGCGGCGTGTACGTGGGTGGCTGCCAGGCGGGACGGCCCTGCGTCAGGCCCTGGTCCTGCGGGGCGGGCTGGAAGGAGGGTTCTGGCGGCTGGCCGGCCATGGCGATCTCCCGGAGGTTGGGTCATCAGGTTTCGATCAGTTCACGTTATCCTGCCAGGTGGGGGTGGGGGGCGATGAAATTCGGCGACACGCCCAGTCGTACCTGGGTGAGAAGCCGTCTAGCAGTTGAATGCGCGTTCGATTCGAGGCTACTATAGCCCGGTTGATTCGAAAACACTAGGGCTTCGTCCTACAAGGAGCGTTCGTTAACAAAAGAAGGCGGGCACTATGACTCAGGTGCGGGTACTTGCCGGAACGCGCAAGGGCGCGTTCGTGCTTACCTCGGACGAGAAACGGGAGAAGTGGTCCGTCACCGGGCCGCACTTCGGCGGCTGGGAGATCTACCACCTCAAGGGCTCGCCCGCGGACCCGAACAGGATCTACGCCTCGCAGAACACGGGCTGGTTCGGCCAGCTCATCCAGCGCTCCGACGACGGCGGCGAGACCTGGCAGCCGGTCGGCAACGACTTCACGTACGCGGGCGGCGACCCCGGCACGCACCTGTGGTACGACGGGACGCCCAGGCCGTGGGAGTTCAAGCGGGTCTGGCACCTGGAACCGTCGCATTCCGACCCGGACACCGTGTACGCGGGGGCGGAGGACGCGGCCCTGTTCAAGTCCACCGACGGCGGCGTGACCTGGAAAGAGCTCACCGGGCTGCGCACGCACCCGACCGGCTCGTCATGGCAGCCGGGCGCGGGCGGCCTGTGCCCGCACACGATCATCCTGCAGGAACCACGGATCTACGTGGCGATCTCGGCGGCGGGCACGCTCCGGTCCGACGACGGCGGCGAGACCTGGCGGGTGATCAACCGCGGGCTGCTCTCGGAGGGCATCCCGGATCCCGACGCCGAAGCGGGGCACTGCGTGCACCACATCGAGGCGCACCCCGCCAGGCCGGACACGCTGTTCATGCAGAAGCACTGGGACGTGATGCGCTCCGACGACGCCGGGGAGAACTGGTACGAGATCAGCGGGAACCTGCCGAGCGACTTCGGCTTCCCGATCGGCGTGCACCCGCACGAGGCGGAGACGCTGTACGTGGTGCCGATCACCAGCGACAGCCTGCACTACCCGCCGGACGGCGCGCTGAAGGTCTGGCGGTCCCGGGTCGGCGGCAACGAGTGGGAGCCGCTGACGAAGGGGCTGCCGCAGCACGACTGCTACGTCAACGTGTACCGGGACGCGATGTCCATCGACACGCTTGACGAGGCCGGCGTCTACTTCGGCACCACCGGTGGCCAGGTGTACTGCTCGCCGGATTCCGGCGACACCTGGGCGCCGATCGTCCGCGACCTGCCCGCCGTGCTCTCCGTCGAGGTGCAGGTCCTGCCGTGACCGAGATCCGGGTCGTCCTTCCCGTGCACCTGCGGAACCTGGCCCGGGCCGGCAAAGAGGTGACAGTGTCGGTGCCGGGCGACGGCGTGACGCAGCGGGCGGTGCTCGACGCGCTCGAGCTGGCGTACCCGGTGCTGCTCGGCACGATCCGCGACCGGCAGACCGGGAAGCGCCGGGCCTTCGTCCGGTTCTACGCGTGCGAGCAGGACCTGTCCAACGAGCCGCCGGACGCGCCGCTGCCGGCGACGGTGGCGGCGGCGCTCGCCGCCGGGACGGAGCCGTTCCTCGTTGTGGGGGCGATGGCCGGCGGTTAACGTGAACGAGTGACCTCATCCAGCGCATCTGGTGCATCTGGCGCATCCGGCCCGGCCGCCGGGCGGACCTTCTTTATTACCGGCGGCAACACGGGTATCGGGCTTGCCACCGCCATCGCGCTGGCACGGGACGGCGGCCGGGTGTACATCGCCTGCCGCTCGGCCGCCGCCGGGGAGGCCGCCGTCGCGCGGATCATGTCCGAGTCGGGCTCGGCCGACGTGCGGCTGCTGCCGCTCGACCTGGCGTCGCTTTCCTCGGTCCGGGCCTGCGCCGCGGCGTTCCTCGCCCGTGACGAGCCGCTGCACGTGCTGGTGAACAACGCGGGCGTGGGCGGGCAGCGCGGCATCACCGAGGACGGGTTCGAGCTGCACTTCGGCGTGAACCACCTCGGGCACTTCGCGCTGACCCAGCTGCTGCTCGGCCGGCTGGCGGCGAGCGGCCCGGGCGCGCGGGTCGTCAACGTGTCGAGCGAGGCGCACTACAGCGCGCCCGGCATCGACTTCGCGGCGGTCAGGCGGCCCACCGCCACGTTCACCGGCACCCGCGAGTACGCCGTCTCCAAGCTGTGCAACGTCCTGTTCACGCAGGAGCTGGCGCGGCGGCTCGACGGGGCGGCGGTGGTGCACGCCTACGCGCTGCACCCGGGGGTGGTCGCCTCCGACATCTGGCGGCGCGTGCCCCGGCTCGCCCGCCCGTTCCTCACCCGCCGGATGCTGACCACCGAGCAGGGCGCGGTCACCTCGGTGTACTGCGCGACATCGGCGGACGTCGCCGCCGACAGCGGGCTGTTCTACGACAAGTGCGCGGCGCGCGCGGCGAGCCCGGTGGCCACGCCGCAGCTCGCGGCGCTGCTGTGGCAGCACAGCGCCGAATGGACCGGACTCGGCTAGCCGGTCCGGCGGCGCCGTGTGCGAGGCTTGTGACCATGGATCTTCCGGTGATGCCCCCGGTAGCGCCGATGCTGGCCAAGGCCGTGCCCGCGATCCCCGAGGGGGACTACGTCTTCGAGCCCAAGTGGGACGGGTTCCGGTCCATCGTGTTCCGCGATGGCGACGAGGTGGAGATCGGCAGCAGGAACGAGCGCCCGATGACCAGGTACTTCCCTGAGCTTGTCGCGGCCGTGCGCGCTGAGCTGCCGGAGCGCTGCGTGATCGACGGGGAGATCGTGCTGCCCGACTTCGCCGCCGGGCGGCTCGACTTCGAGGCGCTGCAGCTGCGGCTGCACCCCGCCGCGAGCCGGGTGCGGCTGCTCGCCGCGCAGACGCCCGCGCACTTCGTCGCGTTCGACCTGCTCGCCCTCGGCGACACCGACTACACGGAGCGCCCGTTCGCCGAGCGTCGTGCGGCATTGGCAGCCGCCTTGTCGGCTGCCGCGCCGCCCATCCACCTCACGCCGGTCACCACCTCGCGCGAGGTGGCCGGGCAGTGGTTCACCCAGTTCGAGGGCGCGGGACTTGACGGCCTTGTCGCCAAGTCGCCGGACGGCATCTACGAGCCGGACCGGCGGGTCATGTTCAAGATCAAGCACGAGCGCACCGCGGACTGCGTGGTGGCCGGCTACCGGCCGCACAAGACCGGCGACGACGCGATCGGCTCGCTGCTGCTCGGCCTGTACAAGCCGTCGGGCGACCTGGCGAGCGTCGGGGTGATCGGCGCGTTCCCGATGGCGGTGCGGCGCGAGCTGCGCGCCGAGCTCGAGCCGCTGGTGACCACGTTCGAGGGCCACCCGTGGAACTGGGCCGCGCACATGGCCGCCGGCGAGGGCGGCGAGGGCGTGCGCACCCCGCGCAGCTCCGAGTACAGCCGGTGGAACGTGGGCAAGGACCTGTCGTTCGTGCCGCTGCGCCCGGAACGCGTGGTCGAGGTGCGCTACGACCACATGGAGGGAACCCGCTTCCGGCACACGGCGCAGTTCGTCCGCTGGCGCCCGGACCGCGAGCCCTCCTCCTGCGGGTTCGACCAGCTGGAAGAGCCCGTGAGCTACAGCCTGTCGGACATCCTCGGGAAGGGCGAAGATCTGTCATCCCGAACGGACGGGGCTGACTCTTAATGGCGAGCCCTAAGACGGTCATCGAGGTGGCCGGCCGCGAGGTCGCGGTCTCCAACCCGCAGAAGGTCTACTTCCCGCGGACCGGGCACACCAAGCTGGACCTGGTGCGCTACTACCTTGCCGTGGCGGACGGGGCGCTGCACGGGGTCGCCGGGCGGCCGATGGCGCTGAAGCGGTTCGTCAACGGGGCGGAGGAAGAGCCGTTCTTCCAGAAGCGGGCCCCGTCGTCCCGCCCGTCGTGGATCGAGACCGCCGAGTTGCGCTTCCCGTCCGGCCGGACCGCCGACGAGGTGGTGCTGCGCGACGCGGCCGGCCTCGCCTGGGTGGCCAACCTCGGCTGCATCGACCTCAACCCGCACCCGGTGCTCGCGTCCGACCTGGACCATCCGGACGAACTGCGGGTGGACCTGGACCCGGTGCCCGGCATCGAATGGCCGCAGATCATCTCGGTGGCGCTGTCGGCGCGGGAGGTGCTCGCCGACTTCGGGCTGGCCGGCTGGGCGAAGACCTCGGGGTCGCGGGGCATGCACATCTACGCGCGGATCGCGCCGCGCTGGTCGTTCACCGACGTGCGCCGCGCGGCCGTCGCCGTGGCGCGGGAGATCGAGCGGCGGGTGCCGGACCTGGCCACGTCCAAGTGGTGGAAGGAGGAACGGCACGGGGTCTTCGTCGACTACAACCAGAACGCCAAGGACCGTACGGTCGCGTCCGCCTACTCGGTCCGCCCGCTCCCCGACGCCCGCGTTTCTACCCCGCTGACCTGGGACGAGGTTCCTGGCTGCGATCCCGCGGCGTTCACCATCGACACCGTGCCCGCCCGCTTCGGGAAAATCGGCGACCCCTGGGAGGGCATGAACGAGGCGGCCGGCTCCCTCGACGCCCTGCTCGAGCAGGCGGCCCGCGACGAGGCATCGGGCCTGCCTGACGCCCCCTGGCCGCCGCATTACGAGAAGCAGTCAGGCGAAGACGCCCGGGTCCAGCCGTCGAAGCGCCGGGCGACGGCGGGCGGGGCCGACGGCGCTGGCGGGGCCGACGGCACTGGCGGGGGCGGGATCCGCGAGGGCGGCGGGCGGGGCGGCGGGCGGGGCGGGACGGCGCCGGGCCCGACGGGCCGCCGTCAGTCAACGAAGCCGCTGATCGAGATAGCCCGGGCACGGACCAAGGACGAGGCGCTTGAGGGCCTGGACCGGTGGAAAGCGCGCCATCCCGACGTCTGGCCGCTGCTTGAGCCGGCCGACGTTCTCATCGACTCGATGCGCGGCCGTTCCTCCACCTGGACCCGGATCCGGCTGAACCTTGAGCACGTCCCCGCGTCGCAACGCCCGCCGCAGGAACCCCTGGAGGTCGACTACGACCCCTGGGCCGGGTTCCAGCCCTAACGCGGTGCCGCCCCGGGGATGTCCGCCACCGGGGTGCCGCCCCCGGGTGCCCGGGTACGCCACGCCTGAGCGCGCCCGCCGCGCGTGCCGCGTTACGTGCGTTGCCTTAGTTCTCAAGCGTGCGGGCCGGTGCGCAGGGCGCGCGGCTCATACCCTCGCCGTCTGAGCCGGTCAGGCAAAATTCCTGCTCAGAGCATGATCATGAAGCCTTTTTAGCGTAATAGCGCTAAAAAGGCTTAACAACAACAAAACGCTACATGATCATGCGCCAGTGAGCGCTGAGCTGCGCTTAGCGTGCATCTCACGGTCCTAGCCGGTCCCGGTGGCCTCATATGTTCAGCCGCATCGGGGCGAGCCGGCCAGCCGGCCGGGTTTCGCGCCAATCCTGCGCGCGCCGCGGGTGAGCCTGTCCGCTACGCGGCCAAGGCCGGGGAGCCGTGGTCAGAACTGGGACTTGAGTTCCTCGATCTCACGGGTGCGGGCGCGGAGTTGCTCGAAGGCGGGACGCTCGCGGATACGGGCCAGGGCCCAGCGGACCGCTTCCGCGCGGCTGTTGGCGATACCGGCGGCGATGAGGGTGTCCAGCGTCTCCAGGTCTTCCGGGCCGAGCCGGGCCATCACCGGGGTCAGGTCGGGGCCGGGACCGGGACCGGGACTGGGACTGGGACGGGGACCGGAGTCGACACGCGTGTGGAACATCTGGATCACCGGTCCCTCTCCCTCCTCGCAAGGCTGCTCGCTCTCGGCCTTGAACTGGAGGATCACACGGACTGGCAGCTTGTCGAGCTCCGTCCTCAGGTCGCGGAAGGCCGCGCGGTGCTCGTCGTGGAAGGCCTCGAACGCGCGCAGGCGGTCCGTCCCGTCGCCCGGCGACGCCACGACCACCCGGGCCAGGAGCTGGCCCGGTTCTATCCCTGGGTCGTCGCCGTACTGCAGAACCTCGATCCGCTCGACCAGAGCACCAGGCAGGCGCTCACGTGCCAGCTGGTCGAACTGCTGGCGTATCCGCTCAAGCTCGGCTTCTTCCATGACCACCTCCGGCTTCGCCGTCCAAGTTTCGCGTGTAATCAGCGTAACTCGCGTTTCTGTGGCAATCAAGATGCGGGTGGCGCGGGCAGGGCACTCGCCGGAGGGGCAGCGCTCGTTCATCACGTGGGACGGCCGCGCGATAAGGCGGAAGCGGCCGAGGTGGCACCGAAACGGTCATGAGATCTCGCGGGGACAGCCGCGCGGTAAGGCGGAGACGGCCCCCCGGCCGACTCCGAGGCGGATGGTTGCGGCAACGCGCCGCCTATAACCGGCCCGTTGCCACAACCAGCCGGGGCGCTCCCCGTCAGGCGGGGGTGGCGGCGCAGCCCGGGGATGGCCGCGCGGTCAGGCGGGACCGTCGCGCGGTCAGGCGGGGACCGTCGCGCGGTCAGGCGGGGATGGCGGCGTAGGTGGTGGTGGACGGGAGGCCGACCGGGCCGGGGCGGAGCCGGAGCAGGCGGCCGGCCAGCGGCTGTTCGCCGAGCTCCGCCTCGCTCAGGCCGACGCGCGCGGTCGTGACGTACAGGTCGGTCATCCCCGGGCCGCCGAACGCGCAGCTGGTTGGCTGGGACACGGGGACCGCGATAACCGAGTCGTGGCTGCCGTCCGGCGCGAACCTGCGCAGCACGCCGCCGCCCCAGACGGCCACCCAGACGCAGCCGTCCAAGTCCACGGTCAGCCCGTCGGGCACGCCATCGAATGCCGAGAGGTCGGCGAAGGGGCGGCGCCCGGCGGCCGTCCCGGTCGCGGGGTCGTAATCGAACATGTCGATCCGGCGCACCACGGAGTCGACGTAGTACATCCGCGAGCCGTCGGGTGACCAGCCGAGCCCGTTCGACACCGTGACGCCCTTGACGACCATGGTGAGGACGCCGCCGTGGTCAAGCCGGTACAACTCGCCGAGCGGCTCGGACTCGCCGGTATGCATCGAGCCGACCCACACCCGGCCGGCCGGGTCCACCCCCGCGTCGTTGAAGCGCACGCCCTCGCGCGCGGGTATCTCCGCGATGACCCGCGTGCTCCACTGCGCGCCGCGCTCGGCGGGCAGGTGCAGGGCGAGCTTGCTGCCGCCCGCGATGAGGATGCCGCCGGCGAGTGCGGGGAACGCCGCGGAGACGGCGTCCAGGTCAAGGGTGACCGTCTCGCCTGACGGGAAGTACGTGCGGTGCAGCTGGCCGCGGTGGATGTCCACCCAGAGCAGGCAGTCGTCTTCGGGCACCCAGTACGGGCCCTCGCCGAGCACCGCCGTCACGTCTCCGACCGGCTCGACTACCGCCCCCGTCCGCACTCCCGTCAACGAGTCCTCCTCGGTCCCCAAAGCAAACGTCAAGTTACGTCTACCCAGCCGCGGGCACGTTCCACCGCCCCGTTCACTCAGCGGGGGTAGCGAGGGGCGGGCGCGCGGGAGGCGGGAGGGAGGTAGGCGGGCACGGGAGAGATGAGGGCGGGCGGGTGGCGAACGGGGGCACCGTTGTCGAGGTGACTGCCGGCATTGGGTTCACCGGGCGTTCGATGACCTGTCAGTAACTAGATACGCGCGCGTGAATACGATGGGGTGACGAGGGCCCCGCCCGGGGCCCGGAGGGGGGCCGTCGTCCATGACCGGAGTACTTGACGCGCGCGACCGCGATGCTGCCATCCGCGCCCTGGCCGCCGGGCCGCTGGACGTGCTGGTCATCGGCGGCGGCATCACCGGGGCCGGCGCCGCGCTCGACGCGGCGTCCCGCGGCCTGCGGGTCGGCCTCGTCGAGTCGCGGGACCTGGCGGCGGGCACCTCGTCACGGTCGTCCAAGCTCATCCACGGCGGGCTCCGCTACCTGGAACAAGGCGACTTCAAGCTGGTCAGGGAGGCGCTGCGGGAGCGCGACCTGCTGGTGAGCAGGCTGGCGCCGCACCTGGTGCGCCCGGTGCCGTTCCTGTACCCGCTCTACAAGAAGGTCGTGGAGCGGCCGTACGTCGGCGCGGGGCTGGTGATCTACGACGCGATGGAGGGGGTGAAGCGCCCCGTTCCGCATCACCGGCACCTGACCACGCGGGGGGCACTGCGCCGGGCGCCCGCGCTGCGGCCCGACCGGCTGGCAGGCGCGATGGTGTACTACGACGCCCAGGTGGACGACGCCAGGTACACGGTCACCGTGGCGCGGACGGCGGCCAGGTTCGGCGCCACCGTGGTCACCAGGGCGACCGCCACCTCGCTGCTGCGCGACGGCTCGCGGGTGACGGGGGCCAGGGTGCTTGACGAGGAGAGCGGCCGGGTCTTCGACGTGCCCGCCTCCCGGGTGATCGTGTGCGCCGGGGTCTGGTCGGACCTGGTCCACGAGGCGAGCGGGGTACGGGCCGGTTACCAGGTGCGGATGTCCAAGGGCGTGCACCTGGTGATGCCGCGGTCCGCCATCGACGCGGACACCGGGATGATCGTGCGGACAAGCAAGAGCGTGCTGTTCTTCATCCCGTGGGACAGCCGGTGGATCGTCGGCACCACCGACACCGACTGGTCGGGCGACCGGGCCGAGCCGGCCGTCACCGCCGAGGACGTCGACTACATACTCGGCGAGGCCAACCGGGTGCTTGCCAGGCCGCTGACCCGCGACGACGTGCTCGCCGTTTACGCCGGCCTGCGCCCGCTCGTCGCCGAGCCGACTGCCGACAAGGGGGGCGAGTCGCGCGCGGGCGACAAAGCGGACAAGGACGGGGAGAAGCCGACGACCAAGCTGTCCCGCGAGCACGTGGTCGACGCCCCGCTGCCCGGACTGGTCTCCATCGCCGGCGGCAAGTTCACCACCTACCGGCTGATGGCACGCGACGTGGTCGACGCCGCCACCGCCGGCCTGCCCGGACAGGTCCCCGCGTCGGTGACGGCGCAGCTTCCGCTGCTCGGCGCGGACGGGCTGCCCGCGGTCCGCGCGTCGGCGCGGCGGCTCGCCGACGACTACGGGGTGCCCGCCGCCGTGGCGTGGCACCTGATCGCCAGGTACGGCTCGCTCGCCACCGAGCTGCTCGGCCTGATCCGCGCGGACCGCTCCCTCGGCCAGCCGCTGCTCGACGGCTTCCCCTACCTGCGCGCGGAAGTGGCCTACGCCGTCAGCCACGAGGGCGCGCTGCACGCCGAGGACGTGCTCGCCCGCCGGGTACGGCTGCTCATCGAGTCGCACGACGCCGGGATGTCCGCCGCGCCCGAGGTGGTCGCGATCATGGCCGGGCTGCTCGGCTGGAACCGCCGCCGCCGCGCCGCGGAGCTGCGCCGTTACCGGGAATTCGCGGCCGCCAACGCCGCCGCGCTCGCCGCTCCCGGGCTGCTGTCCGAGGTGGAGTCGGCGGCCATCCCCGCGTAGCGGGCCGGCTGTGGGACACGTTACATTTTTCCGACCTGTTTACAAGGGATATATTAGCCATCGGGAAGGTAGGGAGTTCAGGGTGCCCGGCTGGGTACGCGAGCGCTCCGCGGAACAGCCAGCTCAGGGAGGCACCATTGGACCTCAGCCCGTACGTGGTGCTCGGCAGCGCGATCGTCGGGCTGCTCGTCGGGCTGACCGGGGCCGGCGGTGGCGCCCTGATGACGCCGATGCTGATCCTGCTCTTCAACGTCAAGCCGTCCGCCGCGATATCGAGCGACCTTGTCGCCGCCGTGGTGATGCGGCCGGTCGGGTCGCTGGTGCACATGCGCAGGGGGACGGTCAACTACCGCCTCGTCGGGTGGATGTGCGCCGGCTCGGTGCCGATGGCGTTCCTGGGCTCGTCCCTGCTGCGGCTCCTTGGCGGCGGCTCGGCGCAGCAGCAGAACGTGGAGTACGCGCTCGGCGGGGCGCTGCTCGCCGGCACGGCGGCGATGCTGCTCCGGTCCTGGCTTGACCGGCGGTCCGGGCACGCACGAAAGCAGGCCATCGGGGCGGTGCGGGTCCGCCCGCTGGCCACGGTCGCCATTGGCGCGGCCGGCGGCCTGGTGGTCGGGATGACCTCGGTTGGGTCCGGGTCGCTGATGATCGTGCTGCTCCTGTTCACCTACCCCGCGCTCGCGGCGGGGCAGCTCGTCGGAACCGACCTGACCCAGGCCGTGCCGCTGACCGCCGCGGCGGCCCTCGGCGCGCTGTTGTTCGGGCACGTGCAGTTCGGGCTGACCACGGCTGTCATCATCGGCTCCGTGCCCGCGGTGCTCGTCGGCTCGCTGCTGTCCGCGCGGGCACCCGACCGGTACATCAGGCCGGTCATCACCATCGTCATCTTCGCCTCCGGGCTCAAGTACGCGGGCCTGGGCACGACGGCGCTCGGCTGGACGCTGTGCCTGGTCCTGCTCGCGTGCGGCGGCTGCTGGCTAGCGCGGAACCGGCCCTGGGGCGGCTACGGGCGCAGCGCCGGCGGCGAGCCCGCGCGGGCCGCCGCGGAGACCGCGCACCCCGCGCCGGCTAAGCGCCCCGAGTTCGCGGACAGGCCCGGCTGACGGCTGGACCGGCCCCTGGCTGGCATGCTTGAGCAGTGACCGACGTGGAGGGAACGGCTGACGGGACGCCGGCCGGCATGCAGGACGCGGCGCGGGACGCGGGCACGCAGTACGCGCTGCCGCTCGTCATCCGGGTGGAACGCGCCGCGCCGCCGGCCAGGACCGACGCGCTGGAAGGCGCGGCCAGGGCGGTGCTCCGCTTCCTGTCCGATCCCCGGGTCACGCAGGACGACGGTGAGTGGGCCGCGGCGGCGCGCGCCTGGGAGGACGCCCGGATCAGGAAGGTCGTGCGGCGGGCGCGCGGCGCGGCCTGGGCGCGCGCGGGCGCGCTACCGGGGATCACCGTGCTGCACGGCTCCGCGCAGCTCCGGGTCTTCCCGCCGGTGCCTGTCGGTGACTGGCCCGCCGACCTGGCCAGGCTGCAGGTGTCGGGGACGGACCTCGACGATCCGCGGCCGCCGGGCGAGCCGCCCGCGGGGACGCCCGTGCTCTGGCTGAACCCGGATTTGCCGATGACGGCCGGAAAGGCGATGGCGCAGGCCGGACACGGGGCGCAGCTGGCGTGGTGGGGACTGTCGCCGCGCGCGCGTTCCGCCTGGCTGGACCGTGACCTCGATCTCGCGGTGCGGACGGCGGTCGCCGGGCAGTGGGCGGAGCTGCTGGCGAGCGGGCTGCCGGTGGTAACGGACGGCGGCTTCACCGAGGTGGCGCCCGGCTCGGCCACGGTGGTCGCGGACCATCCCGCGCTGCGGGACGTCACCATTTGAATTGATATCGATCGATTTAGTCTGCACTGTTCTGGTGCAATTTCATTACAAGCTACTTTTCTCGCCGGACATGCGGTTTTGGACACTAAGTGGACCGTAGGATTTCCCTGAGGCCGCTTCGCATGGGGGGCAGCAAGAATGGGCGCGCAACGTGCAGCCGCACCGGTAGTAACCGGTTCCGTGCCGCCACTTGCCCCCTATTACCACGCCCGCCAGGAGACCGGGTTCGGGCTGGCCGACGGCCTGCGGCCGGGCGAGACGATCCTGCTCGTCCCGGCGCTGCCCGGCACCGGCGGTACCGGCAAGACCCAGCTCGCCCTCGGCTTCGCGCACACCGTCTGGTCGGCGCGGGCGGTTGACCTGGTCACCTGGGTGCCGGCCGGGCACCGGAGCGCGATCATCGCCGGCCTCGCACGGGCGGCGGCCGACCTGGACCTGCTGACCGGGGACGAGGCGGCGGGCACCGCGGACGCCGCCGCCCAGCGCTTCCTCGGCTGGCTGCGCAAGACCGAGCGCCGCTGGGTGGTGGTGCTCGACGGCGTGGTCTCCCCCGCCGACGTCGACGGGCTGTGGCCGCAGGGGCCGGCCGGGCAGGTCGTGGTGACCACCCGGCTGCGGGAATCCGAGCTCGGCCGCGAGCCGGGTGCCGAGGTGACCGCGTATTCCATCGCCGGGTTCAGCCGGCGGGAGGCGCTCGGCTACCTCAACGGGCGGCTCACCAGCTTCCCCGACCAGCGGATCGAGGCGCTCGACCTCGCCGAGGACCTGGGCGGGCTGCCGATCGCGCTCGCCCAGGCCGGGGCGGTGGTCACCGCGAATGACATGACCTGCAGGGAGTACCGGGCCAAGTACGCGCAGCGGCTCGGCACGATGACCGACACGGTCATCGACGGCTGCCCCCCGTCGCTGCTGGCCACCTGGTCGCTCGCGGTGGAGTACGCCCACGAGCTGCCGCCGGACGGGCTGTCCTGGCCGGCCCTGGTGTTCGCCTCCGCCTTCGACACCAGCGGCATCCCGGCGGCCGTCCTCACCTCCCCCGCCGCCTGCGCCTACATCGCCGGCCAGTACGGCGGCGACCAGTACCGGGCCGGCCAGTACCGTCCCAGCCACTACCGAGCCGGCCCGGGCGGCTCCGAGCAGAACATGGTGCGGTCCGCGTACACGAACCTGGACCGCCTCGGCCTGCTGAGCCTGGATAACACCAGCTCGGCGCGCACGGTCTGGCTCCACTCAACGGTGCGCACCGCGGTCCGCGCCTACCTCGCCGCGGGCAACCTCGAGCAGGTCGTGACGGCGGCCGCCGCCGCGCTGCTCGAGGCGTGGCCCGAGCCGGGCGCGCCAGGGCACAGCCCGCAGCTCAGCCAGGCGCTGCGCGACTGCGCCGCCGCGCTGCGCGCCTTCGCCGGAGACCTGCTGTGGAAGCCGGACGCCCATCCGGTGCTGCTCCGGGCGGGCACGTCGCTGACCGAGCCGCCGGCGCTCGCGGACTCCGCTATCGGCTACTGGCAGGCGCTCGGCACCGCCAGCAGCCAGCTGCTCGGTTACGGTCACGCGCAGTCCGTCCTGGCCAGGGACCGGCTCGCCGACGCGTACGCCGTCGCCGGGCGGCTCGCCGAGGCGCTGCCCGTCTTCGAGGCGACGCTCGCCGACCGTGAGGCGGCCCTCGGCCCGCAGCACCCGGACACCGTGACCGCGCGGCTGAACACCGCCAGGTCGCTGCGCGCGGCCGACCGGGAACCCGAGGCGATCGCGCTGTACGAGCAGGTGCTCACGGTGCGGGAGCGGATGTTCGGCTCCGGGCACCCGGACACGCTCGCGGTGCGCGTCCAGCTCGCCGAGGCCTACGAGGCGGCCGGACGACGCGGTGACAGCATCCGGCTCTCCGAGCGGGCGCTGGCGGACGCCGAGCGGGAACTCGGTGCCGCACACGCCGACACGCTGTCGGCCCGCGCCACCCTGGCCGCCGCTTACCTGGCGGCCGGCCGCACGCGCCAGGCGATCTCCGCCTACGAGCGGGCGCTCGCCGACCAGGAGCGGGCGGCCGGGGCGGACAGCCCGGCTACCCTCGCCGCGCGGGCTAGCCTGGCCGCCGCCTACCGGGCCGCGGGAAAGAACAAGGAGGCGGTCGGCGCTTACGAGCGGCTGCTCGCGGACCGGGAGCGGCTGCTCGGTCCCGACCATCCCGACACGATCGGCGCACGCGGCAGCCTCGGCTACGCCTACCGCACCGCCGGCCGGCTCAAGGACGCGATACCGCAGTACGAGCGCGTGGTGGCCGACCGGGAACGGCTGCTCGGCGCCGACCAGCGCGAGACGCTCGCCGCACGCGCCATCCTCGGCGCCGCCTACCAGCAGGGACGCCGGCTGCGGGAAGCGCTCGAGGTCTACGAGTCGGTGGTCGCCGACAGCGAGCGGGTGCTCGGTCCCGGCGACGTCGACACGCTGACCAGCCGGTGCAACCTCGCGATGGCGTACTACGACGCGGGCCGGATGACCGACGGGATCAAGATGCTGCGCCACGCGCTCGCCGACTGCGAGCGGTACCTGGGCCAGGACGACCCGCTGACGAACTCGGTCAGGGACAACCTGCAGGCCGTGTCGGAGTAATTCGGAGTCCCGGCCTGATCATGGCAGCACGCCGCTGCCGCCCCGGCAATTCCCTTTTATCACCATAATTCAGGCGCGGGCGTCGGGTAAGCCCGCGCCGTCGGAGGCCAGCCGGCAGTGCCCACATGATGGAACCAATCGCTACATAACGGTGAATGCCTGGACAGGCGGGCGGGTATCTCCGCATCATCGAGACCAAATCGACGACCGCATTACAGGAGTGGCAGGCATGCCAAGCCACCATGACGACCCGCTGCCCGAGGCGGTCGCGCTAGTTCAGGGAGCCGCCGCCGCGGGGCTGTCGCTGCGGCTGCTCGGCGGGCTCGGGGTGCGCGTGCTCTGCCCGGACTTCCCGCCGCGGCTGCGGGCCGGCCAGGACATCGACCTGGCCTGCCACGGCAAGGGGCGCCGGGACGTCGCCGCCTACCTGGAAAAGAGCGGGTGCGAGCCGGACAAGATGTTCAACTCGCTCAACGGGGACCGGCAGATGTACTTCACCGCCCCGTCCGGGCGGCCCGTCGACGTCATGGTCGACCGGCTGGTCATGTGCCACACCCTCGACTTCCGGCCCTCGTTCGGCAACTCCTCGCACACGCTCGACCCGGCCGACCTGCTGCTTTCCAAGCTGCAGATCTTCGAGCTGAACGCAAAGGACGCGCGTGACATCACCCACCTGCTGGCCGGGGTGCCGGTCGGGGAAAGGGGGTCGGGCCCGGTGATCCACACCCGCCGGTTCGGTGAGGTCCTCGGCTCTGACTGGGGGTGGTGGCGGACCTCGACCGGGAACCTGGAAAAGCTTCCCGCACTGGTCGCGGAGAACCCGGAGATGGTTCCGCCGCAGGCCCGGTTCGATCCGCTGGCACAGGCGGAGCGGCTGCTCGACGTGGCGACGTCGGCCCCCAAGTCCATGAAGTGGAAGCTGCGCGCCAACGTCGGCGACCGGGTGCGCTGGTATGAGCTGCCAGAGGAAGTAGCGCACTGATGAAGATTTTCTTCGCGACCGACATCCACGGATCGGAGATCTGCTGGAAGAAGTTCCTGAACGCCGCCGCGTTCTACAAGGCCGACATGGTCGTGCTCGGCGGCGACGTCACGGGCAAGCTCATGGTGCCGATCATCGCCTACCACGGCTACTGGGAGGTGACGGTCCGCGGCGAGCGGATGCGCCTGGAGAACAGGGAGGAGCTGCTCAAGGTCGAGCAGCAGCTGCGCGACCGCGGCTCCTACCCGGCGATCGTGACCCGGGAGGAGCTTGACCAGCTCAGCTCGCAGGACGCGATCACCCACCGGTTCAACGCCGAGATGACCCGGTCGCTCGACCGCTGGCTCGACATGGCCGACGGCAAGCTGCGCGGCTCGATCCCGTGCATACTCAACGGCGGCAACGACGACATCTTCGAGATCGACCCCATCCTCGAGGCGTCCCCGGCCGTGACGTTCGCGGAGGGAAGGGCGATCGACCTCGGCGGCGGGTACACGATGGTCTCGATGGGCTACACCAACCCGACGCCGTGGGACACGCACCGCGAGGCGCCGGAGGAGGAGCTCGCGCGGCGGATCGACGCCGCCGTGGCCCACGTCCCGGACATGAACCGGACCATATTCAACTTCCACGCGCCGCCGTACGGCACGGGGCTCGACGAGGCGCCGGAGCTTGACGCGAGCATGCGGCCCACCCACGGCGGCGCGGTCATGAAGCCCGTGGGCTCCACCGCCGTCCGCGACGCGATCCTGCACTACCAGCCGCCGCTGTCCGTCCACGGGCACATTCACGAGAGCCGCGGCGTGGCCAAGGTCGGCAAGACGCTCACCGTGAACCCCGGCAGCTCCTACAGCGACGGGGTGCTGCAGGCCGCGCTGCTTGATATCAATCCGAAGAACGGAAAAGTAAAGTATGTCCTCGTAAACGGCTAACTGTTAGGGTTCTGCCGTTACGCCAGGGAATGGACCCACTCCCTTTTCATCCTGGCGAACCAGATCCGTCCCAGCCTGGGGGACGAAGACGGGCGAAAAGGGCTTAACATTGACCTTCTTCTAATTCAACCGGAGGGCTCCAATGGCCTCGAACGCCATCGGCGACGAGAGACCAACACTTTTCCTGCGGAAAGCCACGGGACTTGTGCGCGGCTGGTCGGTCCGCGACTCGATGATCTACGCCTGCCTGTCCACCAACGTCGTCACGCTCGGCCTGGTGGAATTCGCCTATCAGGGCGCGTTCCCCACCGGGCAGCTGCTCACCGCCGTGCTCATCTCCGCGGTCTGGGTATCGTTCCTCGTCATCGCCTACGCCGGCCTCGTCGTCACCATCCCCCGGGCGGGCGGGGACTACGTGTGGCAGTCCCGCATCCTGGGCAGCGGCCTCGGCTTCGTCATGGCCGCCACCGGCTGGTGGTTCATCCTCTGGCTATGGGCGCCGATCTACGGTCAGGTGCTCTCGGAAGAGTTCTTCCAGCCGCTGTGGGTGGCGTTCAACGACCCGTCGGGCGCCGCCTGGTTCGGCACGCACAACGGCGTGTTCGTCGTCACGCTTATCACCATCGCGCTGGCCGGCATCCTGGTCTCGCTCGGCATGGCCGGCTACGCGCGGGTGCAGAAGTGGTGCTTCTACGGCGGCCTGCTCGGCTTCGCGATCATCGTGATCCTGCTGCTCGCGTTCAACAAGAACGACTTCATCTCCGCGTTCAACTCCCAGACCGGCAAGCTGTTCGGCATGAAGGACGCGTACGCGGCGACCACCGCGGCGGCGACCAAGGCCGGCGTAACCCCGCCCGGGTTCGGGTTCAGCGGGGACATCGGGCAGTCCATGCTGCTGGTGCCGATGCTGATGTTCTACCTGCTGTGGCCGAACTGGGGCACCACGCTGTACGGTGAGGTGCGCGGCGCGTCCGACTACAAGCGGGTCTTCAGCGGCATGTTCTTCGGCCTGTGGACCACAGTGCTGCTGTCGGTGGCCTTCCTGGCGCTGTTCGCCAAGACCTTCGGCTTCGTCTTCTACCAGGACGTGAACGCGAACTGGGCCGGCTACGGCGGCACGAGCGCCGGGCTGCCGATCTTCCCCTACCCCGCGCTGCTCGCCAGCTGGCTGGTCAACAACCAGGCGTTCCAGGTCATCCTGATCCTGCTGATGAGCCTGTGGTTCTTCGCCTGGGTGGGCACCCTGTTCCTGTCGTCGACCCGGGTGATCTTCGCCGCGGCCTTCGACCGGATCCTGCCGGACAGCGCCGCCCAGGTGTCGGAGAAGCGGCGGGTCCCGATCTGGTCGCTGGTGCTGATGCTGCTGCCGGCCGTTGGCCTGGGCGCGCTGTACTCCTACAACTCCACGTTCCACAGCTACACGCTTGACGCCACGCTGGTCATCGCGGTCACGTACCTGTTCTCCGCGATCGCCGTGGTGATCCTGCCGTTCCGCAAGCCGGACCTGTGGGCGGCCTCGCCCGCCTCACGGCTCAAGGTGGCGGGCGTGCCCATCGTCCCGGTCGCCGGCCTGGTCACCATCGGGCTCGTCGGCTACTGCCTGTACGAGTGGCTGAGCAACGACACGTACGCGGTCAATAACAACGACTCGCTTATCTACATGGGGGCCATGTACGTGCTCGCGCTGGTGATCTACCTGATCGCCCGTGTCGTGCGGCGGCGCCAGGGCATCGACCTCTCCCTGATCAACAAGGAGATCCCGGTCGAGTAGCCAGCCGGCCGGCAAAGCCCGCCCGGCTTGCCTCAGCCCGTGCCGGCGGCCTGGAGGATGAGGATCATCCGCCAGGCCGCCGGCGCGTCTAGCGCGGTCGTGTCGTCGAAGTCGCCGTAGCTCGCGATCAGGTCGAACCGGCCGGCGCCAGCGCCGGCGCCACAGCCGGCGTTGGCCAGCGCGACGGCGGCGGTGAACTCGGTCAGCGTCCAGAAGCGGTTCGGCACCACGTCGCTGACCGTGCGGATCGTCCCGTCCTTGGCCGTCGCGGTGATCGACATGTGCTCCCTGGTGACCTGGGTCAGCGGGTCGATCCGGTCGCCCTTGCCGCCCCAGTGGACGTCGGCGTGCATGCCGCCGGCGTCGACGAGCCACTCGTTGCTCGTCCGCGGCTGCGCGGCGAAGAAGTCGGCCGGGTGCGCGAGCTCCGCGATGTACAGGCCGCCCGGCGCCAGCTGCGCGCGGACCGCGGCCAGGTGCCGGACCAGGTCGTCGAGGGTGAACAGGTGACAGACCGAGTTCAGCATCGTGATGGCCAGGTCGAAGAGCAACCGATCGCCGTCGCCGCCCAGAACGCGGAAGTCGCGCATGTCGCCCTCGATGACATCGAGCGCCACCCCGGCCGACGCGGCCTTGGCGGCCGCGTAGCGGCACATCGCCGGGGAGCGGTCGAGCGCGGTCGCCCGTACGCCGCGGCGGGCGAGCTCGCGGGCGTGCTCCGCGGGGCCGGCCGCGAGCTCGAGCACCGAGCGGACGGGACCCGGGTGGTGCGCGGCGGACCAGGCCTGGAGTGCGGTGACTTCGGCCGGGATGTCGCGGTAGGCGCAGGCTAGCTCGTACAGCTCTGGTTCGTCGTAGATGCCGCTCACCCAAGCAATCATGCCGTAGCGAGGATGCTCCGCGCGCCGCTGGCCGGAGCGGGGCCGCGCCGTCGGCGTTTCGCCGGGAGGAAGCACGGGAAACCATACGGGCGAAGCAAGCACCCGTTGGGGATCACTAGGAAGAGCATCGGCGCGATGCCGCAGCGTACGGGCCCACAACACCCGAACAACACCAGTCAAATCCCGCAACGTATCTACCGTCACTTGACCGCGTGGGGCAGACTGACCGCATGATGACTGAGGCGGAGGCACTCAAGGCCCTGGCGCGCGAGGAACCCGCAGTCGCCGACGACGTGAGGCACGCGCTCCAGTCACTCACGGCCGGCGGCGGCCTCGGAGTCATCTCGCTGCTGCGGCTGCAGGAGTACCTGTGGTACGCGCTGCCCGCGGGGACGCGGCAGTCAGCGGAGACGCACCTCGCGGTCGCCCGTGCGCTCGCCCGGCTGTTCACCCTGGCCGGGATGGAGCGGTACGCCGAGGCCTGCACGAGCGAGCAGACCCTGCGGGTCATCGAGGCACACGCCCGCTCGCGGGGCGACGGCGTCGCCGCTTACTCCAGGGCGCTCGCGGCCTCGCACGCGGCACCGCCGGACACCGACCTGCTCGCCTGGTCCTCGGTCATGGGACCCGATGAGCGCGCCGCGTACGACGCGTGCGCCGCCGCGATCGAGCTCGCGGTCGCCGCGCACGAGCTCAAAGTCGGCGTGAGCGGCTGGAAGAGCAAGCGCGCGGGGCTCGTCGAGCGCTGGCTCACCCGCCCGTCGAACGCGCCGGGGACGGACACCTGGCTCAGCCGGATCAGCGCGGAGCGGATCGAGGAGTGGGCACAAGGGCACCCCGGCGAGCGGTCGCGGCTCGCCCGCACCGTGATGCCACGGCTGCTCGAGCCGCCGGACCTGCCGGGCGAGCCGCTGCCGACGCTGGCCTGGATGCTCGGCCACGCGACGATCGGATTGCGGCTGACCGCCCGCCATTACATCGCGCCCGCCCTGGTCGGGGAGGCGGCCGAGCTGTTCGGCTGGGGCGCGGGCGCGCCTGCCAGCCGGTCGGGCAGGCGCCGCCAGGAACTCGACGTCTACCCGCTGCACATCCTGCGCGGCCTGGCGCAGCACGAGATGGGCGCGGTGCGGCGCAGCGGCCCGGCCCTGGTGCTGACGCGGACCGGGCGGCTGATGGCCGACGATGCCGCGGTCCGCTGGCACATCGGCACCGCGGCGCTCATCGGGCCGGACGACGGCCCCGATCCCGATTTCACGGCGGCGGTGCGCGAGGCGGCGCTGCTGCTCATCACGCTGCATGACAGCCCGGTCGGGTACGAGGAGCTCGCCGCCCGGCTGACCGAGCTGCACGCGGCGGAAGGGTGGGCGTCGCGGTCCGGCGGCAGCCTGTCCGGCGCGATCAGGGGCGAGATCCACGTGCTGCGCCACCGGCTGCGCGCGCTGCAACTGCTCGACGAGGACGCGCCCGTCGGCTCGGTGGCGCTGACCGCCACCGGAACGGCGGCGGCGCTGTCCGGGCTGCTCGCCCGGGCGCTGCGGCCGCGCAGGCACGACCGCGGCTAGCTTTGCCAGGCACGGACCTGGAAGACTGACCATTCATGCGAACGCTGCTCGCCGACCACCCGCTGGTCACCCATAAGCTCACCCTGCTCCGCGACGAGAGCACGGACACCGCGACCTTCCGCATCCTGACGGATGAGCTGGTGACCTTGCTCGCGTACGAGGCCACCCGCGAGATCCGGGTGGCTGAGGTCTCCGTCACCAGCCCCGTCGGCGTCGCCATCGGGTTGCGGCTGAGCGACCCCAAGCCGCTGATCGTCCCCGTGCTGCGCGCCGGCATCGGCAT
>DASWAE010000050.1:0-30957 GCA_036391275.1 Trebonia sp.
CATTTGACGCACTGGGGGGCATTCGAGGCGGTCAGCGACGGTGAGCGGCTGACCGAGGTGCGGCCGTGGCGCGGCGACCCCGAGCCGATGCCGCAGATCGGCAACGTCGCCTCCGCCCAGCACCACCCGGCCCGCATCGCCATGCCGCACGTGCGCAAGGGCTGGCTCGACCACGGCCCGGGTGCGCCGGGGCGCGGCGACGAGCCGTTCGTGCCGGTGCCGTGGAACACGGCGCTTGACCTGCTGGCCGGCGAGCTGCGCCGGGTCTACCGGGATCACGGGGCCGCAGCGGTGTACGGCGGCTCGTACGGCTGGGCTAGCGCGGGGCGGTTCCACCACGCGCAGAGCCAGGTGCACCGGTTCCTGAACTGCCTCGGCGGTTACGTACGGCACGTGAACAGCTACAGTCTCGGCACGTCCACCGTGCTGCTGCCCCACGTGATCGCCGACGTGAACGTGCTGCTCAACCACGCCACCGCCAAGTCCGTGATCGCGGAGCACACCGGCCTGGTCGTCGCGTTCGGCGGGCTGTCACCGAAGAACGCGGCGGTGTCGCCTGGCGGCGTTTCCCGGCACAATTCCCGCGGCTGGATGAGCGCCGCCCGGGCACGGGGCTGCCGGTTCGTCTCGGTGAGCCCGCTCCGCGATGACACGCCCGCCGAGGCGCAGGCCGAGTGGATCGCGCCGCGCCCTGGCACCGACGCCGCGCTGATGCTCGCGCTCGCCCAGGTGCTTGACGCCGACGGCCTGGCGGACGCCGGCTTCCTTGACCGTTACACGGTCGGCTACCCGCGGTTCGCCCGCTACCTTCGCGGCGAGGCAGACGGAGTTGTCAAGGACCCCGCGTGGGCCGCGGCGATCACGGGCGTCCCGGCGGCGCGCATCAGCGAACTCGCGCACGAGATGGCCGCAGCCCGCACGCTGGTGACCGTCAGCTGGTCGCTGCAGCGTGCCCGGCACGGGGAGCAGCCGCTGTGGCTCGGCGTGGTGCTCGCCGCCATGCTCGGCCAGATCGGGCTGCCGGGCGGCGGTTTCGGCCACGGCTACGGGTCCACGTCACTGGTCGGCGAGCCGGCGCCGCAGCTGTCCGTGCCACGGCTGTCGCAGGGCAGGAACGCGGTTTCCGCGTTCATCCCGGTGGCGCGCATCGCGGACATGCTGCTGAACCCGGGCGCGGCCTTTGACTACAACGGGCAGCGGCTGACCTACCCCGACATCCGGCTGGTCTACTGGGCGGGCGGGAACCCGTTCCACCACCATCAGGACCTCGCCCGGCTGCGCGAGGCGTTCGCCCGGCCGGAGACGGTGGTGGTGCACGACCCGTTCTGGACGGCGACCGCCCGGCACGCCGACATCGTGCTGCCGGTCACCATGACCATCGAACGCGACGACTTCGGCTCCGGCCAGAACGACCGCATGTTCTTCCCGATGCCGGCGCTGACCCGGCCGCACGGCGAGGCCAGGGACGACTACGCGATCTTCGCGGAGCTGGCGGAACGGCTCGGCACCGGCAAGGACTTCACCGAGGGCCGCACCGCGATCGAGTGGCTGCGCCACCTGTACGACGAGTGGCGCGACGACCTCGCCGAGCGCGGGCGGGCGGTACCGGGATTCGACGAGTTCTGGGCAGGCGACGGCCTTGAGCTGCCGGTGGCCAGCGAACCGCAGGTGGCGTTGGCAGACTTCCGTCTTGACCCGGACGAGCACCCGCTCGCCACGCCGAGCGGCAAGATCGAGATCTTCTCCGAGACCATCGACAGCTTCCAGTACCCGGACTGCCCGGGCCACCCGGTCTGGCGCGAGCCGGACGAGTGGCTCGGCTCCCCCGCCGCCACGCGCTTTACCCTGCAGCTGGTCGCCAACCAGCCGCGGTCCCGGCTGCACAGCCAGCTGGACGTGGGCGCGCACAGCCAGTCGGTCAAGGTCGCCGGGCGTGAGCCGGTGCGGCTGCATCCCGCCGACGCGGCAGCGCGCGGCCTGCGCGACGGCGACCTGGTACGGATCTTCAACGACCGGGGCGCCTGCCTGGCCGGCCTGGCCGTCGACGACGCGGTCCGGCCCGGGGTCGCCCAGCTTTCCACCGGCGCCTGGTACGACCCGGACCCGGCCGACCCGGGCTTCTGCCGCCACGGCAACCCTAACGTGCTGACCGCCGACCGGCCCTCCTCCACCCTGAGCCAGGGCTGCACGGGCCAGCTGGCGCTCGTCGAGATCGAGCCGTACCGGGGCATCCCGCCCGAGCTTTCCGTCACCCGGCCGCCCGCGACCGCCTGAGGCCCGTGCTTGCGGCGGTTGCCCGGTGACCGCTGCAATGACACCGAATGGTCGCTAATCGTCACCGGAGCTCATGGGATCGCGGTTACTCGCTGAGGCCGCGCGCTCCCTTCACGCGTTTCTCGTTCGCGGTGCGGACGGGGAAGTTCGGCCGCAGGTGGTCACGCATGGCCTGGCGCGCGGCCTCGGCGTCGCGCGCCTCGATCGCGGCGAAGATCCGGGCGTGCGCCTGCGTGGCCTTGTGCAGTGAGTTGTGCCTGTTGGTGACCCGTCGGCTGGCGCTGAGCAGCCAGCGCGCGGAGTACATGATCCGGTCGAGGATCCGGTTGTCGGCCGCCTGGCAAATGGCCATGTGGAAGGCGAGGTCGACCTCGAGGTAGTTGTCGGGATCGGTCTCGAGGGACGCCATGCGCTCAAGTTCGGCCCGGAGCCGGGCAAGCGCGTCGTCGGAGATGCCGGCGGCGGCCTTGGCCGCCAGCTCCGGCTCAAGCAGCAGCCGCATCTCATGCAGTTCCCTCAGCAGCTGGTCAACGTGGTCCCCGGGGAGCCAGTCCACCAGGAGCGGATTGAGGTAGTCCCACTCGGCGGCCGGCCGCACCGCGTTACGGCGCCCCTGGGCGACGTCGATGATGTCGAGGGACGCGAGCAGCTTGAACGTCTCCCGGGCAACCGAGCGGGACAGGCCGAACTCCCGGGATATCTCTATCTCCGAGGGCGCGTGGCCGTCCCGGAACTCACCGTTGACGATTCGCTGCACCAGGCGGGCCGCTACCTGAACGGGAAGTGTCTGAACCTTGACAGGCGCAGTCAGCTGATGTGAGCTAATCATGTCATCAGCTTATCTGACAAGTTGTGCCGCAGGCGGTTGCCGGGAACCGGCGGTACCGAACGGAAGCAGAGAGGCACGAATGCGGATCGTTAAGGTCACGACGGCGGTAGTCGCGTACCACGGGCAGGCCACCCTCGTGCGGATCGACACCGACGAGGGCATCAGCGGATACGGCGAGGCCAACCCGGATGCCGGCGCGGACGGCGTGGTCGGGATGATCAAGTTCCTAACGCCCCTGCTCCTCGGGGAGGACCCGCGCGATGTGGAGCGCGTCTGGGAGAAGCTCCGCCGTAGGGTGTTCGCCGGGCCGCAGGGGGGCGTGTTCGTGATCGCGCTGAGCGGGATCGAGCTGGCGCTGTGGGACCTGGCCGGCAAGGCGGCCGGGCAGCCGGTGTACCGGCTGCTGGGCGGCAAGTTCCGCGACAAGATCCGGGTGTACGCCGACTGCGGACTGGGCGACGACCCGGCCGGCTCGGCGTCCGGGTGCGCCGACCGGGCGCGGCGGATGGTCGAGGAGGGGTTCACCGCGGTCAAGTTCGACGTCGACGACCTGGAGCACCCGGCTAAGTTCGACGCGTTCAACCACACGATCAACAACGCCGAGTTGCGCTCGATGACCGAGCGGGTGGCCGCGGTCCGGGAAGCGATCGGCCCGGATGTCGACCTTGCCATCGACCTGCACGCCCGCTACGACGTGCCGAGCGCCTGCCGGATCGCATGGGAACTCGAGCCGTTCCGCCTGCTGTGGCTGGAGGAGCCGGTCCCGGCCGAGAACATCGACGCTCTGGCGCGAGTCCGTGCACAGACCCGCACGCCGATCTGCGTGGGAGAGAACCTCTACCTGCGCTGGGGCTTCCGGGAACTGCTGGAACGCGGCGCGGTCGACGTGATCGAGCCGGACGTGCCGAAATGCGGCGGGCTGGCCGAGGCCAAGAAGATCGCGAACCTGGCCGAGATGCACTACGTGCCGTTCGCGCCGCACCTGGTCTCCACCCCCGTGGGCACGATGGCCACCAGCCACCAGTGCGCGGCCATCCCCAACTTCCTGGTACAGGAGTGGCACGCGCTAGAGGAGCGCGCGGTCTGGGACAGCTACGTGGCAGCGCCGGACGGCAGCGGCTCAATCATCTCCGGCGGCTACATCACCCTTCCCGACACCCCGGGAATCGGGGTGGAACCGGACATGGACGGCGTACGGGCGCATGCCGTGCCCGGTTTCACCATTTTCGCGTAGCCCCGCGCCGCCGGGCGGCAGGCGACAAGATCCACCGGATCGGCCGGTCAGCAAGCCGAGAGGAACAGCCACCATGGTTGAGACACCAGGCATCCAGCGTCCGGACCCTGCGCTGGTATCCAAGCTGTCCGTGATCGGCAGCGCGACGGTCAGCAGCGAGCTGTCCATGCTCGGCATCCGCAGCGCGCATATCCTCGGGCCGGTGGCGCGGACCCCGGGCATCCGCGTGGCGGGCCCGGCCCTGACCCTGCAGTGCATGCCTGTGCGCGAGGACGTCTATGTGTTCGCCGAGTACGGCGACCCGGAGGAGCAACTGCACCGGCACGTCATGTACCACACGCAGCCCGGGGACGTGATCGTCGTCGACGCTCGCGCCAACATGAGCAGCGGCATCTTCGGCGAGATGATGCTGACGTACTTCAAGGGGCAGGGCGGGGCCGGGGTCGTCGTCGACGGGTGCATCAGGGACTTCGGCTCCGCCAGCAAGCTCGGCGTCGGGCTGTGGCTGCGCGGTACCACGCCGAACTTCCACGCCCAGACCGACATCTTCCCCTATGCGGTCAACGTGCCCGTCGCGTGCGGGGAAACGCTGGTCCTGCCGGGCGACATCATCGTGGCCGACGACGACGGCGCCGTGGTCGTGCCGGTCTCCCTCGCCGAGGAGCTGATCAGCCGCGCGTCGGAGCATGCCGAGTGGGAGGTCTTCTCGCGCCAGCGGCTGGCCGAGGGCGGCGACATGCGCACCTATTACCCGCTATCGGAGCAGGGCCGCAGGGAGTACGAGCAGTGGCGGCGAGAGCAGGACGCCGCGGAGGGAGAAAGCGGCGAGTGAAGATCAAGAGGCTCCAGCCGTGGCTGGTGAAAGCGCCGGGTACGTACTGGGGCGAGTACCTGTTCCTCGAGGTGAGCACGGACGAGGGCATCACCGGCTGGGGAGAGATCACCACCACGACGCCGTCCGCCAACCGGGCGCTCGCGGCACTGCTCCGCCAGGTCGGGGACCTGGTGGCCGGGGACGACGCCACCCGTATCGAGGACACCTGGCACAAGGTGTTCCGGGCGTTCACCTACATGGGGAGCCGGGGCGCGGTAACTGAGACGGTCAGCGCGCTCGACATCGCCCTGTGGGACATCCGTGGCAAGGCGCTCGGCGTGCCGGTCTATGAGCTGCTCGGCGGCCCCGTGCGGGACACCGTGCCGCTCTACACGCACCCGGACCAGAGCAAGTTCACCTCGCCGGGAGGAGTGGCCGAGGAGATCGGCCGGATCGTCGCCTCCGGCCACTCCGCGATCAAGTTCGACCCCTTCCCGCATACCCGCCAGGCCTCCCAGTTCAACGACCGCTACCTGGACGGGCAGCTGAGTAAGGCCGACGAGCGCGCGGCTGTCGAGCTGACAAGGCTCATCCGGGAAGCGGCCGGGCCCGATACCGAGTTGCTGATCGACGCGCACGCCCGCTTCAACGTGCCGACCGCGGTACGGCTGTGCCGCTCGCTGTACGACGCGGCCGGGATCGACTGGTTCGAGGAGCCCGTTCCGCCAGAGAGCTACCACGCCCTCCGACAGGTCCGCGAGCAGGTTCCCGCCGCAATCTCGGTCGGCGAGCGCCTGCACACCCGCTGGGACTTCATCCCCGTCCTGGAGAACCACCTAGCGGACTTCGTGATGCCGGACGTCACGTGGACCGGCGGCATCAGTGAGCTGAAGAAGATCGCGACGCTGGCGGAGGCCTACTACATCCCGGTCAGCCCGCACGACGCGAGCGGGCCCGTCAACGTGGTGGCGGGCTCCCAGGTGATGATCACGGTCCCGAACTTCTACCGTGTCGAGACCAGCAGGTTTGACCTGAGTTCGTACAACCGGCTGCTGAAGGAGCCGCTCGATGACTCCGGCGGCGAGCTCAAGCTGTCCAAGGAACCAGGCCTGGGGATCGACTTCGACCTGGACTACCTGCGGGCCAGCGTCATCGACGGCATCGGCGGCTGAGCCGTCACCCTCAGCCTGTGCGGTGCTGCCCGGGGGCAAAGGCGGGGCTTCCTCCGGCAGCAGCGATGAATCGCGGGTGCAGGTCAGCTACCGTTGACTTGGCTCGGTCAGGATGTGGGGTCATGAAATCGCCCCCTCGCTGCTGGCCGCGGGCCCTGGAAGGGACCACCGACCACGCCGGTAGCAACGACTGGCGCCCTGGCTCATAACCGGTTCGTTCGCGAAAGGGGTCAGTAACGATGGCCACCGACGATAGCCAGCAGGCGCCGCTCACCCCAGATTCAGCGCTGACCAAGGAAGAGATCGAGCAGCGAAATCTTGAAGTCGTCGCAGCTCACTTTCACAACGAGAACCCGGACGACGTGGACAAGGCCATCGCGCTTTACGCCCCGGACATCTGTTGGGAAGCCCCTAACCGAGGAGTGGTCTACACCGACGCCCAAGCGGTCAAGGACGCTTACCTGGGGATCTTCCGCACGCTGGTCTTCCGGAAAATTACGAACCTGCGCCGATTCGCTGCTGGCAACTTCGTGTTCGACGACCTGATCGCTGAGGTTCACGTCGTCGGCAACGAGATGCCCAACATGCCGTTCCCGGTTGGCACCACGATGAACGTTCGCCTGGTTCACTGCTTCGAACTGCGCGACGGACAGATCACCCGCGAGATCGCCTACGAGATGTGGCGCGAGAAGGGCGGCGCGCTCGACCATGATGCAATTCCGGTCGGCGCAGGCGTGACCCAGTTTCCCGCGCCCGGCAATCCGTGACACAGTCCCCGTCCCGCGAAACGGAAAGCGTGGCAGGGCGCGGGTGACGGGGCAATCGCATGATGATGTTGCCGTTGACGGCAAGCAGTTCGCGCCGGGACCTTGAGGAGGTAGCTCCCTCGCGGCTGCTCACTAACGGGTGACTCACCCGGCCGGCCGCCGGCAATTGAGAGGAAATCATGGCGGACCTCGAATACACGATCGCCGATGGGATCGGAACGATCCTGCTCAACCGCCCACACCGTAAGAACGCGTTTACCCTCGAGATGATCGACGAATGGGCGGGGATCCTCACCGGGGCCCGCACTCACCCGGATGTACGGGTGATCGTGCTGACCGGCGCGGGCCGGCCACTACGTCGGCCGCTGACAGAAGGGACCTCCGATGTCATTCCAGGGTTTCGACCTTCCGGAAGACCTTCAGCTGCTGTCGGACACCATCGCTGAGTTCGTGCGCGAGGAGATCGTGCCCGTCGAGGCGAACGTGCCGGGCGACGCCCGCGCGATCCCGGCCGCCGACCTGGCCGCGCTGCAGAAGAAGGCGCGCGACGCCGGGTTCTGGTGCCTGTCGGCACCGCAGGAATTCGGCGGCGGCGGGCTGAGCACGTTCGAGAGCATCGTGATCACCGAGCAGATGGCCAAGCACCGATCTACAGCTATACGCGTCCCTCCGCCCGTAGCCTGGAACTTCTTGCGGAACTAGGCATTGCCTGCTTCACCAGCGGACGCCGCACCGCACGGGCACTCGCCGCGCTCGCGCGCCGCTCGCCCGCTGGCGAGGCCGGGTAAGACTAGTCCTTCAGCGCCGCGGCGGAGGCGCGGCCGAACACGGCGATCGCCGCGCGGCGCGGCGCCAGCCGCTGCAGCGCGAACGCGCTCACCTGGTTCAATCGGCCAGGTACGACCCGGAATCCGCGCCCGAGGGCGCCAAGCGCGGCCGCGGCCACCTGCTCGGGTGAGGTGGCGCCGGGCGCCCGGCGGCGGGTCGCCTCCTGGTAGCCCGGCGTGACCACCGCGCCGGCGCACACGGTCAGCACGTCGACGCCGGCCGGGCGCAGTTCGGCCCATAGCGACTCGCCGAGCGTGACCAGGTAGGCCTTGGTCGCACTGTAGGCGGCAAGGCCGGCCACGCCCTGCAGCCCGGCGAGTGAGGAGACGAAGATCATCCCGCCGTGCCCGCGGCGGGCCATGTCCGGCAGGAACGCGCGGGCGAGCAGCATGCTCGGCTTGCAGTTCAGGTCGACGCTGCCCGCGAGCTCGGCACCGTGACCACCTCGGTCCCGTGCTGTCGCCACAGCCGGGCGGCGGTCTGCTCGAGCGGCTCCGGCCTGCGCGCCACCAGCACCTGGTGCACGCCGCGGCGCGCGATCTCGGCGGCGAACGCCGCGCCGATGCCCTCGGACCCGCCGGCCACGACCGCCCACGGCCCGTATGACCGCGCGAACGGCGGCCGGCTCACGTGGCCGCCTGGGTTACCGGCACGGACGCCGCGGCCGGCTCGGTGAACGGGTGCTCCCGCGCCATCCGGACCAGCGTGCCGAGCGGCAGCAGCAGCCAGGGCAAGTTCAGCGCCAGGACGAAGCCGAAGTTCGGTGCCTTGTGCACGCCGGAGTACTCCTCGGACAAGATGATCAGGACGACCGCGGTCATGCTGCCGCACCAGACGAGCGCGGGCACCCTGATCCACTCCCTGGCCCGGACGATCGCGTAGATCGCCGCGACGTAGAACGGCCCGTTCCAGATCACGTCGATCCAGATCGTCATCTTCCAGAAAGGCGGCCGGGCCATCATCAGCGGGTCGTAGCGGTTCCCGTAGCTGTGCACCATGTCGACGAAGAACCTGGGCGGCCACAGCGGGTAGCTGAAGTGGGACGGGTCGGGAATCGTCAGCTGCTCGATGTCCACGAAATACGTAATGAAAAACAGGTTCACCGCGAAGAACGCGATCAAGATCCAGTCGACCCGGCGGCGCCGCAACGGGACCGGGCGCCAGCTGGCGGAGGCTGTTCCACTTTCCATGAAACGAGGTTAGGGGTTGGATTGTCGCGGGTCAGGCGGGATGCCGGAGGGTGTAGGTGGTTCCGACGCTGCTCTGTACCCCCGCCGACTGCTCATGATCACCGCACATGCGCCAGACAGTACCGCTCCCCGTACTCGGGCTAAAGTGCGCCCATGGAGCTTGTGCATGCTGATGATGAAGCGGTGGCGGTGTTCGCCCGCGACGGCGTGGTGTGCGTCCGGCAGGTCCTCAGCGAGCAGGAGGTCGCGGACGCGGCCGCCGCTATCGATGCGGTGCTGGCCGGGCCCGGGCCGCTGGCCCAGGTCGCCAGCGGCGCCGATGACCCGGGCGCCTTCGTCGAGGACTTCTGCCGGTGGCGGGAGATCCCGCAGATCGAGCGGCTCGCCCGGCATTCGCCGGTGCCGGCGGTGGCCGCGGCGCTGATGGCCACGCCGCAGCTGCGCTTCTACCACGATCACGTCCTGGTGAAGGAGGCCGCGACCACGCAGCGGACCCCCTGGCACCAGGACCAGCCGTACTACAACGTGGACGGCCACGGGGTCAGCGCCTGGATCGCGGTGGACCCGGTGCCCGAGGGCGGCAGCCTGGAGCTGGTGGCCGGCTCGCACCACGGCCCGTGGCTGATGCCTCGCACGTTCCTGAGCAAGGAGGCCCGCTGGTTCCCCGAGGGGAGCCTGGCTGAGCTGCCCGATATCGACGCCAACCCCGAGGCGTTCGGCATCCGCCGGTTCAGCTTGCAGCCGGGCGACGCGATCTTCTTCGACTTCCTGACCGTGCACGGGGCGCCAGGGTTCCCCTTCCGATCCCGGCGGCGTGTCCTGTCGCTGCGCTACCTGGCCGCCGATGCCCGGCACGCGCCGCGCCCCTGGCGCACCTCACCGCCCTTCGCCGGCCTGGAGGCCGAACTGCCCGCCGGGGCCGCCATGGACCACCCGCTGTTCCCGGTGGTCTGGCCGCGCTGACCCTCGCAGGGAGCGCCTGCTGCGCGGTCACACCCGCAAGGCTTGTCACTCCAGTCTTTGCTCGGTACTTCGGGCTGGAATGTCAGTCATTCGCGCTAGCATTCGATTAGACACATCAAAAGATCCGCCTAGTCGAAACGGAGGCGGGCATGAACTGGCAGGCGGCCGGCGGTTCTCCGCCGGGCGGGCAGCCCGGCCGGGGTCCTGGCCTGCCCGTGCCGCCCGGGCTGCTCGCCGGATTCGATCATGGCGGGGCGTGGGCCGAGGCCGTCCCGTCCGCCGCGCTCGCCGTCGCCCTGGAGGCCGCTGCCGGGCCGGACGACCTGTATGCCGGCGCGGAGACGGACGCGCTGGTCGGGATCGCCCGCCAGTGGGCGGCCATCGAGTCGTGGGCGGCGGCGGGCAAGCTCGCCGCGCTGCGCGCCATGACCCGCGAGGACGCCGACGGAACCCCGCGGCTGCGCCGCCGTCCCGACCTGCCCGACGGCTGGGACGACTCGCTGACCTATGAGATATCCGGAGCACTGGCGATGGGCCCGGTGTCGGCGGGGAACCTGGCGTCCCTGGCCTGGACGCTGGGCGCCCGGCTGCCCGGCATCGGCCGGCTTCTCGCGAACGGGACCTTGACGATGGCGAAGGCGAAGCTGGTTGCACAGCTGTTCGAGCCCCTGGACGAGGACGAGGCGGTCCGGGCGGAGGCGCTGATCCTGGGCGAGCTGGCCGGGAAGACCTACCCGCAGGTGGAGCGCCTCGCCTGGCGGGGCGCCTTGGCGGTGGCACCGGATGCCGCGGAGCGGCGCCGCACGCAGGCGGAGAAGCGGGCGCGGGTGACGGTGCTCCGTGAGGAGTCCGGCGCGGTCGGCCTATCC
This sequence comes from Trebonia sp., assembly GCA_036391275.1. Taxonomy (GTDB): domain Bacteria; phylum Actinomycetota; class Actinomycetes; order Streptosporangiales; family Streptosporangiaceae; genus Trebonia. The sequence continues at coordinate 10,941 of DASWAE010000050.1, forward strand.
GGCCGTGACTTGCCCGCGGCCGATGCCCTGGCCGGGCACGCCAACATCATCGCTCGGGCCGCCCGGTACGCCGATTCGGGGGCGCTCGGCGGCCTGTCGAACAGCCGCCTAGAGGCGATCGCCTACCTGGATCTGCTCAACGGGGTCAGCGCGCAGGAGCGGATCGCCTTCGCTGCCAGCGCCGCAGAATCGCCCGGTGACCACCGCCCGGACGACGAAGACGGCCACCCAGATGACGGCGACGATTCAGGCCTGTCCGGTGCAGGCGACAGCGGCGGCGGGGGTCCCGGCGGCGAGCCTGGCCCGGGTGAGCCAGAGGAACCCCAGCCGCCGACCCCGCCGCTGGCCGAGGTAACCATCCCGCTGGCTACCCTGCAACACCACGCCGAGCGCGCCGGGGACAGCCGGCTCCTCGGCCCCGTGGACCCCGCCCTGGCCCGCGACCTCGCCGCCGCAGCCGCCCGCTCCCCCGCCTCCCGCTGGGGGCTCACGATCGTGGACGAGCACGGCTACGCGATCGGCCACGGCGTCGCCCGCCCCGCACGCGGGACACGCCCGCCGCCAGGCCCGGCCAGCTGCGCTCTGCCCGCCCGGGTCAACATCACCATCACCCAGACGCTCCTGCACCAGCTGGAAACACAGTCGGCCCGACCGCGCTCCGGCGCGCCGCCGGGCGCCTGGGCACTCACCCCCGGAAAACCGGGAGCGTGGGAGTTCACCCTGCCCGGCGGCCGGCCGCTGGCCGTGCGGTTCGACGTCGTGCCCACGTACGACTGTGATCACCGCTATCAGGTCAGCTCCTACCTGCCCGGAGACCGGCTGCGCCGCCTGGTCCAGGTCCGCGACCACCAGTGCACCTGGCCGCCCTGCTCCCGCCCCGCCCGCGAGTCTGACTTCGAGCACGCGGTCCCGTATGACAAAGGCGGAGTGACGGACGCGTGCAACGCCGGCGCGCGCTCCCGCAGGTGCCACCAGGTCAAGCAGATGCCCGGCTGGACCGTCAGCCAGCCCAGACCCGGCTGGCACGTGTGGACCACACCCACCGGCCGCACCTACGTCCAAGAACCCTGGCGCTACACCGCCTGACGCGGGCCACGACGCCGTCATCGCGGCGGTCGCGCACGGCCGGGCCGACAACAGGCGGGGGACGCCGGGCGTCCCCCGCCTGGGTTCACCTGCCCCTGGCTGTCAGGCCGGGCAGGGGTTCGACGACAAGATGTTCCTGAAGTCGTTGTAACGGATTGTCGGCTGCCCGTTGGCCTCCGGGTAGGCGAGCTGGAGCAGCGGGCCGAACTCGGCTGCGGAGCTGCCGCCGAAGTTGTTCGTCGTGCCGGGAATGTGGTCCCCGCCGAGCTGCCATACACACTGCCCGGCGGACGATCTGGTCGAGTAGAACGGGTAGAACGTCGCGCCGACGGGCGGGTTCACACACCCGGCCCCCGGGCTCGGGTCCGCCGGGTTGGAGACGTGCCGCTGGCACGGCGGCTTCGTGGCGAACTCGATCCGGGGCAGGTCCGTCTCGAACGCGACCCGGCTGAAGTTAGCGCCGTTATTGAAGGTCGGGCTGGTGAACGCGACCGGCGACGGGTGGACTCGGGCGTCCTGGGCCGGGTTGGTGAACGTCCCGGGCCAGGTGTTCCCGTACGGCACGCCGTCGAAGTCGGTGTCGGTTCCCAGGCAGCCGCCGACCCGGATCCTGGTCGAGTCACCCGGGCTGAAGCAGCCGACGTCGTCGCCGTCCACACCGGCCGGGTCGTTCACGCCCGCGGTGGTGCAGGCGCCGCCGGTCTCGGCGTTGCAGTACTCGAAGTGCCCGATCTCGTCGGAGAACGCCACGTTGTAGGAGTGTGCCGCCCAGGGCACCCGGGTGTTCTCGCTGGAGGTCGAGTATGCCGGGTGGAAGTTGGTCGGGATGTTGGTGCAGTCGGTGGACGGTGACGGCGCGTACCGGACCTCGCCGAACCCGTTCGCCGCGCTGGCCGTCATCGACCCGGACTGGCCGGTGGTGGCGTCGAAAATGTCGACCAGGAAACCGTTGGACGTGTCATGCATTTTCACCCTCAGGGTGTCGCCCGAGTGCATGAACAGGTCCTTGACCCTGTTCGGCGTGAACGTGGCGGTCGTTTGGTCGACCGGGTTGGCCGGAGCCTGGGACACCCCGTTCTTGGTGATGAACGCGAAGTTCACGTACTCCAGGCCGGTCTTCGCCGCGCACGTCGGGTTCAGCGCCCCGCCGGTGTTCAGGTTCTCCGACAGGCTGTCGATGTTCAGCGCCGCGCACCACAAGGTGGCCGCACAGCTGTTGCCGGCAGGCCAGGGAGCCCAGCCCGGCGGGTAGAACTGCATCTCCATGAACGCTGTGCCCGGGTGCCGCCCAATGTAGCTCGCCGACGTCGGGTCAGAGCTGTTGAAGATGTTCGTGTTGCTGTCGGGCGCGCAGGGCACGGCCGGGCCGAACGAGCTGCCGCCGGGATTCGGGGCGGACTGGTCGTCGCACATCGCCATGCCGAACCAGAACGCCGGGTGCAGCTGGAAGTTGAACGTCCCGCCGCTGCCGTCCTGCCGGGGCAGCGCCGGCGGGTCGGTCGGCAGCCGCAGCGTGTAGGTGTTGTCGTTGCCCGAGCCGGCCGTGTTCGAGTAGAACAGCAGCGACGGCTCGTCATGGCCGGTGTAATTCTTGATGGGCTGATTAAGCTCGGCACAGGTGACCGCGTTCTGCTCGCAGAACGGGTGCCCGTAGTCCGGGCCGCTGGCCGCGAGCGCCGTTTGGGCGGCGGGCAGGGCGAACGCGGCCAGCGAAAGGGCGCCGGCCAGCGCAATCAAGGAGCGTTTCACATTACCTCCGGTCAGTAGGGGTATCGGTGTCGACATTGACACCGAGAGATAGGGCTGACTGGGCGGAGAGGGCCGCGAACTGAGTGGGCCGAACAGGACCACGAGGCTGAATAGGTTTACATAGCCCGGACAGGCCAAAACGGACACGCGGCGGTTACCGGCCCAGCAGAGCGCCGAGCGCCAGGATCGCTCCTAGTCGCCTCATGACATCACCCCCGCTACCCGGCCGTTACGGATGGCTGCCGCCCGGAATTCTTCTCGCACGTCAACTAACGGTCAAGGCCAACTAATTTCTTATCAACGACTTACATACAAACGTCGCCTCCTAGTTACGGCGCCGCCGGGTTCTTGCTCAAGCACGTCCCCCCGGAACGGCTCGTCGCCGGGTGCGAGTCGGCCGGCCAGGCCCTCGGTGAGCGCGAGCCCCAGGCCCTGGTTGGCGCCTGGTTCCACCGTGTCGGCTCGGGCGCAAGGCCAGTGAGCGGCCGCAGGGAACGTCAATTGCTGACGTAGACACCACCGGTCGGCTCGTCGGCCTCGGCGAAATCGACGAGGGCGTCGGCAAGGTCCGCGATGGTGATCGTCGAGTCTGCGCCGGGCGATGGCCACAACGGCATGCCCGCGACCTTGCGCGGCGCGGACCGTCGCTGTTCCGGTGCGGCCGGCGGCTCCGAGCACAGCGAGCCTCATCATGTTCCCCGTTTCGTGTCAGGCGCCCGAATTCAGGACTGTTGGTGGTGGCGTGCAGGTCACCGCTGTCTCCAGTTCGGGTCACGGCCGTATTTGCTCACCAGCGCGTCGAAAGAGTCGCTGCCTGCTGCGGCCGGTATCGGGGGTTTGTAGACGCCCTCAGGTCCCGTCAGCGGGCTGCCGGGGGCGGTCACGAGGTCGGCGACCGCGTGCGCCCGGGGGAGGAGACCTGCTGGCGTGCGCGGCGTTCGGCCTCGGGCGCGGGCGAGGTCCCACCGGTGGATGAGCATGTCCACGGCGTGGGTTGCCAGCACCGTCTGCGTGGGCAGCTCGGCCGCGAGCCGAGGGATGCGGACCGTGTCACCGGCCGTGGAGAAGAACGCCAGCCAGCGTTCGGTGATCGGTGCGAACTCCGCGCGCGAGTCAGTGCCGACGGGCGAGGCGCCGGCTGGGGCGCCGCAGATCGCGGTGTGCTCACGGTTCATGTGGGCGATCAGGCCGGCGACGTTCCAGCCCTCGCACGGGGTCGGCAGCGTCATCTCCGCGTCGGTGATCGACGCGACGTCGGCACGTATCAATTCGAGCGCCTGCCGGTCGAAGCGCAGCGCTTCAGCGGTGGCGGTCATCGCGGGTACATCCCGCCGTCGAGGGAGACGACCTGGTTGGTGAGGTAGTCATTAGTCACGATCGCGGCCGCGAGTTCGGCCACTTCCTCGGGCCGGCCGAGCCGGCCGACCGGTATCCGTGCTGCGAGTTGCCCGGGGTCGCCGGGCAGTAGGCCGGTGTCGGCGATCAGCGCGGGCGCGAGCGCGTTGACGGTGATGCCATCCGCGGCCAGCAGCGTGGCGAGGTAGCGGGTCAGGCCGTGCAACCCGGCCTTGGACGCGGCGTAGTGCGCACCGACGGCGCCGCCGGTGAACGCGGCGACCGAGGACACGAACAGCAGCCGCCCGCGCCGGCGCGCACGCATGCCGGGCACGATCTGCTGGGCGAGTAGGAACGGCGCGCGCAGGTTGACCGCGAGCGTGACGTCGAGCTCGTCGAGGCCGATCGCGTCGAATGCCTGCCGGGTGCCGGTGCCGGCGTTGCTGACCAGCACGTCGACCGGCCCCAGCCGTTGCTCGACGGCGCGGACCAGGTCGCGGGGCCCGTGCGGGGGAGCCAGATCGGCGGCGACCGCGACCGCGTGGCCGCCGGCGGCGGTGATGGTGGCGGCGAGCGTCTCGGCCGTTGCCCGGTTGCGGCTGTAGCCGAGCGCGACGGTAGCGCCGTCGGCGGCGAGTCGCGCGCTGATCGCATGCCCGATGCCGCCGCTGGCACCGGTGACAAGGACGATCTGCCCGTCAAGGTTCATCGTCTGCTCCCTTCCGTAGCCTGTGTCGGAGCTCTGTGTCGGGGATCTGGGTCAGGTCAGCGCGGTCAGACCGGCCGCGGTCAGCCGGTAGGCCGCGGCCAGGTCGGCCGTTGGGGTGCGCGCGAGTGTGAGCAGCGCGGCACCGGCGGCGTTCGGGGTGAGCGGCTCGCCGAGCTGGGCGAGGTACTGCTCCACGCTGTGCCCGGACCGGGCGGCGTAGGCCCGCACCGCGGGCAGGCCGAGCGCGGTGGCGGGGGTGAGCTGGGGCAGCACCGCGGTGAACGCGATGCCCAGCCCGGCGCGCTCAGATTCCTCGCGGGCATAGCCGGTGATGAACCGCTGGGTTGCCTTCGCCCCGGCGTAGCCGCCGCTGAGCGGAGATCCGGCAAGCGCCGCCCCGCTGCTGACGATGATGACCCGGCCGCCGGGCTGCAGCGGGGTGAGCAACGCTTCGCGCACCCACTGGAACGCCACCCGTACGTCGAGGTTCCAGTTCGCCGAGAAGGTTTCCCAGGTGTGCTGGTGCAGCGGGCGCATCAGCGGGGCGGCGCCGGCCACGATGATCACCGTGGTCGGCTGGTACCGGTCGAACAACGCACCGGGCACGGTCGGGTCGGCGGCGTCGGCAACCTCGGCTTCGATGCCGGGCGTGCCGGCCGCGAGTTCGCGCAGCGCCTCGGCGGTGCGGGCGACGGCGACCACGGCCGATCCAGCGTCCGCGAACGTGGCAGCGGCGCCGCGGCCAAGCCCGCGGCTGGCACCGACGACCAGGGTGGTTCCGGGCACGCGGGACGTCACGGCGTCTGCGCCGGCGGCGGCCGCGGAGGGCGGAATAGTGGGGTGCGCTTCGGTGATCATGCCGTCGCCGCCAGCGCCTGCACGGCGGCCGCGTTGGCACGCTCCAAAGTCTTGACCGGCCCGCAGTCCCAGGCCGGGGCGAGCGTGGCGGACATGGGGTCGGGGAAGATTTCTTCCTGTCCGGTGGCGAGCCCGTCGAGGATGGCGGCGGCGACGCCGGCGGCGTCGGTCTTGGGGATGTCCCAGTCGCGGATCATGTCGGTGTCGATCGGGCCGGGCAGCGCGGCGTGCACGCGGACACCCTGGCCGGCAAGCAGGGCCCGCAACGATTGGGTCATCGAGAACGCGGCGGCCTTGGAGATCGCGTAGGCGGGGGTGACGGGCACGGTGGCCAGCGCGGCGAGCGACAGCACGTTGACGACTGCCCCGCGCGAGGCGATCAGCTGCGGCAGGAGGGCTTGGGTGACACGGTAGGTGCCGAACAGGTTGACCGCGAGGTGCGCTTCGATCACCGACATGTTGCTCAGGTCATCGACCAGCGACACGCCGGCGTTGTTGATAAGCACATCAAGTGAAGGAATCGCTGCGGCGGCGGCCTGGATCTGTTCCGGGTCGGTGGTGTCCAGGCGCAGCGGGGTGATCCGCGGGTCGGACTGTTCGCTGGCGTGGCGGGCGGCGGCGTAGACGCGGCCGGCTCCCCGGCTCAGGGCTTGCTGGACGAGTGCGTGTCCGAGGCCACGGTTGGCGCCGGTGACGAGCACGGTCTTTCCGGTCAGCGTGCTGGTGGGTGTGGTCATGATTCTGTCTCCTTGTGGGTGGTCATCGGCCGCAGGTCGCGAGCGCCGGGGTGGGTGTGGCGGAGTCGGCGTCGCGGCGCGGTGCGCGGCCAGCGACGCCGCCGTGAACAGTGCCAGGCCGATCAGGAACAACCGTCGGCGGCCGGTCGCGGCCGATGGTGGGCAGCGAAACGTTGACGATGGTCAGACCGACGGTAGTCATGAAGTAGGCGACAGCGAGGACCGTGAAGGCCCGCCAACGATGGATCGTCATTACGAGGCGTCCCGTCGGATTGTTCAGTGGGTTCACCCATGTGACGCAGCGGGGGCCGGTCAGTCATCGGCGCCGTCGGCGGCCGGCCGGCTCAGCGTCGAGATTGGCGGGCGGCCGCGCGCAGGACCAGCGGCTCGGCGGAGCAGTTGCGCAGCCGCTGCAGGGGCAGCCCGGCGAGAGTGAGGACCGCTCCGGCACCGAATCGGGCGCGCTGCCCGCTGCGGCACTCCACTTCGAGCTCTCCGCAGTCGATGACCAACAGCGTGTCAGCCCAATCCTCGGGTCGGTAGTCCAGCACGTCGCCGGGTTGCAGCAGCACCGTCCACGACCGCACTCGTGCGGTGTCCATCACCGCGACGGCGGCAGCGCGTCGGTAACCGCACCGGAGACCTGGTGTCGAACCGGATCGGGCAGCGTGGCGGGCAGCGCGAAGAGGTCGAGCAGGTCGGGCTGCTGGAACAGGGCGATCTCGGCGACACTGTCGCCCTCGATGTCGAGCACGCCGACCGCGAACGCGTGGAATTCGTCGTGGCCGGGTCTGCGCCAGTAGAGGCCGAAGGCCGGGTGGCGGTTGGCGGCGGTCGCGGACAGGCGCCAACCGGTGCCCATCTCGCCGAGCACGTGCTCGGTCAGGAAGGTGCCGATGTCGGCGCGGCCGGCGAACCAGGTGGTGCCCGGCGGCATGATCAACGTCGCATCCTCGCGCAGCAAAGCGACCAGCGCGGTGGTGTCGGCGCTTTCCCATGCTGTGATCAGCCGCTGCAGAGTCGTGCGTTCGGCCGCGGTCGGCGAACCCTGCCACTGGCTGCGCTCGCCCGGGAGGTGCGCGGCCAGGGTGGCGTGCGCGCGTTGCAAGGCACTGTTGACCGCCGCTGGACTCATGTCGAGCGCTGCGGCGGTGTCGGCCACCGGCCAGTCCAGCGTGTCGCGTAGTACCAGGACGGCGCGCTGACGTGCGGGCAGCCGCTGGATCGCGGCCAAGAACGCCAGCTCGATCGTCTCCCGCGCGACGATCAGCGCCTCCGGCTCGTCCTGAGCGGCCGCGGCGATGTCGAGGAGCCGGTCGGGATAGGGCTGCAGCCACGGCACGTCGAGCGCCGCCAGCTCGTAGCGTCGCGGATCGGCTGGCCCGGCGAGATCAGTCGGCCACGCCCGAGCCTTGCGGCGGCGCAGCGCATCCAGGCAGGCGTGCGTGGCGATGCCGTACACCCACGCGCGCAGCGGCGCGCGGCCCTCGAAGGAACCCAGCCGGATCCACGCGCGCAGCAGCGTCTCCTGCACGGCGTCCTCGGCGTCCTCGATCGAGCCGAGCATCCGGTAGCAGTGCACCTGCAGTTCGTGCCGCAGCGGCTCGACCAACCGTCCGAACGCCGTCCGGTCACCGTTTCTGGCCGCAGCCACCAGCTCGTCCATACTTGTAGGACGCGGCGGACGCGGCTCAGTCATCGGTGGCGTCTCGACCCGATCAATCCGCCGCTCAGGGGACGGCGCTGCGACGGTCGGCGCGCTCGGGCCAGCGGAAGACACGCTGCATGTCCTTCAGGGCGCCCATGTCGCCGGTAACCGCGACCGTGCCGGCCTTGATGGCATCAGCCAGGGTGGTGTGGCCCGCAGCGATTTCGGCGAACGTGGCTTCCGGGGCCGCGAGGCAGAGGTCGGGGCGCTCGGCCGGGCCGTAGCGCGCGTCGATCTCGCCGGAGTCGACGCGAGCGTGCAGCATCTCAGCGCCGATCCGGAACTCGTACACACACCGGACGTCCTCCGCGCCGACCGGGTCGAAGATCGCCTCAAGGGCGAGCACCGCCCAACCGGGTTCAAAGGCATCGCCCTCGTTCATCTCGCCGATCGCCCACCGGAGGCCCCACCGGGCGATGGTCATTACGATCGGCCGCAGCTCCGCACCCGCTTCGGTCAACTCGTAGGCCGCGGATCGCGCCGGCGCCGGCAGCATGACGGCCCGCACCAGCCCCTCATCCTGCAGGTGGCGCAGGCGTTCGCTGAGCAGCGCGGTGCCGAGCCCGTGCAGGTTCCGATGCAGATCTCCGAAACGCTTCGGCCCCGACAGCAGCTCGCGGACCAGCAGGAGCGTCCACCGTTCGCCGATGAGGTCGAGCGTCCGGGCCGTTGCACAGAACTGGTCATAGCTCCGACGCGCCATGCACGCCAGCATATCCGAAGCTGCTACTTCATAAACATGTTGCATGTGCTTTATTTTCTAGTAGTATGTGCGGCATGACCACGGCAGAGAACCTGGCGGGATCGGACGAGGCGGCCTTCGTCGAGGCGTGGGCCGCGATCTGGCGTGACCACGACGGCGAGCGCTGGCCGAACCTGCTCCACGAAGACGGCGTGTTGCGCAACCCGTTCGGCGCCCTCTCGCGCGACGAGTTGCCCGGCTACATGACCGGTCTCGTCGCCGGTATCGCCGACCACCGCATCACGCCGCTGAGCTGGGGAGCCACCGGCGACGGCGTACTGATCGAGTGGCTGATGACCGGCCGGATCGGCGACGCTCCCCTTGAGGTACATGGCGTCGACCGCTTCACCTTGCGCGACGGGCTCGGCGTGGAGGGCGTCGCCTACTTCGACCCCGCACCATTCCGCACCCCCTCGGCAGGGTCGCGCGACATCCGTGCCATCGCCGCGGAGTACGACAAGGCGTGGCAGGCCAGAGACCCTGACGCCATCGCCGCCCGCCACGCCGAGGAGGGCACTTACCAGCTGCACGTCGCAGGCCTGCCCCCTGTTCAGGGCCGCGAGGCGATGCGGGCCGCGTTCGCGGCCTCGCTGGCGAGCTGGCAGGCCGCGAGCTTCGAGTTCGACAAGGCCTTCTACGGCGACTCGTTCTTCGTGTGGCAATCGACGATGCGCGGAGTGCTCGCCCGGCCGCTGGAACTCGGAGCGGTCACGATCCCGGCGAACGGCGCCATGCTCTCGCTGCACGGAGTCGACGTGATCACCCTGAATCCGGACGGGCTAATCCAGGCCAAGGAGACCCACTTCGACCTTGTGGCCGCGGCGAACCAGGCGCGTGCGACGTGATGCGCGCCTATCACCTCGCACGCTCCGGTGACGGCGTCGCCGGGCTCAGCCTGCGGCAGGATCCCATCCCGGCGCCAGGACGTGGCGAAATCCCGGCGAAGGGGTCGAGCGGTACCGCGTCGGCGACCGGGTCGTCGTCGACGTGGTCGGGCGCCTTAACCAGTCGCTGCAGCTCATCAGGCTCGGCGGCGACGTGTCATTCGTCGGTTTCCTCGCCGAGGAACGCATCGAACCGGTGGACAGCACGATGCTGTTCTACTCCTCCGGAACCCTACGTGTGATCGCAACCGGGAGCCGCTCGCAGTTCGAGAGCATGAACGACGCGATCACCAAGGGGCTCTTGCGTCCAGTCGTGGCGAAGGAGTTCACCTTCAGCCAAGCACTCGACGCCTTCCGCTTCTATGAGCGGCAGAGTCCGTTCGGCAAGGTGGTGATCACCAACGACGACACCCAGTAACCCGTGAGCCCGCCAGGCTGCAGTTGGACCCGCACCCGACGTGAGAGCAACGCCCGCACCCCTCGTGACGACGCTGGAAACGTCGGCGCCTGGCCCTGCGGGCCCATAAAGAAATCCCCGGGACCGCTAGCTGCGAATTCTCGGCTGGCGGGCCGTTTCTTGCCTGTCCCGGCGTGTGTCATCTTGTCGCGCTGCCCTGAAGCCGGTCGAGGCCGTCGAGGATGAAGTCCAGCGCGTACGCGAACTCGGCGGCGTCATCGCATGGGCCGAGGGTGCCGCTGTGGATGACTGGCGGCGCTTCGGCGCGAATGTCGGTGGCGGCTTCTAGAGTCCCCCTATGCGATTCGGTTTCGTGGTGCCGTACGCGAGCCCGCGTGAGTTCACGGAGCTGGCCGCGCTCGGTGAGCGGCATGGCTGGGACGCCGTTTTCACCTGGGAGGCGGTGTGGGGCGAGCACGCCTGGGTGGTGCTCGGCGCCGCGGCGATGGCGACGGAGCGGATCCGGCTCGGCACGCTGCTCACCCCGGCGTCGCGGTGGCGGCCCTGGGACCTCGCGTCCGCTGTGGGCACCGTCGACCGGCTCAGCGGCGGCCGGGCGGTGATGAGCGTGGGGCTCGGCGCGGTGCACGAGGGCTGGACCGCGTTCGAGCCGGACGAAGGCCGCCGCGCCCGGGTGGAGAAGCTGGATGAGTGCCTGGCCGTCTACGACGGGCTGATGCGCGGCCAGCCGTTCAGTTACGACGGCAAGCACTACCGCGCGCGGCCGACCGACTTCAACCTTCCCGACCCGCCCGTGCAGCGGCCGCGCCCGCCGGTGTGGGTGGTCGGGGTCCGGGTCGCCGGCCGGGACACCCAGCCGTCGCTGGCCCGGGCCGCGCGCTGGGACGGCCTGCTGCCCGCCATCAACGACAACGGGGACTGGCGCAAGCTGTCCGGGCCAGACGAGCTCGCCTCGGTGGTCGCCGAGGTGAGCGCGCTGCGCGCCGCCGCGGGGGTCGCCGGGGCGCCCTACGATGTCGTGCTCGAGGCCGACAGCACCGGGGAGTTCGTCCAGCTCGACCCGCCCGACCCGGGACCCTGGGCGGCGGCCGGCGCCACCTGGTGGGTGGAGAGCTGGTGGAGCATCGAGCGCGGCCCCGCCGGGCTGGCCGAGGTACGGCGCCGGATCGAGGCGGGGCCGCCCGCCTGACTCAGGCGTCGCCGGTGATGCGGTCCAGGGTGACCCGGCCGAGCCGGCTCATCACCGGGTTGCTCTCCGCGTAGTACCAGACCAGCCCCATGGCCTGCTGGAAGGCCCACGCCGGCGTGCATGGCCATGGGCGCTAGCTTCCTCGGGGCAGTCGCCAGCGGCAACGGGATATCCGCGCGGATCAGCCCTTGCCCGGGTTGAAGATGCCGCGGGGGTCGAGCGCGCGGCACACCGCTTCCTGCATGGCCAGCGCGCCCGGGTCGAGCTCGCGGCGCATGCCGTCCCGCTTGAGCAGGCCGATGCCGTGCTCGCCGGACACGCAGCCGCGGATGGCGTTGGCGCCGCCGGACAGCCCGGTGCCCGCCCCGCGCGGCACGACCGGCGCGCCCAACTGCGCGCAGGTCCGCACCACGTGACGCACCTCGTCCTCGCTCCGCGCCCGTACCGCCGCCACGGCCTGGCCGACCGGCGCCCACTCCGCCTCGTCGTGGGAGATCGCGGCGAGCACGTCCGGATCGGTGACGAGCCGGCCAGCATTCATGAATCAGACATTAGAGCCTTAAGGACATGCATTGGACGAATGACTGCCGGCCGGCTTAACGTCGGTCCCGTGACGGTGACGGCGGAGCGGGCGCAGCGGCTGCGGCACGCGGACCCGGGCATGCGGCGGGTCAGGCTCGGGCTGTTCGCCGCGGGGCTGGCCACGTTCGCGCTGCTTTACACGCCGCAGCCGCTGCTGCCTCAGCTGTCCCGCTCGTTCCACGCCGGTCCCGCCGCGGCGAGCCTGGCGATGTCGGCGGGAACCGCCGCGCTCGCGCTGGCGGTCATCCCGGTCAGCTCGCTGTCGGAGGTACTCGGACGCCGCGCCGTGATGACCACCTCAGTGCTCGCCGCGGCGGTGCTCGGGCTGCTCGCGCCGCTTGCTCCCTCGCTGCCCGCGCTCGTCGGGGTGCGCGCGCTCGAGGGGTTCGCCCTCGCCGGGGTGCCCGCCGCCGCGATGGCCTACCTGGCGGAAGAGGTCGCGGGCAGCGACCTCGGCCGCGCCATGGGCCTGTACATCGCGGGCAACGCCATCGGCGGGCTCGGCGGGCGGGTGATCGCGGGCGTCCTGGCCGAGCACGGCGGCTGGCGGGTCGCGCTCGCCGGGGTCGGCGCGCTGTCGCTCGGCTGCGCGGTCGCGTTCGCCGCGGTGCTGCCGCGGCAGCGGTTCTTCACGCCCGCCAGGCCGCGGCTGCTCGAGCTGTCACGGACGCTGGCGGGCAACCTGGCCGACACCGGGCTGCTGCGGCTGTACGTGATCGGGTTCGCGCTGATGGGCGCGTTCGTGACCGTGTACAACTACCTGACGTTCCGGCTGAGTGCGGCACCGTTCGGCCTGCCGGCGAGCGTCATCGGCGCGCTGTTCACCGTGTACCTGGCGGGCACGTGGTCTTCGACGATGGCGGGGCGGCTCGCGGACCGGGCCGGGCGGCACGTGGTGCTCCCGGCGGGCGTAGCGCTGACGATCGGCGGCGTGGCGCTGACGCTGCCCGCCTCGCTCGCCTGCATCCTGGCCGGGCTGGTGCTGACCACCACGGGGTTCTTCGCGGCGCACTCAGTGGCCAGCGGCTGGGTTGGCGCGCGCGCCCGGGTAGCGCCGGCGCAGGCGTCGGCGCTGTACCTGTGCCTGTACTACATCGGCAGCAGCGTGGCCGGGTCGGCGGGCGGCGTGTGCTACGCGCGCGGCGGCTGGCTGCCGGTGGCGGCGTTCGCGGCCGCGCTGCTCGCGGTCGCGCTGGCGAGCGCCCTGTCGCTGCGCCCGCTCAGGTCAGGCTAGGCGGGCGACAGGACCGGGAGGCCGAGCTCGCCGGCCGCCGCGGCGAGCCGCTTGTCGTAGGTGACGAACGCCGACAGGCTCGCTCGCAGTGAGCCAGCCGCCGCCAGGTGGATCGCGTCAAGGGTGCGCAGGAACGGCTGCTCGATGGCGGCGGCCTCAGTGAGCACCCGGGTGCTGACCGCGATGAGGTCGAGCCGCTCCCACAGGCGCTCGGCGTGGCTCAGCTCGGCGCGCAGCCGCGCCGCGTCGGCGAGCCGCCCGCGGTCATCGTGATTGACCCGGCGCACCGTCCTGGCCAGTTCGGCCCGCGCCAGCTCGGAGGTGAACCAGCGGGTTGACGGGCGCGCGTTGATGAACGCGCCGAGCGCCCCGCTCTGCGCGTCGGACCGGATGAGCTTGAGCAGCGCACAGGTGTCGAAGTAGATCAATCGCGCTCCTCCTCGCGCAGCGCGATGAGCGCGTCGGACAGCGGCACCCTGTCCTCCGCCGCCGGCAGCGGCGTCCACCCGGCCAGGCCGGCCGGGTTCTTCGCCGGGATAACCTCGCCGCGCTCAAGCAGCTCGGCGAACGCCCGCTCGGCGGGCGACACGGGGATGAGCCGGGCGATGACCTGCCCGCGCCGGGTGATCTCACCGATCTCCTCGGCCTCCGCCAGCTCGTCGATGACCTTGGCCGCGTGCTGTTGCAGCTGCCTGATCGTGACCTTGCGCGCGGGGCCGGGAGCGGGCTGCTCATCGAGAAGCGCAGTCATGTACGTCATCTTAACATGACGACGTCGTTTGTGGTAATGAGCGTCATGTTTCATCATTGACGTCGCCGCGTCCGCTGCGATACTTGACGGGAAAGCTGGGCTGCCGGACAGGGCCGGGAGGCGCGGATGAGCGAGCCGCCGTCGCGGCGGCGCTCCGCCGGTGCAGATGGTCAGCCGGTTCGCCCTCCGCTCAACGGAGATAGCGGGCACAACGATCGCAGCCGGCTCCTTCACGCTGCTGCTCCTCGGGGCGGCCAACCGCGACGAGGCGCTGTGCGCGGACGCGGAGCGGTTCTCCGTCACCCGTGACGGGCAGCGCAACCTCTCGTTCGGTCACGGCATCCACTTCTGCCTCGGCGCGCCGCTCGCCCGGCTCGAGGCGGCCACCGCGCTGCGGCAGCTGCTGCCGCTGCTCCCCCGGCTGCTCGCGAGCGAGCCGCAGTGGCGGCCGAACACCGTGCTGCGCGGGCTCGAGCACCTGTGGCTCGAGGAAGCGCCGTCCCCGGCCGGAGCCCGCTAGCCGGCGAGGCGGGCGGGGAAGCCGCCGGTGGCGACGGGACCCCAGCGGACGGGGGTAATCCGGAGCAGGGACTTGCCCTGCGCCACCATGGCCTCGCGGTACTCGGCCCAGTCGGGGTGCTCGCCGGAGATCGAGCGGAAGTAGTCCACCAGGGCCTCCACCGCCTCGGGCACGTCGAGGACCTCCGCGGTGCCGTCGACCTGGACCCAGGGACCGCCGAAGTCATCGGACAGGAACAGCACGCTGACGTGCTCCGGGTCGCGGCGGGCGTTGCGCGTCTTGGCGCGCTCCGGGTACGTCGCGATCACGATCCGGCCCGCCTCGTCCACGCCGCAGGTGACCGGCGACGCCTGCGGGCTGCCGTCCTTCCGCGTGGTGATCACGATCGCGTGGTGCCGGACCTTGATGAACTCGGTCAGCTCGGCGGCGCTGACCACGGTGGATGTCGCGATAGTCCTAGCCATGTATGCCTACGCTAGCAACGCCGTCCCGGCGGCACTGGCGCGGGCGCAGCTTGGGTGACATGCGCGACCACTGGTGGTGGCGGCCGGGGTGGCGGCCCGGCCGGCGGATGTACGCCTACCAGTGGGAGACCCAGGCGACGGTCAGCCTCGGTGCCGCGAGCCGCTAGCGTAGCTCTCATCGACTGACAGAGAGGAAGACCTCATGCGGATCGCGATCGCCGGCGGCACCGGCCGGATCGGGCGGCTCACCATCGAGGCCCTCGCGCGAGCGGGTCACCAGGCGACCGCGCTCAGCCGCCGGGCGGGCGCCGACGCGTACACCGGCGCCGGCCTGGCGGAGGCGCTGGACGGCTGCGACGCGCTCGTCGACGTGATCAACAACGGGTCGCAGAACGAGGCGGAGATCGTCGACTTCTTCGGCACGACGACGAGGAACCTGCTCGCCGCGGAGGAGCGGGCCGGGGTGCGGCACCACGTGCTGCTGTCCATCGTGAACGTCGAGCACAACCGCCGGGTGCCGCACTACGCGGGCAAGCGGGAGCAGGAGCGCCTGGTCACCGTCGGCCCGGTGCCGTGGAGCATCGTCCGGGCAACCCAGTTCCACGACTTCGCGGCCATGGTGGCGAGCTGGACGCTGCGCGACGGCACCGCGACGATCGCGCCGCTGCTGGTGCAGCCGATCGCGCAGGAGGACGTGGCGGCCGCGCTCGCCGCGGTGGCGACCGCCCCGCCGCGCGGTGACCTGCTCGACGTCGCCGGGCCGGAGACGCAGGACCTGGTGGACATGGCCAGGCGCACCTTCGCCGTCCGGGGACAGGACGTCAAGCTCGTGCCGACCTGGCGCGGCGCCTTCGGCACCGACATGGCCGGCGAGGCGCTGCTGCCCGGCGAGAACGCCTGGCTCGGCGCGACCACCTTCGACGCCTGGCTCGCCGCCGGCGCCCCGGACGGCCGCTAGCGGCAGGCGCCGTCCCTACCGCGGGGCGACCGTGTCCCTGCTCAGCGAGGCGATGGCCGGGACGCCGGCCAGGGTCATCAGGATGTGCAGTTCCTCGGTGAGCAGCTCGATGACGCGGCGGACGCCGCGCTCGCCCGCCGCCGCCAGGCCGTAGGCGGCGAGACGGCCGATGACCACGGCCGACGCGCCCAGGGCCAGCGCGAGGAAGACGTCGGCGCCGGTGCGGACGCCGCTGTCAAGCAGCACCGGGACGCGGCCGGCGACCTGCGCCGCGACCTCGGGCAGCATGTCCAGGCTGGCCGGGGCCGGGTCGACCTGGCGGCCGCCGTGGTTGGAGACGATGACCGCCGACGCGCCCGCGCCGATGGCCGCCTCCGCCGCCTCGGCGCTGAGGATGCCCTTGGCGATCCACGGCAGCCCGTGGCGGGCGGTCGCCTCGGCGAGCTGGTCCCAGGTCCAGGGGGGCGCGACCCGCGCGGCGAAGGTGGACGCGACGTTCGGCGCGCCGTCACTGGTGACGTTGCCGCTCCAGATCACCGGGTCAAGGCCCAGGCGAGCCGACCGGTTCCTGGCGCGGAAGCCGACGATCGGGCAGTCCACGGTGACGCACAGGGCTTCGTAGCCCGCCGCCTTGACGCGGGCCGCGACCGCGTCGAAGGAGTCGTACGGGTGCAGCTGGGCGATCCTGGCGGCGGCGGGGGCCGCGGCGGCGACCTGCTCGTAGGAGAAGCTGCCGACCTCGGGGACGATCGACGCGATGCCGGCGGCGGCGTTCGCCCGGGCGACGGCCTGCTGGCCGTCCGGGTCGAGGAGGGCGTCGCCGCCGAACGGCGCGGTCAGCACCGGGACGGACAGGGCGATGCCGAGGAGCTCGGTGTTCGTCTTGGGGTCGCTGACCCCGGTCATCGGGCGCGGCCTGATCACCCAGCGGCTGAACGCCTCCCGGTTGGCGCGCAGCGTCTGCTCCGTGCCCGCGCCGCTTTCCAGGTACGTCGCCGCGTTCTGCGGCAGGCGGCGGAGCGCCGCCGCGTGGATGTCGGCCAGGGTCGGGAACTCGGTGTCGCGGGGAGGTACTGGGCTCGCTGTCACACAGCGCACCCTATCTGGCCTGGGCGCCTGTGCGGGAGACGGGCATATCGGGCGAAGCACGCGCCCGTTCTGGATCAATATTGACTCGGCGGCGGACATGCGGGCTGATACCGTCGCGGGTGATGTCGGCGAGGAACGCGAGCTGGTCGGTGCTGGTCCCGGACGTGACGCCGCTGCGGGGGCGCGGGGCGGCCGGGTTCCGGGCGATGTTCACCAGCAGGACCGTGGCGTACCTCGGGTCGCAGGCGGCGGAGGTCGCACTGCTCGTGCAGGCGCAGCGGCTCACCGGGTCGCCGCTGGTGGTGGGGACCCTCGGACTCGCGGAGCTGGTGCCGCTCGTCGTGTTCGGGCTGTACGGGGGCGTGCTCGCCGACCGGTTCGACCGGCGGGCGCTGATGCGGTGGTCGGAGCCGGGCCTCGCCGCGTGCGCGGTGCTGCTGCTGCTCAACGCGCTGCTGCCGCATCCCCTGCTGTGGCCGCTGTACGTGATCGCGGGGCTGATGATGGCGATCGCGTCGCTGCAGCGGCCCGCGTTCGAGGCGGCGACCCCGCGGGTGGTGCCGCGCGCGCAGCTGACGGCGGCCGCCGCGATCATGTCGCTGTCCACGAACGCGAGCGTCCTCGTCGGTTCCTCGCTCGGCGGCGTGCTGGCCGCCGCGCCTGGCCCCTGGCTGGTCTACGCGCTGGACGCGACGGCGTTCGCGGTCTCGTTCGTCATGCTGAGCCGCCTGCCGCCGCTGCCGCCGGCGCTGGAGGAGTCGTCACCGGAGGATTCCGGCGCGCTGGCCAAAGGCCCGGCGCTGCGGGAGATCCTCGTCGGCCTGCGGTACGCGGTCGGCCGCCGTGACCTGCTCGGCTCCTACCTGGCTGACCTGTCCGCGATGACCTTCGCCTACCCGAACGCGATGCTGCCGTTCCTCGCCGCGCAGCTGCACGCCCCGTGGTCGACCGGGCTGATGTTCGCGGCGCCGTCCGCGGGCGCGTTCGCGGTGTCCGCGACGAGCGGCTGGATGCCGCGCGTCCGCCGTCACGGGCTCGCCATCGCGCTCGCCGCCTCCGGCTGGGGGCTGGCGATGGCCCTGGTCGGCTTCGCGCCCGACGTCTGGGTCGCCCTGGGCTGCCTGGCCGTGGCGGGCGGGAGCGACGAGTGCAGCGCGGTGTTCCGCGACGCGATGTGGAAGCAGTCGATCCCCGATCACCTGCGCGGCCGGATGGCGGGGATCGAGCTGCTGTCGTATGCGGCGGGGCCGCCGACCGGTCAGCTGCGCTCCGGCGCGGTCGCGGCCGTGACCAGCGTCCGCTTCTCGCTCGCGTCCGGCGGCCTGGCGTGCGTCGCGGCGGTCGGCGCCGTCCTGGTGGCGTTCCCGGCCTTCCGGCGTTATACCTCACCGGTCGCGCCGGGCCAGGCGGCGGCGGCTGCGCCGGCTCAGGCGCCGTCGGCCTAGCGCTGGCAGGTCCGCCTTGGCCGGCTCTGTGAGCTCGAAGGAGGCGAACCGCCCGCCGTCGCCGACGCCCGCTTCCGCCGTTCTCATCACTGCAACCCTGCTGCTGACCTATTGCTCGCCGTTACGAGCCTGGCTGTACTCCTCAGGCAGGGATACGCTCGCCCACAGGGATATCTGCTCGGTGAGGGGAAGGCGGCCGTCATGCCTGAGGACAGGGCTGCGGAGGGCACCGGTGGGCGGGAGCTGAGGCTGTCGCGCAGTGATCCGGTCGCCCAGGCGCTGGTGGCGGCGATCCATGCTGGTGAGCTCGGGTCGCTGGCCGAACTGCTGCGCGAGCATCCGGGCCTGGCCGCCGCGCGCC
This sequence comes from Trebonia sp., assembly GCA_036391275.1. Classification (GTDB taxonomy): domain Bacteria; phylum Actinomycetota; class Actinomycetes; order Streptosporangiales; family Streptosporangiaceae; genus Trebonia. Next base: position 29,760 of record DASWAE010000050.1, read on the forward strand.
TCGTGGATGACAAGGGCGGCTCGGGTACGCCGCTGCACGCGGCGGCGGACTGGCCGGGATTCTTCCCGCACGGGCCAGAGGTGGTCGCCATGCTGATCGGGGCGGGCGCTGATCCTGACGCCCCGGTGGAGGGAAGCTGGCACGCGGAAACGCCGTTGCACTGGGCGGCGAGCAGCGACGACGTGGAAGTGGCCCGGGCGCTGATTGACGGCGGCGCCGATATAGAGGCCGCCGGCGCCTCGATCGCGGGCGGCACCCCGCTTGATGACGCGGTTGGGTACGGGTGCTGGCAGGTGGCCCGCTTGCTGGTGGAGCGCGGGGCACGGGTTGACCGGCTGTGGCACGCGGCGGCGCTGGGCATGAGGTCGCGGGCAGAAGAACTGCTCGCCGCCTCGCCGCCGAGCAAGCAGCAGCTCACCGACGCTTTCTGGCAGGCCTGCCACGGTGGCCAGCGCCGGATGGCCGAGTACCTGCTTGCTCTGGGCGCCGAGCTGAACGGCACCCCGTCATGGGGTGAGAACACCCCGTTGGACGCAGCCGATGGCCTGGACACCGGCCGTGAGGCTCTGGTCGGGTGGCTGCGCTCGCAGGGTGCGCGGAAGTCGGCCAAGGCCGCCGAGTGATTCACGGTCAGCGCTTACCGTCTTCGCCGCGCTCGCCGCCAGTGTCGGCCGACCGGCGATGGTACGGGGAGCCGCCGGGAAGAGATGCGACGGGTGCGGTCACCGGTCTGGCTGAATGGAGCATCAGTGCTCTTGGCCTTCGGCCTGGGAGGGAGCGGGGGCGCTGGCAACAGGCACGCAAAAACAAAAGAGGGCTGACCCAGGTGGGTCAGCCCTCTTTTGACGTGTGTTCCGGCGGTGTCCTGCTCTCCCGCGAGGCCTCCCTCGCAGTACCATCGGCGCTGAAGAGCTTAACTTCCGGGTTCGGAATGGGACCGGGTGTTTCCCCTTCGCTATGGCCGCCGGGAACTCTATTGAACTGTCGGGCCAAGAGGCTCCCGGCCGCAGCTCGGGAACCGCACAGTGAACGCGATGCAAAAGTGTAAGTGTGTAGCCAAGCCCTCGGCCTGTTAGTACCGGTCAGCTGAGCACGTTGCCGTGCTTGCACTTCCGGCCTATCAACCCAGTCGTCTGGCTGGGGGCCTTACCCACTCGTGGTGGTGGGAGACCTCATCTTGAAGCGTGCTTCCCGCTTA
>DASWAE010000051.1:0-24002 GCA_036391275.1 Trebonia sp.
GTCCGAGCTGAACTTCCTCATCAGCATCGCGCATCAGACCTCGGTCTCCATCGAGGCCGCCAGGCTCCTATCGGAGGCCAGGGGATCCATCCGCGCCGGGTCGTCTCGTTCAACATCGACCCGGACCATCCCGGCTTCGCGGCGCGCGACATCGGGTCCGCCGGCGCCAGCGACGTGGCCTGACGGCGTGCGTGCCATCGAAGTGCGCCGCTTCGGGCCGCCGGACGTGCTGCAGGTCGCCGACCTGCCCGACCCGGCGCCGGGGCCGGAGCAGCTGCTGGTCGCCGCGGCGGCTTGCGACGTCCTGTTCGTCGACACGATGATCCGCTCGGGGGCGGGCGCCGGCTACTTCCCCGTCAAGCCGCCGTACGTGCCAGGTAACGGGGTGGGCGGGGAAGTCATCGCGGTCGGCGACCTGGTGAGCCCGGAATGGCTCGGCCGGACGGTGGCGGCGCACACCGGCGGGCCCGGCGGGACGGGCGGCTACGCCCAGCTCGCGGTGGCCGACGTTGAGCATGCCGTCGTTGTGCCCGGTGATGTTGACCTGCTCGACGCGACCGCCGTGCTGCATGACGGGACCACCGCGCTGCGGATGCTTGAGGTCTGCGGCCCGCGGCCCGGCGAGTGGGTGCTGGTGCTCGGTGCGGCCGGCGGCATGGGGATCTTGCTTGTCCAGCTGCTCGCGGCCCAGGGCGCGAACGTCATCGGCGCCGCGCGGGGACAGGCGAAGCTGGCGGCCGTCGCCCGTGCGGGGGCGCTCGCCGCCGTCGACTACGGGCGGCCGGACTGGGCCGCCGCCGTCCTCGAGGGCACCGGCGGCGCGGGCCCGGCCGTCGTCCTCGACGGCGTGGGCGGCGCGATCGGCGCCGCGGCCTTCGACCTCATAGCAGACGGCGGGCGCTTCTCCGCGCACGGGTCGCCGAGCGGCTCCTTCGCCGGCATCGACCAGGGCGCGGCGTCGCGCCGGCAGATCCGGGTGAACACCATCCGCGACCTGCAGTACGGCGCGGGCGACCGGTCCCGGCTGATGAAGGACGTCCTCGGGCAGCTCGCCGGGCACCGGATCGTCCCGCTCATCGGCCAGACCCTCCCCCTGACCGAAGCGGCCAAGGCGCACGAGGCCATCGAGGCACGTCGCACCGTGGCGAAGACGCTGCTGCTCACCGGCTGACCGCCGGGGCGCGCTGGCTGGCGGACCGGGTGAAACACGCTCCCGTTCGGTGGTGTGGGTTCCACCAGGGAGTTCATCGTGCACCGGGTCCGGCGCTGCATCGTCGCGGGGATCATCGACGGCGACCAGGCCGACATCGCCCACGGGCTGCTCGCCCTCGCCCGAGGGCTGGCCATGCAGGAGTCAGCCGGATGGCAGGCTGCTGGCCCGGAACCCGGCCTGGTAAACCCGCTCCCAACCTGACCGGGCAGAGGATTGCGCTGATGGCGCAGGCGGACGATTCTGGATCCCGCTGGAGCATCGATCAGGTGATCTGTGATGCCGGCAGCAACCGCGCCGTTACCGAGTGGACAGTCCGCCGGGCGGGGGCCTTGGCACGAGGTGCCGAATGGTACGAGTTCGATCCGGGTACGGGACTGATCACCGAGATCCGCGCTTACCTGGCTGCCCCTCTGGCAGCGGGGGCCAGTCGCCTGGAGCTCGAGGGATTCCCTTACGCCGAGCGTGGTTACACCATGGACAGCTAACGCCCTGACCGGGCAAAGGCGATGCGTCACGGTTTCCTGGCGACCCCGCACCAGGCTGTTACCTGGGGCGGGGCGAGGGAGCCGGGGTCTGGCCGCCACTGCTGGGGCTGGACCACGCCCGGCTCGAGCAGGTGCAGCCCGTCGAAGAAGCGGGTGACCGCGGCGTGGTCGCGCATGGTGGCCTTCGGCCCGCTCATGCGCTCGTTGACCCGCCTGGTCATTTCCGCCATCTTGGCCGCGCGGATGTCGCTGGCCGGGTGGGCCAGCACGAGGTAGCTGCCGGCCGGCAGTGCCCGCATCAGCGCGGCCACGATGCCGTAGGGGTCGTCGGCGTCGGGGATCAGGTGCAAGATGATCAGCAGCATGAGCGCGACGGGCTGCCCGAAGTCCAGCGTCTGCCGCGCCGCCTGGAGGATGGCGGAGGTATCGCGGAGGTCGGCGTCGAGGTAGGCGGTCGCCCCTTCAGGGGTGCTGGTGAGCAGCGCCCGGGCGTGCGACAGCACCACCGGGTCGTTGTCCACGTAGACGATCCGCGCGCTGGGAGCGACTGCCTGGGCCACCTCATGGGTGTTGCTGGCGGTGGGCAGCCCGGTGCCGATGTCCAGGAACTGGCGGATGCCGCACTCGGCGGCCAGGAACCGCACCGCCCGGGCCAGGAACGCCCGGTTGGCCCGCACGTCGGTGACGATGCCGGGGTTGGCGGCGATCGCCTCTTCGGCCGCTTCCCGGTCGGCGGCGTAGTTGTCCTTGCCGCCGAGCCAGTAGTTGTACACCCGGGCCGAGTGCGCGTGCCGGGTGTCAAGTCGCGGCACCTCTGCCCGGGCGGCATCATCCGGGACCGTCTTCCCGGTCTGATCAGACATGGGGTGATGGTAGCGCGCGCCGGCGGCCAAGAGCGTCGTGCCCGGGAGGCAGTTCAGCCGGGGTCAGCGGCTGGAGCACGTCGAACTCGTTACCATCCGGGTCGGCCATGACCACCCAGCTGACATCGCCCTGGCCGATGCTGACCTGCCGGGCGCCGAGTGCTTCCAGCCGGGCGACTTCGGCGGACTGGTCGGCCGGGCGGAGATCCAGGTGGAGCCGGTTCTTGATGGCCTTGCCCTCGGGAACTCTAAGGAACACCAGGTCGGGGGCGATGCCGTCCTCCGGGCTGCCCTCGGGCGGCTCAAGGCAGACCTGGTCTTCCCCCTCAGACGTGCGGCGCCAGCCGAGCGCGGACTCCCAGAAGCCGGCGATCCGGGCCGGGTCGGTGGTGTCGATGCACAAGCACTGGATGCGTATCTCCATGTGCTGATCGTGCTCAGGGGAGGTGAACAGCGTCCAGTGATTTTGCGGTCAACCCGCGACAGCGAGGATCGTGGCGGTATCGCGGGCGTCGGCGTCGAGGTCCCCGGTGGCGCCTTGCGGTGCGCTGGTCAGCAGCGCCCGGGCGTGGGCCAGCACGATGGGGTCGTTGTCGACGTAGACGATCGGTGGCTCCGGGGCTGCCGGCTCGCTCATACTGGCTCATGGGTGGATGAGCCGGTGATCCCGGGCCGGGAGGGCGCTTCCCTGCCGGGATCGGTCAGCGAGGACAGCATGGTTGCCGAGGAGATGTCGCTCACCCGGTCCGGGCCTGAGCTGGGGAACGGCCGGCCTTGAGCGGGAACGGGTACCTGTTCCGCGGGCCGCGCAGCACGCCCGCGTCGCGGGCCGGGCGGCCACCCAGGCCACGCACCGAGGCCAGGCCGGGCATGGTGATCGACCGTGACGTGGCGGTCCTGACCGGCTCAGGCGCGACGATCTGGGCGGACGTCTACCGCCCGGCAGGCGGCGGGGCTGCGGCGCCGATCGTGGCCTGGTCGCCCTACGGCAAGCACAACCCCGCTCCCATCGGCCAGATTTACCCCGGCAGCGGCGTGCGACCGGAGTGGAACTCCCCGCTGACGACGTTCGAGGCGCCCGACCCCGAGTACTGGGTCCGGCACGGCTACGCGATCGTGATCGCCGACATCCCGGGCACCTGGTACTCGGAGGGGCCGGCGACGTACCTCTCTCCGGAGGAGGCCAGGGCGTACGCGGACCTGATCGAATGGGCGGGCACGCGGCCGTGGAGCAGCGGGCGGGTCGGGCTGTCCGGGGTGTCGTACCTGACCCAGACGCAGTGGCGGGTGGCCGAGCTCAACCCGCCGCACCTGGCGGCGATCAACCCGTGGGAGGGCTGGACCGACACCTACCGTGAGGTCGTCCGGCACGGCGGCATCCCGGAGACGTCCTTCTGGCCCTACATCTGGGACCGGTGGGGCGCCGGCACCGGCATGATCGAGGACCTGGAGGCTGAGACCGCCCGGCACCCGTGGTTCGACGAGTTCTGGGCATCCAAGGCCGCCCGGCTCGAAGAGATCCGGGTGCCCGCGTTCGTCGTGGCCAGCTGGTCGGACCAGGGCCTGCACTCCCGCGGCACGCTGGAGGGGTTCCGCAGGATCTCCTCCGAGCACAAGTGGCTCGACGTGCACGGCCGCAAGAAGTGGGGGTATTACTACGACCCGGAGAACGTCGAGCGCCAGCGGGCGTTCTTCGACCAGTTCCTGCGCGGCGTCGACCGCGGCGTGCTGGACTGGCCGCGGGTCCGGATGGAGGTACGGGAGCGCTACTACCGCGGCACCCGCCGTACCGCCCGGGACTGGCCGCCTAGGGAGACGCGGTACCAGTCCTGGTACCTGGACGCGGCGAAGGGCGCGCTGCATCCTGAGGTGCCCGCGGCTGCCTCCGTGGCGGAGTACGATTCGCTGGGCAGCGCCCCGGGGCCGGTGGATGCCCGGTTCACCGTGACCTTCGCCGAGCCCGTCGACGTCGTCGGGCACACCCGCCTGATCCTGCACGTCGAGGCGCCCCAGGCAGACGACCTCGACCTGTTCGCCGCGCTGTTCAAGACCGGCCGTGACGGCGCGGTCATCGGGTTTCCTTACTACGCGCAGTTCGAGGACGGCCCGGTCGCCGTCGGCTGGCTGCGGGCCTCGCACCGTGAGCCTGACCCGGAGCTCAGCACTGAGTTCCTGACCGTCCTGGCCCACCGCCGCGCGCTCCCGGTGCCGCGCGGACAGGTAACCGAGGTGGAGATCGAGATCCTCCCCTCGGGCACCAGGTTCGAGGCCGGCGAGGGGCTGCTGCTGATCGTGCAGGGCACGGACATCAAGCGGTACCCCAGGCCGCTCGTCTACGCCCGGCACGAGGACACGGTCAACGCCGGCCCGCACCGCATCCACACCGGTCCCGACCACCCGTCGCGGATCGTCCTTCCGGTCCTCCCGGCTGATCCCCCCTGAGGCGGCACAGATAAATGTGACGTCTTTTGCAGTTTCTCGACGGCTACGGTCAGCGCTTGAACTTCTGCGCGCAATGCGTCTTCCCTGGCGAGCGATTCAAGCTGTTGCCGCTTGAGGTACTCTACCAATTTGTCGAAGCCCGCTTCGAAGCTCGCTTTTACCGCTTGCTCCCATTCTGGCAGATTTACCCCTGTAGCTTCTCGCTCTGCCGCTTGCCTCGCTTCCAGGCGATCGGTTAGCGCCTCCTTTACAGGCTTCGCCGGAAAGAATGCGTCGGCAGCAACGGCAAAAGCAACCACTGCCGCGGCTATCGCTCCGGCGGGTGGAAATATTGCACTTAGCACAGCCGCGGCAAGCCCTGCTACGGCCAATGCCTTAGCGCGGGCGGCAGGACTCGATACGAAAGCCTTCAGCCTTGCCTTGAATGAGCCAGGCGAGCTGAGTTCTATAATTTGCAGTTCCCAAACTGGATCTGGCGCAAGCTCTCTCAGGCGGCCGCGAACCGCATCTTCGTTATCATCATCACCGTAACGAATACGGTATTCGACCGCTGCTGAGGCTGCGTCAACTGCGAGTTGAACCGCATCTAGAGCCGCGAGCGTCTCGCGGAGGCCACTGGTCCGCCCCGAGATATCAATAGTTATCTCATCAAACCCATCACTCAACTCAAGCAAATCGAAGATCGGGCGATGAGGCCGGTATGCAACCGTTCCCTCGGGAGTGCCCACTCCAAGGAGGGCGGCGGCCAATTCTACGACATCGGATTGATGGACCGCTGTAACCATGAAAGGATCGTAGTCTTGGCAGGCCGGCCTCGCAAGACCTGCGGTTAGCCCCGTGTCCAGTTCGGTATACCGAGTGTTAATCTGGCCGGTTGCGGGTTTACGGGGAAATATGGGCCACTCTGACGGTGGCGGGGAATTCTACCTCCCAAGCTTCAGCCACCCAAATGCCTTGCGGTCGGAATCGGCGATCCGCGCCGTTGAGGCCCGTGGCAGGTGGAAATATTCAAGCGCGGCCGGACCGCTCGCGAAGATCTTGCACAGCTGACCTCGATCAGCGGGCTGCTCAGTAGCCGCCGTCAAGTTCCCTTTCCAGCTCGGCGGCCATCGCGTCGGCGTCGGCGAGCATCATGGTCAGGTTGTTGCGGTCGTCTTCCAGGTTGAACTGGACCTTGCCTGACTTGGGGTCGTACAGGAAGCCGCGGACCTCGCCCGCCTCCGGCTGGGCGATGTCGGTGTAGTCCCGGTCGCTCGGGTGCAGGGTGAGCTCGACGGTAAGCGGCGGCTGCCCCAGGGGCGCCAGGCGGACGACGAAGAGCTTCGCGTGCGGGGCTGGCCGCCCCGGGTGAAGGATTCGGCGTTCGAGGACGGTCCCGTCCAGGAAAACCCATCCATGATGGCCGAAATGAAAGTGGCCGTGCTTTTCGCCGTGCTTCTCACGATCCCGCATTCGCGAAGGCTAGCACCGTCAGGCGGCCTGCCATTCGCCTTCGACGCGGAATTCTATGTTCAGTGCGCCCAGCTTCTGCCGCCCGAAGTCGTCAAGCGGCGCGAGCGCGTTCTGGCCGCTCGGGTCGTACAGCCGTCCGATGACCAGTTCCCGGCCCTTGCCGTCGACCAGCCGGAAGAACCGCCCTGCGCCCAGGGCTTCGGTGACGTCGCCGGCGACCGCGTGGCCGGGACCGGACTTGCCGACTGATGAGGGCGCCGCCCCGTCGTAGCCCGCCACCGCGTCTTCGGTGATGACCCAGCAGTACGGCGTGGTCAGCGAGGAGAAGTCCGCGACCAGCGAATCAGGGACCGCGTCGGTTTCCAGCTCTGGCGGCGGGGCCAGCCCGGCGGCGATGGGCTCGGACCGTGGTTCTCGGGGGTTCTCGCGCTGACCGTCCATGAACGGTGGCTACCCCCGTTACCGGCCGAGTACCTCCCGGTCGCCAACATGGCACGGGCCGGTTACCCGGACCTTGCCCGTCGCCACGACGTCCGCGCCAAAGGTGACGTCGCCTTCGACCTCGAACCGCTCGCAGTCGCGCAGCGACGGCGCCCCGAAGGGGAACCGCTGCTCGAAGTCGGGCAGCAGCCGGTAATAGTCGTCGTCCAGGGTGACGACGGGCTCCTCGCCGTCGAAATGAGCCCGCATCTGACCGTCGCTGGTCAGCTCGTAGGCGTCGGAGCGCACGACCAGCAGGTCGTCGGTGGTCTTCACCGGGGCGAACCGCGAGCGGGGAACGTGCAGCGCCCGGGCGCCGGGGATCGAGCCGATCGCCGCGCCCATCGCCGATTCGAGCTGGATCACCGGGGTGCTTTCCTGGTCGCGCGGGTCGACGGTCTTGCGGTTGACGATCAACGGCAGCTCCGGCGCCGCCGGATCGGTGGCTTGCAGGTCCTTGAGCGCCCGCAGGTCGATCCAGATGTTGTTGGTGTTGTACCAGCGCCACCGGTCCACGTCACTGAACGAGGGGTCGTCATCAGGCACCTGTGCCGTCTCCCGCAGCACCAGCCGGCCTTGATAGCGGGCAAGATGGCCGCCCTTGCGGTCGGCCGGCGTGCCGCGTACCGCCTCCATGGCGAACGGCACCTGCTCCGCGGCCAGCCACGCGGCGATCCGGACGTCGGCGAGCGCGCCGAGGTTGTCGGAGTTGGAGACGAACGCGTACCGCAGGCCGACGCCGAGCAGGGCATCCAGCGTGCCAGACGCTTCAAGCGCGGGGTAGATATCACCGTGCCCGGGCGGGCACCACTCCAGCTCCAGGTCGTCCGGCCAGTCCACCGGGTGGAAATCACTGGCACGGATCTTGGGCTCACGCCCCTGGAGGAAGTCCTCCGGCACGCCCGGCACGCTCAGGTCGGCGTAGCGGTGCAGCACCTCCAGCGAGGGATCCCGGGTGATCTCGGAGTTCATCAGCACCAGCGGCAGCCGGGCACGGTGCCGCTTGCGCAGCGCCAGCACCTGCCTGGCCAGGACATCGAGGAAGGTCACGCCCGGCTTGACCTCCAGCAGCGACTTCGGGCCCGACAGCCCCATGGTCGTCCCGAGCCCGCCGTTCAGCTTGACGATCACCAGGCGGTCCAGCACCTCGCTGATCTGACCGGGTGACGGTTCAGGCAGTTCCTCCAGGCGCGGCAGGTCGGCAAGCGGCTGCAGCACCTCGCCGGGCAGCAGCCCGGCATCCTGCTCACCCAGCTGCCGCAGCCGCCTGCGCAGGGCGGCCAGTTCAGCGCCGTGCACGCCGCCGGCCTCGGCCTTGGCCATAACGGCGGCGGTGTAACCGGACCTGATCCTTTTGCTGCTATCCGATGGGCGAACCTCGGTCGTGCTGGCAAAAGGATCAGGTTCGTTGGACGTATCCATGCTCTGCTCCTCCGGTCGGCTTCACCAGCCCAACTGCCCGCCTGCGCACAAGTATGCAGTCGGGCAGCGCCCCCGTCCCAGGGCTCCCACGCCGGCCTCGCCGGCGCGGCGGTTAGGGCGCCAGGCTACGGGTAGCCGCCCCAGGACGGCCGGGCAGCCGGGTGCAAGCGGACTGCCCGGCCGCATGACAGGAAGGTTGATGCGCATGTGGATGTTTCTGTCCCGGCGGCTGCGCGCCTGGGTCATGCTGTCCATCGCCCTGCCGGCTGCCCGGGCGCTTGTCCACCGCCTCGCGCTCGCCGCTGACCGCCGCGATCCTTCGGCCCGTTCCGCTAAGGTGCTTCGCCAGGCCGACTCCGCGGTGAACGCGGTTTCCCGGCGCACCCGCCGCAGGCTGCACGGCCGGCACGCCCGGTAGCCGCCATGGACTACCGGATGCTGGGCGGCAGCGGCTGCGCCGTGTCGAGCCTGTGCCTGGGGACGATGACGTTCGGCGCCGAGACGGACGAGGACGGCGCGCACGCCCAGCTTGACCGCTTCCGCGAGGCGGGCGGCACCATGGTGGACACCGCCGACGTGTACGGCGACGGGAGGTCGGAGAAGATCATCGGCCGCTGGTTCGCCAGCCGCCCGGCCGATCTCACCGAGCCCGTGGTGCTCGCCACCAAGGGCCGGTTCGCGTCCGCGCCGGCCGACGCGCCGAACGGCACCGGGCTGTCGGCGCGTCACCTGACGCGGGCACTTGACGCCTCGCTGCGCCGGCTGGGGCGGGACGCGGTGGACCTGTACCAGGTGCACGCCTACGACCCGCTGACGCCGCTTGAGGAGACGCTGCGCACGCTCGACGGGTTCGTGCGGGCCGGCAAGATCCGCTACTGGGGCCTGTCCAACTTCACCGGCTGGCAGCTGACCAAGGCCGTGCACCTGGCCCGCGCGCTGAACACGGCCGCGCCGGTGACGATCCAGCCGCAGTACAGCCTGCTGGCGCGGGAAACGGAGTGGGAGATCGTGCCCGCCGCCCTCGATGCCGGGCTGGGCCTGCTGCCCTGGAGCCCGCTCGGCGGCGGCTGGCTGTCCGGCAAGTACCGGCGCGGCCAGCGCCCGGCTGGCGCCACCCGGCTCGGCGAGGACCCGGACCGCGGCATGGAGGCCTACGACCGGCGCGGCACGGACCGGACCTGGCAGGTCATCGACGCCGTGCAGAAAGTCGCCGAGGACCGCGGCGTTTCCATGGCCGAGGTGGCGATCGCGTGGGTGACCGCCCGGCCCGCCGTCAGCTCGACCATTCTCGGCGCCCGGACCACGAGCCAGCTCGACGCCAACCTGCGCGCCGCCGGGCTGCGGCTGTCGCCGGGCGAGGTCGCGGCGCTTGACAGCGCCAGCGACCCCCGCCCGGCGGACTACCCCTACGGCGAGCTCGGCGTGGACCAGCGCGCCCGGACCCTGCCGTCCAGCGGGTTACGGTCGCGCTACCCCAGGGACGGGCTGGCGTCCTGGGCTAGCTGAAGGGCCTGCTGGGGGAACCAGGCCCCGGCGGCCGGGTCGTCGATACCCCACAGCGGGTCGAAGAGCGCCTGGGCGGCCGCGGTCGTCGGCCAGCCTGCCGCCGAGTAGGCCGTGTAGTCCCAGGCGCGGACGCCGCCCGCGGCGTCGCACTGGCCGTCGGACTGCCCGGGCGTCTTGACCCACAGGTAGGCGTCGAGCAGCGGGACGCCGGTGTTCGCGGTCGGCTTCAGCCCGAGCCCGGAGGACGGCGGGTTGCACCAGTTACCGGATGCCAGCGTCTTGATCACGCTGGACGGCTGGTTGTAGGGCGCGGCCGCGTAGGCCGACATGTCGTTCGGGCCGTCGCCGTTGCGGCTCGTGTCGATGACGAAGTGGGTGGTGGCGACCGCGTTACCCATGTTCTGCGCGTACCACTGCGTGGTCAGGCCCCAGGTGCTGAAGTCCCCCACGGTGGCCGGGTAGTACTGGCTGGCGCAGTAATCCGGGTGGTTGAAGGCGAAGCTGGAGGGGTCGGTCACCATCGCGATGCAGTCGGAGATCCAGGTGCCGTAGTCGAGGAGGTGGGAGTTCAGCTGGTAGTTGGACACGTTGAGGAAGAAGCCCTGGGCCTGCTGCACGTCGGCGGCGAGCAGGCGCTGGGCCATGGTGCCGACCGACTGCCAGGCGCTGTGCGTGCCGTCCAGGTACACGCTCACCGCGGGATCGGCCTCCAGGGCGGAGACCGCGTACTGCAGCTCGGCTGTCCGCTCAGCGTCGGTGAAGGGATAGGTCGATGACGGCCCCCCGCAGGCCGAGGGCATGTTGCCGAGCGCGTCGGGCTCCAGGATGACGATCGCCTTGCCGCTGCCGATACCGTGCGCGAACCCGTTAATCCAGGCCTCGTAGTCGGCCTGGGTCAGCGCCCCGCCCGCCGAGTACTGCGCGCAGTCCCGGCCCGGGATGTCGTAGGCGACGAGCACCGGCACCGCGCGCTCCACGGCGGCCTCGGCCATGGTCTGCCCGACCTGCTGCTTGACCTGGGCGGGAGTGCCGCTGGTGAACCAGACGGCCCGCGGTATCGCCTCCATCTCCGTGATGAGGGCGGCGTCCTTGAGGTCGTGGGCCTTCAGCAGCGAGACGACCTGCTGCGGCGCGCCGGCGGACGGCGGCGGCACGAAGAACCGGGTGCCCGGGCTGACGGCGCGGGCCGCGGTGACCCCCGCGGGGGTGGCCGGGCTCGCGGTGGCGCTCATGGCGGGCAGCACGGAGCCGGCGGTCACGACGGCCGCGACGGCTACCGCCGCCGATGCCCGCCGCGCCGCACGGCCGGAGAGGGGAACACGCATGTTAACTCCCGGAAAGACAGCCGAATTACCGGAACATTTCCGGAAAACTACATCCGCTACCGGGTTCGGTCAATGGGCCGGGCCGGCCAGGCGCCGCCGTCGAGTCCCTGGTCACCAGCCGGGTCTCCAGCTCGATCCGCAGCGGCTCGAACTTCCGGTTGCCGAGCTGGCGGAGCAGGACGCTGACCGCGGTGCGGCCCAGCTCAGCGAGCGGCTGGCGGACGGTGGTGAGCGCGGGAGAGGCGACGGTCGCCTCCAGGGTGTCGTCGAAGCCGGCCACCGAGCAGTCACCGGGAACCTTCAGCCCGCGCGCCGCGGCCTCCCGCATCACCCCGATGGCCATGGCGTCGTTGAACGCGAAGACCGCGGTCGGCGGATGTGGCAGGTCAAGCAGCGCCGCGGCCTGCTCGCGGCCGCCGTCGATGCGGAAGTTCGAGTACCGGACGAGGGCCTCGTCCGGCAGGACCCCCGCGCCGGCCAGCGCCGCGTGGTAGCCGCGCAGCCGCTCCTGCGTCGCGACCCAGCCCGGCGGGCCGCCGATGACGCCGATCCGCCGGTGACCCAGGCTCAGCAGGTGCCGGGTCGCCTGCGTGGCACCGGACGAGTGCGCGGCGCAGACAACGGGGATACCGTCGGGCACCTCGGTGCGCGGGTCCACCACCACGAAGGGGAAGCCGTGCTCCGCGAGCCCCCGCAGCTCGGCGGGAGATTCCTCGGGCAGCACCAGGATGGCGCCGTCGGCATCGCCGCTGACCAGCTGCTCAAGCAGGGAGGTCTCGCGCTCGTGGGAGTGCCGCGTCGGGCAGACCATGGTCCGCAGGCCGTGATCGTAGAGCGCTTCCGATACGCCGGACAGGATCTGGGCGAAGTAGCCGGGATGGACTAGCGGCGTCGTGACGCCGATCAGGCCGGTGGCCGGCGCTATCCCGGGCCGCCGTCCCGCGGCCTGGTAGCCGTGCTCGCGCACTACGCGCTCGACGGCCTGCCTGGTTTCCGCGGATACGTCCGCGTGGCCGTTGATCACGCGTGACACCGTGGCGATGGAGACGCCGGCCGCCTCGGCGACCTGCCGGATCGTTACCTTTTCCTGCCGGGTCGCCCCCGGCTCGCTGGCCTTCACAGGTGAATTGAAACACGTTCCGGAAAGGCGTGGCGGGGCGGGCTCCTGCGCGGGCCGAACCGGGTGCGTCGCGGGGCCGGGTGGAACACCCTCCCGTTCGGTATCCCGCTAGCCGTTGCGGATGCGGTGCGGCTGCGGGACGCGGCCGGCGGGCTGGCTGGGACGCGGCAGCTGGGCCGGCGCCGGGATGTCGCGGGTGACCTCCTTCTCGCAGATCGTCAGCGGGTCACCGTAGTGGCTGATCTCCAGGGGCTCGCCGGACAGCAGTGAGTAGGTGGCGCCGTGGTCGTGGATGGCGACCAGGATGACCCGCCCCCGGTAGCGCATGCGGAACGACAGGCCGATGATGCCCGGCGGGAGCTTGGGGCTGAAGCACAGCTGGGCGTCGGCGACCCGCATCCCGCCGAAGCCGCTGACCAGGGCGGTCCACGCGCCGGCCAGGGAGGCGATGTGCAGTCCGTCCTTGGTGTTGTGCTCCCGGTCCTCCAGGTCCATGAAGGCGGCCTCGGCGAGGTAGTCGTAGGCGAGGTCCAGGTGGCCGACCTCGGCGGCCATGACCGCCTGGGTGCACGGGGACAGCGACGAGTCCCGGACGGTGATGGCCTCGTAGTAGTCGAAGTTGCGGCGCTTCTGCTCGGGGGTGAAGGCGTCGGGGCGCAGCTGCATGGCGAGCACCACGTCGGCCTGCTTTACCACCTGCTTGCGATACAGCTGGAAGTACGGGTAGTGCAGCAGCAGCGGGTAGTGGTCTTCGGGGGTCGCCTCGAAGTCCCAGCGGGCGTAGCTGGTGAAGCCGTCGTGCTGCGGGTGCACCTTGAGACGCTCGTCGTACGGCAGGTACATGTCCTCGGCGGCGTCCCGCCAGGAGGCCGCCTCCTCGGTGGTGACGCCGAGCCTGCGCGCCTCCTCCTCGAGCTTTTGCGCCAGGTCGGCGGCGGAGGCGAGGTTGTGCTGCGCCATCAGGTTCGTGTAGACGTTGTTGTCCTTGACCGCGCTGTACTCGTCCGGGCCGGTGACGCCCTCGATCCGGAACCGGCCGAGCCCGTCGTGCTGGCCGAGCGAGCGCCACAGCCGGGCCGTCTCGACGAGCAGCGGCAGGCCGACGTCGCGGGCGAAGTCCATGTCCTGCGTCGCGTCCAGGTAGTTCACCACGGCGGCGGCGATGTCGGCGTTGATGTGGAACGCGGCCGTGCCGGCCGGCCAGTAGCCGGAGCACTCCTGGCCGCGGATGGTGCGCCAGGGGAACGCCGCGCCGGCCAGGCCGAGCTCTGCCGCGTGCTGCTTGGCGACGTCCATGGTCATGCACCGCCAGCGCAGCGCGTCGGCGGCGGCGGCCGGCCAGGTGTAGGTCAGCACCGGGAGCACGAACGTCTCGGTGTCCCAGAAGATGTGCCCGTCGTACCCGGTGCCGGTCAGGCCCTTCGCCGGGATCGGCCGGTTCTCGGTGCGCGCTCCGGCCTGCAGGATGTGGAACAGGCCGAAGCGGACGGCCTGCTGGATCTCCACGTCCCCGTCGACCTCGACGTCGGCGCCCTCCCAGAAGTCGTCGAGGAACTGGCGCTGCTCGGCGACCATGCCCTCCCAGCCGATCAGCTTCGCGGCGGCGAGCGCGCCCACCACCTGGTCGACGAGCGCGGGCCGCGACCGCGTCGAGGACCAGCCGTAGCCGACGAACTTCTCCAGGCACAGCTGCTCGTCCGGTCCTACCTCGGCGGCGACGAGCAGCCGTCCCAGGTCCTCGAACGACTCGGTGGAGGTGGCCATCCGGGCGGGGCCGTGCACGTTGTGCGCCATCCCGGCGGCGAGCCGCAGCTTGCTCGCCCGGGTCCCGTGCACGAGGACGGCGCGCGGGTTATCGCCGTCGACCGCGAAATGCTCCTCGCCGGCCAGGGGCTTTCGCAGGATGGCGGCTGCCCGCGGGTCGGCGGAGGCGACCGGGACTTCCTCGTTCGCGACGATCTCCGACATGATCACCAGGCGCAGCTTCTCGCCGACCGGCCTGACCCGGTACCTGATCGCGGCGACGGCGCGCTGGGTCAGCGACACCAGGCGCACCGACTCGATCTCCACGGTGTGCCCGGCCGGCGAGGTCCACGTGACGTTCCTGGTCAGCGTGCCCGCGCGCAGGTCCAGGGTCCGGGTGTGCGACTGGAGGGTGCCGTACCTGATATCGAACGGCTCGTCCTCGACGAGCAGCCGGATGATCTTGCCGTTGGTCACGTTGATGACGGTCTGCCCGGTGTCAGGGAAGCCGTAGCCCGCCTCCGCGTAGGGCAGCGGGCGCACCTCGTACAGGGAGTTCAGGTACGTGCCGGGCAGGCCGTGCGGCTCGCCCTCGTCCAGGTTGCCGCGCATCCCGATGTGCCCGTTGGACAGGGCGAACACCGACTCGCTCTGCGCGAGCAGCGGCAGGTGCAGCTCCTTCTCGGTAAGGCACCAGGGCTCGACCCCGTACGGCGCGTTAGTGATCATCTATCCGGCCACCCTCCGGTCCGCACGTTGCCCGCGGCTTGATCCGTTACAGAAGTTCCGCTAGGTCCTTGACCACCGCGTCGGCGCCGTGCGCGCGGAGCTGGCCGGCCTGGCCGACCCGGTCCACCCCCACGACGAACCCGAAGTTGCCCGCCCGCCCCGCGGCCACCCCGGCGAGCGCGTCCTCGAAGACGCATCCGTTCTCCGCCGGGACGCCGAGCATCCGCGCCGCCTCGAGGAACGTGTCCGGCGCCGGCTTGCCGTGCAGGTGGCGCGCGTCAGCCACGTGCGCGTCGACGCGGACGTCGAACAGGTCCGCCACGCCGCCGGCCTTGAGCACGGCCTCGGTGTTGGCGCTCGAGCTTACGATCGCGGTCTTGAGCCCTGCTTTGCGCACGGCGTTCACGTAGCGATGCGAGCCCTCGTAGACCTTCACCCCGTCGCGCGCGAGCACCGTGAGGATGAGGTCGTTCTTCTTGTTGCTCAGGCCCCAGATGGTAGGCGCGCCGCTTGGGTCATCCTCTTTGCCCTGGGGCAAGTTGATCCCGCGCGACTTCAGGAAGGACGCCGTGCCCTCCAGGCGCGGCTTGCCGTCGACGTACTCGTCGTAGTCGCTCACCGGGTCGAAAGGGACGAACGGCTGGTGGTGCTCCGCGGACCAGGACCGCAGGAACTCGTCGAACATCTCCTTCCAGGCCGCGTCGTGCACGCTCGCGGTCTGGGTGATCACGCCGTCCATGTCGAACAGGCACGCGTCTATCGCGCCAGGGAGGCCTAGCACGGTGGCCTGCCCGTTACGGGAGACCTACCCGGAGAAACCGGGCTTTCCGTTCTCATCGCCAGGCAGTTCGAGGTCACTCTTCGCCAGCTCCTCGATGTTGACGTCTTTGAAGGTAACTACCCGTACGTTTTTTACGAAACGAGCGGGCCGGTACATATCCCACACCCAGGCGTCGTGCATGGTGACCTCGAAGAAAACCTCGCCGTTCTCGGCGGTGCGCACCTTGAGGTCGACGTCGTTCGTCAGGTAGAACCTACGCTCCGTTTCCACCACGTGGGTGAACAGGCCGACAACATCGCGGTACTCGCGGTAGAGCTGAAGCTCCATCTCCGCTTCGTACTTCTCCAGGTCTTCCGCGCTCATGTCACCTATTCTCCCTCCGCCGGCCCGCCATCCGTCACGTCACCCGGCGCGTAAGCCGGGGCGCCGCCCGGCATGTCACCCGGCATGTCACCCGGCATGTCACCCGGTATTTCACCCGGCACGCACCTGAACGAGCGGCGGTGCACCGGGGACGGCCCGTGCTCCGCGAGCGCGCGCAAGTGCTCACCGGTTACATACCCCTTGTGACGGCAGAAGCCATATTGGGGATAACGCGTGTCAAGCTCCCGCATCATCCGGTCCCTGGTCACCTTCGCCACGATCGAGGCGGCCGCCACCGACGCGGCTACCCGGTCCCCCTTCCACATCGCCAGGGCGGGCGCGCCGAGGCCCTGCACGGGGAAGCCGTCGGTGAGCACGTAGGCCGGCCGCTTGCTCAGGCCCGCGAACGCGCGCCGCATGCCCTCGACGTTGCACACGTGCAGCCCCAGGACGTCGATCTCGGTATGCGGGATCGTCGTGACGTGCCAGTCGATCGCGTGCCGGACGATGTCCGCATACGCGCTCTCCCGCGCTCCCTCGGTCAGCAGCTTGGAGTCGGCGAGTCCCTGGATGCGCTTGATCGCGGCCTTGTCCAGGACGACCGCCGCGACCACGAGCGGGCCCGCGCACGCGCCGCGGCCTGCCTCGTCGATGCCGGCGACGGGCGCCAGCCCGGCGCGCGCCAGGGCGTTTTCGTAAGCGGCGAGCCCGGCGCTCTGTCGGGGGGTATAGGGGGAAGCGACCATCTCACTCCGCAGCGTACGCCAACCGCACTGGTGCTGTACCCGGTCCCGCGGCACAGCGCGACGGAGCCGTCCGCCGCTCCCGCGAGCTGGTGATCCCCGGGCTGTCTAGCCAGCCATCTGGCTAGCATCAAATGGCTTGTTAAGCAGGCCGAACTGCCGCATATCGTCCGCGATGCGCTGCAGCCGGACCTTATCGACGCCGATGGGGAACTCGGGGAGCGCCATGTCGGCCGCGGTCACCGGGGGCACCCCCAGGAATTGCTCAACTGCCTGCTCGACCGCGGCACGGTCAGAGTCGGCCAGCAGTTGGCCTCGCTCGAGGGCGGCACGGAACGCGGCCGCCGTGCGAGGGTACTTCTGCTCCCAGGTCCCGGTGACGGCATAGCCGACGATGGGCAGGCCCTGGGTCGAGCCCTGGTCGAGGTCGTAGATCGGCAGCGCGCCGATCTGTTCCTCCGCTCCGCTGAGGAAGGGCTCGGGCACCCAGGCGGCATCGACCTTGTGCTGCTGGAGCGCCGCCGCCATCAACGGGAACGGGATCGCGACGAGCTTGACCGCGGACAGCGGCATGCCCTGGCTGGCCAGGGCCGAGCCGATCAGGATGTTGCCGATGTTGTTGGGCACGTTAACGGCCAGCCGCTTTCCCCGCAGATCGGCCAGGGTGGACAACGGTGACCCGGGAAGGGTCACGATGCCCTGGTTATTCGGCTGGATGACCGATCCCTCGTCGATGATGCGTATGTCCGCGTGCTGCTCGGCGTCCGCCTGGAAGTAGCTGACGTAGTTGCCGAGGGTGACGTCAAACTTGCCCTGGAGCTGGGCCGAGATCGCGTCCTTGGCGCTGATGATGTTCACGATCTTCACGTGCAAGCCGACCGCCGTGAAGTAGCCCCGCTGCTGGGCGATGTAGAGCCCGGCGGTATCGGTGGCCGGAACCGCCCCGACGACGATCGTCGTCTTCTCCGGAGCAGGAGCCTGGGACCCCGGCACCGCGCCCGAGCAGCCCGCGGCACACGCGACCGCCCCGGCGGCCGCCACGGCCGCGGCCATCCCGCCATATCGTCCTGGCCGGGCTGCTGCGGCCCTGAACATGCTGATACGTGACATGCTTGCCCCCCGTAAGCCCCGAGTCTCCCTGACGACGAAGACTGTCATAGCTACTGGCGGGTAGGCAATACACGGCAAAGCGGAAATGCAGGTTTATGCGTACGTGACTTGCGGCAGTGTCTGATGCCCTTACCGGGGCTTGCCCGCTCCCGAACGCCGGCGCAGCCGGCGCTGGAGCCAGGTGAGGGGGACGGCGCCGGCGAAGCCGAGGGCCAGGGGCAGCGGGGACGACGCGGGGCGGATGGGGGTGCCGTTGGCAAGGGCGGACCCGAGGGCCGCGGCTGAGCCGCCGGCGGCCGCGTTGGCGGCATCCGCGGTTGCGGCGTTCAGCTGGGGCTGCTCGAAGGTGGCCGGGATGTCGAGGATGCCGACGCGGCTGGGCGGCCAGACGATCACGAAGGCGCGGCCGAGGACGCCGCTCTCCGGGATGGTGCCGCCGCCCGGGTCGCCCTGGTGGCCGCGGGAGTCGTAGGAAACGCCCCGGTGGTCGCCCATGACCCACAGGCGGCCGGGCGGGACAATGACGCTGAACTTGTCCGCGGACGGCCTGTTGCCCGGGTACAGGTAGGAGCTCTCGGCCAGCGGTACGCCGTTGACGGTGACCAGGCCTGCGGTGCAGCACTTCACGTGGTCGCCGGGCAGGCCGATCACGCGCTTGATGTAAATGGCCGAGTCGTGGCTGATGCCGACGATCCCCTCAAGCTCGCTAACCGCCTTGCTGAAGATGTTGGAGTCGGCCGGCGGGCCGAAGTTCCACGACCCGGTGCCGTCGAAGACGATGATGTCGCCCCGGTGGATCGGCCGCAGGTGGTACACGAGCTTGTTGATGAGCACCCGGTCGTTGACTTGCAGGGTGTTCTCCATCGAGCCGGACGGGATCCAGAAGGCCTGGACGACGAACGACTTGATGACGAGCGCGAGCGCCAGCGCGATGACGATAAGCACCGGGAGCTCGCGCCAGAAGCTGCGGCGGCGCTTGCCGCCCTGGCCGCTGCGCGGATCCGCGGCCGGGTCCTGGCCCGTTACCGGGCCGGCCGGGATGTCAGGCCCGGCATCGCCGGGCCTGACGCTGCCTGGCCGGGCATCGGGCGGCCGGCGCATCGCGCCGAGGCCGGGCATTGCCTGGGTGTCCGCAAGGTCGGGCACCGGTTCGGCCGGACCCCAGGGCGGCGATCCGCCGTCCCGTGCGCCCGAACCACTCATCCGCGCTCCCCCGTTTCGTCCGCACCAGGCAGCCCGTCGCTCATCACTGTGAGCGTACCGCCTCCCGGGCGGCGCCGCCGGCGCCAGGTCAGGGCGGTGCCGGCGGCCACCGCCGTGCCGCCGCCGACGGCGGCGGGCGGCGCGGTGGCGATCGCGGCCGCGGCGCTGAGTCCTGCCTGCTTGAAGGTGTCCGGGATGGGCAGGTCGGAGACGCGCGACAGCGGCCAGAGGATCAGGAAGGCCCGGCCGACCACGGCGCTCTCCGGGATGGTGCCGTGGCCCGGATCGTTCATCCGGTAGCGCGAGTCGTCGGAGTCGCCCCGGTCATCCCCCATCACCCAGAGCCGCCCGGCCGGGACGGTGATGTTGAACGGTATCTCGGAGGGGGCGGCGCCCGGGTAGATGTAGGACGACTCGGACAGCGGAACGCCGTTGACGGTGACCTGGTGGCTGGCGTTGCAGCAGACCACGTGATCGCCAGGCAGGCCGATGACGCGCTTGACGTAGTCGGTCTGCGGCCCGGCGATGCCGACCAGGTTCACCGCGTCGCCCCAGAGCCGTGCCAGCGGGTTATGCGGCGGCTGCGCGACCGGGTCCCAGGAGCCGCTGCCGCTGAACACCACGATGTCGCCACGGGCGATCGGCCGGAAGTGGTACACGATCTTGCTGACCAGGATGCGGTCGCCAGGCAGCAAGGTGTTCTCCATCGACCCGGTGGGGATGGAGAACACCTGCACCACGAACGCCTTGAGCAGGATCGTCAGCCCTAGGGCCGCGACAACGATCACGATCAGGTCGCGCCAGAAGGACCGTTTCCGCGTCCGCGCGTGCTTCCGCTTCCGAGGCACGCCAGCTTCATCCGGCGCCTGGCCGACAGCCGGCTGCCCGCCTTGCTCATCTGCCTGCGCGCCGGAGTCTGCGCCCGGGTCTGAGGTCATCCCTGGATCATCCCCCGGAACGCGGGGCCGCCTCAGCTGGCGGTGTTGTCGCGGCGCTCCTTGATCCGCGCCGCCTTGCCGCGCAGGTCACGCAGGTAGTACAGCTTGGCGCGGCGGACCTTGCCGCGGGTGACGGCCTCGATCTTGTCGATCGACGGGCTGTGCACCGGGAAGGTGCGCTCGACGCCGACGCCGTAGCTCACCTTGCGGACGGTGAAGGTCTCACGCAGGCCGCCGCCCTGGCGCCGGATCACGACACCCTGGAAGACCTGGATGCGGGAGCGGTTGCCTTCCGTCACCTTAACGTGCACCTTGAGGGTGTCACCCGGGCGGAAATCCGGGACGTCAGCCCGGAGCTGGGCCTGCTCAAGCTCGGCGATCGCGGTGTGCATGATGGATGTTTCCTCAGTCCTGGTCGGAATGCGCGGCAGCGCGCATCCGGGTGGAAGCCTGCGTTTAGCCAGGGAAACACCCCGGCAGGGTCAACGCCCGAACGGGCAGCGCTCTTCAGTGTGCCATATTTTCTGGGTCAACCGGAAAACCGGCGTCAGCAAGCACCTGGCGGTCCCGCTTGTCCAGCCCGTCCGCTGCCGCCGCGAGCCGGCGGATCAGGTCGGGCCGGCCGGCGGCGGTGCGGCGAAGTGCCTCATCCCGCTGCCAGCGAGCGATCGCCCGGTGATTGCCTGACAATAGTACGTCAGGCACCTCAAGCTCGCGCCACGTCCTGGGGCGCGTGTAGACGGGCCCCTCGAGCAGCCCGCTCATCGCTCCCCCCGTGCCGCCGAACGAGTCGTCGCGGTTTGACTGCTCGTTACCGAGCACCCCCGGCAGCAGCCGGCATACCGCCTCCACGATCACCACGACGGCCGCCTCTCCCCCGGCAAGCACGTAGTCCCCGATGCTGACCTCGTCCACCGCCATCCGCGTCCTGGCGTCCGCGACGACGCGGGAGTCAATCCCCTCGTACCGCCCGCACGCGAAGACCAGGTGCCGCTCCCCCGCGTACCGGGCGGCCGTCTCCTGGGTGAAGGGCGTGCCAGAGGGGGTGGGCACGACCAGCCGCGCGGCGGCGGGGGCTTGGGCGGCGGAGGTGGGATGAGAGGCGCTGGAGGTTGGGGTGGTGTCGGTGGAGGCGGGGGCGGAGTCCGCGGGGGAAGCGGCGGCCGCGAGGACGGCGTCGAGGGCGTCTCCCCAGACGTCCGGCTTCATGACCATGCCTGGACCGCCACCGAAGGGGGTGTCGTCGACCGTGTGGTGCACGTCGGTCGTCCAGGCGCGCAGGTCATGGACGCGGAAGTCGATATCGCCGCGCGCGGCGGCCTTGCCGATCAGCGAGACGCCCAGGGGACCGGAATCACCGACGCGCCCGTCCGCGCCGACTGGCCCGAAGTAGTCCGGGAAGATGGTGACGATATCGATCCGCACGTGAAACCCCCAATGCGGTTATCGAAGGGGAGACAGAGACCAACGAGAGCCATGAGACGCGTGGTGGGGCTCGCCCGGTCCTGGCGGCGGCACGGCGGCGGCAAGATCATGAAGGATTTTGGTGTTATGAAGACTTATTAGCGTCATAGCACGCACAACCCTTCATGATCATGGTCCGGCCAGGGGGAGCGGGGCGCACAAGGGGGTGAAGAAGCCCTCGGAGGGTCGGTTAGGGCAGGTTTTCCAGGTCCAGGAGGCCCTCGGGGGGGTTGATGACCAGGTAGCCCGTGGCGACGTCGACCTCGGGGACGAGGGGCAGGACGAACGGGACCATGATCTCGCGGCCGTCGGGCGATTTGATGACCAGGACGTCCTGGCCGGAGTGGAGCACGTCGCCGACCGTGCCGACGGCGGTGCCGTCGACGGTGCGGACGGCGAGGCCGATGAGGTCGCCGTCGCGGAACTCGTCCGGGTCGTCCGGCGGGGCGAGCGTGGCGGAGTCGACCAGGAGCCACGTACCGCGCAGGTCCGCGGCGGCGTCCCGGTCGTCGATGCCCTCGAAGCGGACGAGCAGCTCGCTGGAGTGCCAGCGGCTGCCCGCCACGACAAGCGGGCCGAGGTCGGCCGGGTCGGTGTCCAGCCGCGAGCCCTTCGCGAACCGCAGTTCGGGCTCATCGGTGCGGACACCGACCACGACAGCGCCGCGGATCCCGTGCGGACGGCCGATCCGGCCGACGGTGACCTGCACCGGTGTTACCTAACCTCGCCGGTCTCCAGGAGGTCGATGCGGACGTGCCGGTTCCCGGCCAGGGAGCCGACCACGGTCCGCAGCGCCCGGGCGGTCCGGCCGCCGCGGCCGATGACCTTGCCGAGGTCGTCGGGGTGGACGCGAACCTCAAGAACGTTGCCCCGGCGGAGCATGCGGCTCACCACCCGGACGTCGTCCGGGTGCGCCACGATGCCCTTGACCAGGTGCTCGAGGGCCTCCTCAAGCACCCTAGGCCTCGGTTGACTCGGCTGGGGCGGACTCGTCAGCGGCGGCCTCGGCGGCCGGAGCCGCTGCCGCCGCCTCCGCCGCAGCCTGGGGCTCGGCCTTCGTGGGCTCTGCCTTCGTGGGCTCGGCCTTCGTGGGCTCTGCCTTCGTGGGCTCGGCCTTCGCGGGCTCGGCCTTCTTGGGCTCGGCCTTCTTAGCGGCGGACCTGGCCGGCTTGGCGGCGGCCTTGGCCTCCTTGGACGCCAGGGACTCCTTGACGAGCTCCTCGTAGCGGTCCTTCTTGCCGGCCTTCGCCTCGCCGGTCTTGAGCGTGCCCTCGGCACCGGGCTGGCCCTTGAACTTCTGCCAGTCACCGGTGACGGTCAGCAGGTGCCGGACCTGGTCGGTCGGCTGCGCGCCGACGGAGAGCCAGTACTGCACGCGCTCGGAGTTGATGTCGATGAGCGACGGCTCCAGCTTCGGGTGGTACTTGCCGATCTCCTCGATGGCGCGCCCGTCCCGCTTGGTGCGGGAGTCGGCGACGACGACGCGGTAGTACGGTTCCCTGATCTTGCCCAGGCGCTTAAGTCTGATCTTGACAGCCACGGCTGCGATTTCTCCCACGAAGTTAGGTACGTGTGTCGGGCACCTGCCAGCGGGGAACGGCCGGCCGGACCGAGTGATAGCGCCGGGCCGGCGGACGGAGAGAGGGCGCCACGCGGCCAGGCATCAAGCCCCCAGTATAGGGTCACCCGCCGGACCGCGTGCGCCAGGTCGTGCCTGAGTGCCGCCTGCAGAGGCGATGACATTTGCATAACGCGCGTTGACTTCCCCGGGGGGCGCACGTAGCGTGCACGTACGATTGTTGACAATCTGCAAGATATATCCAGATGCGTCACTAATCATCACTTTGGGTTATTATTCGCGTCTCAACAGCCCCACACGCCTCATGCGTCAGCGTCGCCGCCGGGGCGCCAATCTCCAGGTGCGCAGCAATATCAAGGAGAGATCCAGACCATGACTGACCAGACTGCCCAGCCGGACAGCAGCGACAGCACGTCCGCCGGGGGCGTTTCCCGGCGTAGCTTGTTCCGTGCGGCAGGCGTCGGCGCGGCCGTCGCGGGCGGTGGCGCCCTCCTCGAGGCGTGCAGCTCCGGCATCCAGGGCGCCTCGTCCTCGTCAACCTCCGCCTCGTCGTCCACGTCCTCTTCGGCCGCGGGGGCCGCGTCGGGCGGTGAGATCACCATCGGCTGGATCCACCCGCTGACTGGCGGGCTGGCCGGCTTCGGCTACCCGGACAACTTCGTCCTCAGCACGATCATGAAGACCCCGCAGTACCAGAACGGGATGAAGATCGGCGGGACGACCTACAAGGTCAACGTCAAGTCCTACGACACGCAGTCGAGCGTGACCCGGGCCGGCGCGCTGGCCAAGCAGGCCATCCAGCAAGACAACGTGGACCTGCTGCTCGCCTCCTCCACCCCGGAGACGGTCAACGCGGTGGCATCCCAGGCCGAGGCCCTGGGCACCCCGCTGATCTGCGCCAACATCCCGTGGGAGTCCTGGTACATCAACCTGGGCGGCAACCCGCAGAAGCCGACGCTCAAGCCCAAGAACACCATCATGTTCTTCCTGGGCGCCGAGCACCTCGCGCTCGCGTTCAAGCCGATGTGGGACCGGATCGGC
>DASWAE010000052.1:0-18579 GCA_036391275.1 Trebonia sp.
AAGGAGGACTGGCTGGACATCATGCCGGACAGCACGCTGCGTGAGGACGTGTGCGTGGCCGTGGCGCGGACCAAGCCGGGCAGGCAGCCGGTGGCCCTCGCGGTCGACCGCGCGGGCGTGCCCGCCGACGATGACATGCAGGTGCTGCGCCAGCTGGTCCAGCAGGTCGCACTCGGCGTCGAGGCGCTGCGCGCGTCAGCGGAGGAGCACCTGGTGGCGCTGACCCTGCAGCGCAGCTTCCTGCCCGCGGCACTGCCCGTGATCCCGGGCATGACGACCGCGTTCCGCTACCTGCCCGCGACCGACCGGGCCGAGGTCGGCGGCGACTTCTACGAGGCGCTGCCCTGGCAGGACGGCGTGGTGATCGCGATCGGCGACGTCCAGGGGCACTCGCTGCAAGCCGCGACCGTGATGGGGGAACTGCGTCACGCGCTGCGCGCCTTCGCCAGCGAAGGGCACCCGCCGCTGGCGATCACCGGCCTGGTCAACCAGGTGCTGCGGCGCTTCCACCCGGGCGTCATCGCCACCTTGTGCCTGGTGATCGCCCACCCGTCAACCGGCGAGCTCACCATCGTCAACTGCGGGCACATGCCGGTGCTGCTCGTCGACGGCGACGGCGCCCGCTACGTCGGCGAGGGCGGGCTGATGCTCGGCGTGGCTCGCCACGAGCCGCACGTGGAGAGCGCCGTGCTGCCCGTCGGCGGCACCGCCCTGCTGTTCACCGACGGCCTCGTCGAGGACCGGATGATCCTGCTCGACAACAACCTGGAGAAACTGCGCATGACCGCGGCCGCGGCCGCCACCGCCGACATCGAGGCGTTCGCCAACCGCATCCTGTCCGCCTTCGGGCCGTCAGAGGACGACGTGGCGATGATCGCGATACGGCGAACCGGCTAGGCGGTCACGGCCTCCTCAAGGCTCAGGTACACCGGCATGAGGCGGCCGACGCCGATCAGCTGCAGCACGCGCCGGACCGAGGTGGCCGGCGAAACGGCCAGCCGTAGCCGGATATCGCGCGCGCCGGCGGTCTCGTACGCGTGCATGATCGCGTGCACGCCCGAGGAGTCGCAGAAGACCGTCCCGGTCATGTCCGCGACCACCGTGTCCACGCCGGGCGCCAGGACGGCGACAAGCTGCTGGTAAACCTGCTCGGAATTAGTCACGTCGATCTCGGCTGGCAGTTCCACGACGACCGGCATGACCTGTGCCGTGTGATCACTCATGAATCAGCCACTCCTGCCACGGCGGATTGTCGCCGCCGTCCGGGCCAGGTTACCTCGCTCCTGACCCGCCCACGACCTGGACCGGTTATTCGCGGGCGGACCAGGCGACCGCGACCTGCGCGGCCAGGGCGATGTTGCCGCGCGCCACGTCCAGGTTGACGGCGACGCTCGCGCCCTCGGTCACCCGCTGCATGTGCGCCAGCAGGTAGGGGGTGACGGCCTTGCCGCGAATGCCGGCCGACTCGGCGGCCCGGAGCGCGCCGTCGAGCGCCCGGTCGTGCACGGCCGGGTCAAGCTGCCTGTCCGCGGGCAGCGGGTTCGCCACGAGCAGCGCGGAGGTGTCACCGAGCGCGTCCCTGGCCGCCATGACCGCCGCGATCTCCGCGGGCGAGTCGAGGCGCCAGTCAAGGTCCTGGCCGGAGTCGGCGAGGTAGAAGGCGGGGAAGCGGTTCGTGCGGTACCCGACGACCGCGACCCCGAGGGTCTCCAGGCGCTCCAGGGTCGCCGGGATGTCCAGGATCGACTTCACGCCCGCGCTGACCACCGTGACCGGGGTGCGGGACAGCACGGTGAGGTCGGCCGACTCGTCCGGCGCCTGCGCGAAGCCGCGGTGCACGCCGCCGAGGCCGCCGGTGGCGAACACCCGGATACCGGCGCGCGCCGCGATCACCGACGTGGCCGCGACCGTGGTGCCCGCGGTCCGCTTCGCGGCCATCGCCAGCCCGAGGTCGCGACTGCTCACCTTGATGACGCTCGCGTCCAGGGCGATCCGCTCAAGTTCGGTGTCACTGAGGCCGGCCTTGGGCACCCCGTCGATGACGGCGATGGTGGCCGGGGTCACCCCGCGGCCGGCCAGCAGCGCCTCGAATGACCGGGCGGCGCCGAGGTTCCCCGGCCGCGGCAGGCCGTGGGAGATGATCGTCGACTCAAGCGCCACCACCGGGCGCCCCGCGTCCAGGGCCTCCCTGACCGCGCGCGACAGCTCTGGCACCTGGGGCATGCCCCGACATTACCGTCCCGGCGGCGAGGACTACGAGCTGCCCTCGAGGGGCGCGCAGCCTGCTCCGCCCGGCGCGGCGCCGATGGTCGCACGCAGCTCCGGGACGCGGCGCGCCTGCGTCGCCTGCTCGAAGGCGTAGGCGAGGCCGAGGAGGCGGGGCTCGCTCCAGCGGGGGCCGAGGAACGAGACGCCGACCGGAAGGCCGCACACGTAGCCGAACGGGATGCTGATCGCCGGCCAGCCGGACACCGCCCCGGGCCGCGACGTCCCGAAGACCGAGTGATCGCCGAGGACGTAGTCGGTCAGCCAGGCCGGGTTGGCGGTGAGCGAGAAGATCGCGTCCAGGTTGTGCTCAAGCGTCGGCGTTTCCACCGCGATCCTGGCCAGCGAGCGCGCCGCGCCGCGCAGCTCCAGGTACAGCGGGTCGTCCAGGTTGCCGCTCGTCGCGTCCGCCGCGAGGAAGATCTCCTGCCCGAACCGGGCCAGAACCGAGTCGGCGTTCCGCTTGTTGAAGTCGATCAGGTCGGCGAGCGTTCCCGGCAGCTCCATGCCCGACGGTCCGGCATACGCCGCCAGCTGCTCGAGGTAGGCGTTGATGCCGTGCTTGAACTCGTAGTTCAGTGCGTCGAACTCCGGCTCGGTTACCTTGTCGATGTCCGGCAGGTCCACCGGGTCGATCACCGTGGCGCCGAGCTTGCGCAGGCAGTCCACCGCCACGTCGAGCAGCCCTTCGGTGGCGGCGTCGGCGCCCGCGGAGGCCGCCCGCCAGATGCCGATCCGCGCCCCGTCCAGCGCGGCTCCGTCGAGGAAGGCGGAGTAGTCGACCTGGTCGCCCGGATGGTCGGCCGCGCTGTCCTCGGGGTCGGCGGCGGCGAGCACGGAAAGCAGCGCCGCCGCGTCCGCGACCGAGGTGGCCATCGGGCCGGCGCTGTCCTGCGCCAGCGACAGCGGCACGATGCCGGCCCGGCTGACCAGGCCGAGGGTCGGCTTGACGCCGACCACGCCGCAGGCGCTCGACGGGGAGACGATCGACCCGTCCGTCTCCGTGCCGACCGCGAGCGGCGCGAAGCCCGCGGACAGGCCGGCCGCCGAGCCCGAGCTCGACCCGGACGGGTTGCGGTCGAGTGCGTACGGGTTCGCGGTCTGGCCGCCGAGCGTCGACCAGCCGCTCACCGAGCGGGTCGACCGGAAGTTGGCCCACTCCGACAGGTTCGCCTTGGCCAGGATGACCGCGCCCGCCGCGCGCAGCCGCGAGATGATGAACGCGTCCGGCGGCCTCGCCCCGAGCAGCGCCGCGGAGCCCGCCGTGGCGGGCAGCCCAGCCACCTGGATGTTGTCTTTGACGAGGACCGGGATCCCCTCCAGGGGACCGCGCGGCCGGCCCGCCCGCCACGCGGCATCGCTCGCGGCCGCCTGGTCAAGGGCATCGGGGCTCACCGCGATCACGGCGCGCAGCACGGGGTTCACGTGGGTAATCCGGTCCAGGCACTGCCGGGCGAGCGCCGTCGCGGTGACGCGGCCGTCGGCCATCGCCCGGCGCAGGCCGGTCACCGAGGACCCCTTGATGTCGGTGCTCGCAGGATTCTCGGTCCGTGACCCTGACCAGTTCTGGAAATCCGACATGCCGGCAGGATAACGGCTTAATAGCGGTTGCGTAACCATCGAGCTTGCCCTAGATGCGTTAAGAAATGGCTAAATCGGGTGCGAGCCTTTGACTAGAGGGCTGACCTGCCCTCATGGCTCCTCTCCCGGCGCCAACAAGATCACCGCAGCTCCGTCGGCGCGAGGTTCGCGAAACTTTTCAATTTCATAGCCCTAGAATGCATGCCTAATCATGACATTGTTCGCAATCAAGGTACTGCCCGGCAAGATGCAAGATGTGCCGGATGGCCCGCGCCATCGCGGGCGGCCGCTCATAATTGAGGCTAATCAGCATCATTGGTACGCGATAGCCCGATTGCGAAATCATTGACGCCGGCCGGCCTGCCTAGCCGATGTCGGAAGCCGCGGCTGGCCGTTCACCCGCTGGCCTGATGGCCTCCTCGATGAGGCGGCTGAGCCTTGCCGCCGCGGCGCGGACCTGGCCGAGCAGCCGCTCCTGGGCCGCGGCCGGGCTGCGCACCAGCGGGGACGGCACGGTGAGGGCGGCGATCGTGCGCTGCCCGTCCGTCACCGCCGCCGAGGCGGCCCAGACGCCGCGGTCGATCTCCTCCTCGCTCGTCGCCCAGCCGCGAGCGGCTGCCCGGACGATGGACTCCTCAAGCCGGGCGGCCGCCGCCTGGTCGGCCTGCGCGAGCGGGGCAAGGTAGTCACGGCGCACCCGTTCGGGCAGGCCGGCGAGCAGCACCCGGCCGCTCGCGCCGCGCAGCAGCGGCAGCGTCTGGCCCGGCTCGAACGTGGCGCGCAGGTGATGCTCCGACTCGACCCGGTGCACGCACACCGGGACCCGCGAGATCAGCCGGACGAAGATCACCGTCTCGCCGCACTCGGTCACGAGGTCGCGCATGACCGGGTCGGCGACCTCGATGAGCGTCTCGGCGGCCTCGGCGGCGCGGGCGAGCGAGATCAGCCGCGGCGACAGGTGGTACGCGCCGCGGTCGTCGCCGATCAGCAGCCCGGTGTCGCGCAGCAGCGCGATGTAGCGGTACATGCTGGGAAGCGGTATGGCCGTGATCTCGGCCAGTTCCCTGGCCGTCAAGGTGTGCTGCCGGGGCGAGAAAGCCTGGAGTACGGCGAGCACCCGGCGAGCGCCCTCTGCCCCGGGGGCGGATGCCGGCGGCGCGTGCTCCTCGGTTCCCTGCGCGGCTCGGGGAGCTGGATGAGTGGCCACAGGGACTCTTTCTCAGCTATTCACTATGTGACTGTCGCGACACGTTCACGATACATTCTGGGGACCGTCCGTGCAGCCTCTGATACTGAGGTGGGACCTGAGACGCGCGGCGCGTTCGTGCTCTGGCGGGCAGGCCGGCGCGGGCAGATGAGGCCCGGCTACACCAGCCACGGAACGTGGCCCACGAGCAGCGCGTAGCCGATGAAGGCGACCGCGTCGATGAGCGTGTGGGCGACGATCATCGGGGTCACCCGCCGCCAGCGCAGGAACAGCGTGCCGAAGATGAGGCCCATCACCGCGTTGCCCGCGAAGCCGCCGAAGCCCTGGTACAAGTGGTACGAGCCGCGCAGCACCGCGCTTATCAAGATCGCGTACTCCGGGCGGACCCCGAGCTTGCGCAGCCTGGTCAGCAGGTAGCCGGTGACGAGGACCTCTTCGAGCACGCCGTTCTGCAGCGCGGACAGCACCAGGACCGGGTAGCGCCACCAGACGGCGGGCAGGTTCTCCGCGACGACGTTCAGCGCGATGCCCAGCTTGTAGGCGATGAGGTAGAGGCCGAGGCCGCTGCCGCCGATCAGCGCGGCCAGGCCGGCGCCGCGCAGGAAGTCGCGCAGCGGCTGCGAGCGGTCCACGCCCATCGACTTGACGCCGTCGCCGGAGCGGGCGAGCAGGTAGAACGCGAGGATCACCGGCGCGGCACCGGACGCGAGCGAGACCAGCTGCAGGAAAAGGTCGAGCAGCGGGCGGCCCGGCGCCTGCGAGCCGTTCAGCGTCACCGACTGCGAGGAGAGCGGGTGGCGCGCGGTCAGCGAGCCGACCAGCGAGACGAAGGCGTAGACGCCGCTGGCACCGAGCGAGACCGCGAAGACCGCGACGATCTCCCAGCGCAGCAGCACCCGGTCACGCCATGTCAGCTCCGGGGAGTCCTCGGGACGGGTGAGGCGCAGCCACGCCCTCGTTCGGGGTGATGGCTCTGGATCTTCTGCGGCGGGCAGTTCCGAACGATCTGGCTTCACACGGTCCTCGTCGCGGCGCGCTGGCCTGATACGCTCGCGGTTTTCGCGATCAGGCCTGCGCGTCGCGATCGCGGGGGGTACGGGGGGTCGTCCACCCGGGGGACAACAGCGCGTCGAAATCGCCGTCCTGCGCGCCGCCGATGAGCGCCTCGATCTCCGCCCTGGTGTAGATGAGCGCGGGGCCGCCAGGGTCGGCCGCGTTGCGCACCGCGATCTGGCCGTCGGGCAGGCGGGCCATCTCGACGCCGCCGTCTGTGCCGCCCGCGAGGCGCCACTGCAGGTCGGGCAGTTCGCCGGCTGGCATTCCGTTGTAGATCTCGCTGGCCATCGGCCCTTAGATCTCCTTGAGCATGTCGGTCAGGATCTCCCTGGTGCGGTCGGGCGAGGTGCCCGCGACCGAGAGGCGCTCCATCACCGCGGCGTAGCGCTCGACCTCTTCCGGCTTGTCGATGTAGTGCGCGCCGGTCAGGTACTCCATGTAGACCACGTCGGGCAGGTCGGTCTCCGGGAACCGCATGATGGTGAACGCGCCGCCGTCGGCCGCGTGGCCACCGTACCTGAACGGCATGACCTGGAGGGTGATGTTCGGCTCGCTCACCAGGTCAATCAGCCGCTCGATCTGCGCGACGTGCACGTCGCGGCCGCCCATCGGGCGGCGCAGCGCCGCCTCGTCCATGATCACCCAGTAGCGCGGCGGGTTCTCCCGCGTGAGCAGCTTCTGCCGGCCCATCCGCAGCGCCACCCGGCGCTCCACCTCGTCCGCGTCGACGCCAGGCGCGCCCTGCATGATGATGGCGCGCGCGTACTCCTCGGTCTGCAGCAGGCCGGGCACGAACTGGACCTCGTAGACACGGATGAGCTGCGCGGCCTCCTCAAGGCCGACGAAGACGTGGAACCAGTCCGGAACCACATCCTGGAACTTCTGGTACCAGGGGGTGGCGTTCGCTTCCCTGGTGAGCTGGACCAGCTTCTCCCGTTCGGCGACATCGGTGACGCCGTAGAACTCGAGAAGGTCGGTGACGTCGCGTTCCTTGAAGGAGACCCGGCCGAGTTCCATCCGGCTGATCTTCGACCCCGAGGCACGGATGTGATAGCCGGCGTCGTCGCGAGTGATGCCCGCATGCTCCCGAAGCCGCCTGAGCTGGGCACCGAGCAGCATCCTGAGCACGGTAGGACCGCCTGCGGGAGCGGCGCCCCCAGGCGCACTAAGACTCAACGCGGTCCCCTCTCGGTGTTCTGGCAGCTCCAGTGACCCCCATCACTAGCGCTTGAGCGTCATCACGGCACATGCACGCGACGCTTGCGCGGGCAATCCGCACGTGCACGCGGTGATGACGACAGGAATGATATCGCGCTCCGTGTCCGTATACGAGCTTTAGCGAACACCAAGAATGCGGGACATAGCAGGACATCAGGCGTCACCCGGTGGCGGCCGGTGTTTGCCGTGCGCGGCGAGCCGGCGGGGGGCGGTCGGCGGGGTCAGCCGGCGCGAGTCAGCCGGCGCGAGTCAGCCGGCCGCGCGGCGGTGGGGGCGGATCAGCAACTATGCTTCGTTCGTCGGCGCGTCACGTTAGGGCACCTCATGTTGAAGACAACCTCCGGCCAGACGGCACTCGTCGGCCTCGAGAAGAAGCTTACCGGCAACACCCCGGACGACTCGGACGTCCCCGGTCCGGTCCGCCGGGCCGTCCGGCTGATACTCTCCGGCGGCGCCCTCACCGCACTGATCGGCGTGTTCCTCGTCATCGCGACGATCGCGGACAAGAACGCCCTCACCAACTCAAGCGGCAAGAAGCTCACCAACGGCGAGTTCACCAGCAGCCTCGTCGGCACGGTCATCGTTTACGTGATCCTCGTGACGATGTGGGTGCTGATGGCCCGGATGAACCGGGCGGGGCGCGGGTGGGCCAGGATCATCGCCTCGGTGCTTGCCATCCTCTCGACGATCAACGCCTACAGCACCATCAACTCGCTGACCGGCGGCGAGACCCTCACGGTGATCGACATCGTGTTCATCGTCGGCACGCTCGCCCTCTGGCTGATCGGCGTGCTCGCGGTCGCCTTGCTCTGGCGGACGGAGTCGAGCGCGTACTTCAGGGCGCGGTCCACGGCACGGCTTTAGGCGGGGTTCGCCGTTCGCCGCGGGGTCGTTCGGGTGGACGGTGCGGCGCGGGCCCACGATCCGGAAGGGTTATAGGTGCTATTACGCCCATAACCCTTCCGGACAACAAAACGCTCCATGAAAAGGCAGGGCCGGGGCGGCTGCGGCGGATACCAGGCAACGCGGGGTTCTCGCCGGCCTCGTGAGGCCCGCCATTAACGCCGCCCGGGCACTAACGGCAGCCGTCGGGCGCCCGGCCGCGCGGTCCCCGTCTTCCTTCCGGTCACCGAGTTCCCCAGGTGGGTCACGAGCGTTACGTGTTAAGTGTGGTGCCTGCCGTTTCGTCCCGTTCCACGACTTATCGCCCCATTAACCAACCCCCTATGGACTATTGAGTGCTGCAGGCGTAAGCAAGGGAGTGACATCCGCGCGACTTACAGGGTCTAGACCTATTTCGGGAGGGCAGCCGTGGCACACGCATGGATGCCGGAAGCACGGCGCATCCGGGCGGATACTGACGGAGGTCCCCTGATCGGCGGTGCCCCGCGTGCGGTCTGGCTGACTCTGGGCACCGCACCAGGCGCGGTGTCCGTGCAGTCGGCCGCGCAGCGACTGATCAGCGAGCGCCGCCCGTGCCACCTCATCTGGGATCCAGTCACCGGCAACGTCGCTCAGCTCATCTCCGTCCTGCGGGCAGGCCGGGCGCTCGGCGCGGCCGATCACCTCGACTGGGCACCGGGACGCGTCCGGGTGAGCTCGGACAACGTGAACGCCGAGGGACGGGTCTGCGTGCAGATCGGCGTCCTCGGCCATCCCGGCCAGCCGTTCACCGACGGCTCGCTCAGGGGGATTGAGGCGATCGTGGACTGGCTCGATTCCTGGGGGGTACCGCGCCGCTGGCCGGCCGGGCGGCCGGAGGGGTACCGGGTCGACATGCCGGCCGCCGCGGCGGCGCTCGCCGACCGGCGCAGCCGCGTGCAGTGGGCGCGCGGCGGGCACTTCGGCGCCTCGCAGGTGCCGGGATGCGTCAACGCGGGCCCGGGCGCCATCGACATCGACCGGATCACCGGCATCCCCGGCCCGCACGGGCTCCAGGTTCGCACCCGCGGCCTGCTGTCACCGCGCACCGAGGCGACCGCGCTGGCCATTCCCGCCTGAACCGGTGCAGGCCGCCGCACCCCAGCAGGTCAACGTGCCTTTAGTCTTGTTGAATGAACGACCGGCTAGTGTGGATTGACTGCGAGATGACCGGGCTCGACATCGAGCACGACGCGCTGATAGAGATCGCGTGCGTGGTCACGGACTCCGACCTCAACCTGCTCGACGGCGGGATCGACCTGATCATCAAGCCGCCCGTCGAGGCGCTCGACCAGATGAGCGACGTCGTCCGCGAGATGCACACTACCTCGGGGCTGCTCGCCGACCTGGCCGGCGGCATGACGCTCGCGGAAGCGTCCGACGCGGTGCTCGGCTACGTGAAGCACCACGTTCGCGAGGCGCGCAAGGTGCCGCTGTGCGGCAACTCGATCGCCACCGACCGCTGGTTCATCGCCAGGGACATGCCCGAGCTCGACAACTGGCTGCACTACCGGATGATCGACGTCTCGTCCGTGAAGGAACTGGCGCGGCGCTGGTACCCGCGAGCGTACTTCGCCTCCCCGGACAAGCACGGCGGGCACCGGGCGCTCGCCGACATCACCGAGTCCGTGCGGGAGCTGCGTTACTACCGGGACACCGTGTTCGTGCCGCAGCCGGGACCAGACACGGCGACCGCGCGGGCGATCGCAGCGCGGTACGCCAACAAGCGGTCCGGCCCGGCCGGCGGCGGCGCGGCCGGCGCGGGGAATGCGGCGGGCGCGGGGAACGCGGCGGGCGCGGGGAACGCGGCGGGCGAGCGCGAGTAGCCAAGTCGTTCGTTTGCACTCGCCGCGACCGCTATACTCAGGACAGCCTTCTGGCGAAGGCACATGGTGGGTGTAGCTCAGCTGGCAGAGCGCCAGGTTGTGGTCCTGGATGTCGCGAGTTCAAGTCTCGTCACTCACCCTGAAGTTTTAGCAGGTCAGAGGCCCCGGTCCGGGAACGGGCCGGGGCCTTTTGCCTTGCGGGTGGCCGGTTCGGGGCAGATTTAGGGCATCAGCCGGGCAGCGCCGTCTAGGGCGTGCTGGCAGCGGCCTTGGCTGTCTCGCCATGCCGCAGGGTGTGGCTGGGCAGGACGCCGTAGCGGGCCCGGTAGTAGACGCTGAACCGGCTGGAGCTGGCGAACTGCCAGCGGGCGGCGATCGTGGTCACCGTGCCGCGGGCCGGGCCGGCGGCGTTGAGCAGGTCGTGGTGCGCGCGCCGCAGGCGGACCTGGCGCAGGTAGTCCAGCGGGGTGGTGCCCAGGTGGCGGCGGAAGGCCAGCTGCACCGCGCGGACGCTGACATGCGAGGCCCGGGCGATGTCGTCCACGGTGATGTCCTCGCCGGCCCGGTCATCGATGAACGCGACGGCCCGCCGCAGGGTGCCGTCACGGTGCTGATCTCCGGCGGACAGGCAGGGGCAGCCGCCGGGGGCGCCGCGTGCCCGGGGCGGCAGCGGCGGCCCGGGCTGGGCGCGGTCACGGGCCCACAGGCGGGGCCGGGAGGCGTGGCTGGCGGCGGCCTGGCTGAGTTTTTGCAGGCCAGCTGAGTGATGATCGGGGTAGCTGACGGCCAGCTGGCCCAGGGTCGCGGCTACCTGGTCGTGGGCCGCGGCCGACAAGGCGGTGAGCTGCACCGCGCGCGCCCGCACCGCCCGGGACTGCTTCCTGGTGGACGCGGATCTCTTCCGTAGCGCTGCCGCCTCGGCCCTGACGGCTCCCAGCGTGGCGCCGGGAGCGGCCATGGCCGGCCTTACTCCTGCTGCTGCGGGGTCCCGTGTGCTGCCCGGGCCGTGAGCAGCGGGCCATACGGCGGCGAAGGCGGCGTTCCGCGCTTCGCGGATTGTGTCGTCGAGCAGGTCAAGGGCGTGCTCGACGGCGTGGCGCAGGCCGTCCGCGGGCTGGCCGAGGCCGGCCTGGAGGGTCAGCCCGGCATGAAAGATCCCGTGGGTGACGTGGGTGAGCGTGTCCTCGAACTCAACCAGCCGCATGCACTGGTCGGCACCGTCCCCCACACCGCCGCTGGTCATCGTGCGCGGGTCATCCCGGGACGCGAGGGCGGCCGGCCGGCGGCTGGCTGTGCGGGGCCGCGATGGTCCAGGGACGAAAGTCCGCCATCTGAAACAGCGTCCGGCAAAGGCCTGACGTCCCGGTCCCAGGGAGCGCCGTCCGGTTTCCGTCGGTGGGACTTCCGGCCCTGCCGGGCCTGCCGTCCGGCTGCGATCGTGTTGTCATGAAGGGCTGGTTCGCCCGCCGCCCTGTCGCGGCCGGAATTCCTGACACGCTGGATGACGCGCTGCCCGGACCGGACAGGGCGTTGCCTGTGACCGCTCGCGCCTGCTGCTGCCCGGCAAGGCCGGTGGTGACCGTCGTCATGCCGCCTGCCCCGGGCCGCCCGCGCCAGGTCGACCTGCTGCTGTGCGGTCACCACTACCACGTCAGCCAGGCGGCCCTGAGCGCCGCCGGCGCCGCCGTCTACGACCAGTCCGGCGCGCTGGTCACCGCCGGCGCCACCAGGCCGGAGCCGGCCGGAGAGCCGGCCGCAGTCGCCCGCCGGTAGCGGTCCGGGCCTGCGCTACGCATCCTCGTAGATTTCGGCCATCCGCTGTGCGGCGTCAGCGATGGCCTGTGGTGGCCATGGTGGCCTCTTAGGGCCGGCCTGGAGGCAATGCCCGGAGCGAGCGGGATCAGCTGACCTCCTTGCCCTCCGCGGCGCCCTCGCCGTCGTCCTCGGCCAAGAGCGCTTTCAGGGCTGCCACGCTCCCTTCCACCGTTGCTAGCTGAACCTCCAATTCGGCTACTGTCCGCCTGATTTCTTCAAGGCGTTCGCTCATGACTCGCCTTCGTCGGTGGTGTCGTCCTCGTCGTCCTCGTCGTCGAGCAGCGCCGCGAGCTTCGCGAGGTTGTCGGCGACCTCGTGCAGACGGGAGATCGTCTCCGCGGTCAGCGCGCGGATCTCGGCTGCCGTCATGGCGCCCCGCGGCTTGGCCAGGGCGTCGGCTTCGAGCGCCCGGATCTCCTCGGCGCCAGGCAGCCGGGCTGCGCGGGCGCGGATCTCACCGACCCGCGGCGCGACGTCGACGGCGAGTTCCATGCCCTGCGACATGTCTCCGAGCACGCGGCCCTGGAAGATCTTGAGGTAAAGCAGCCGGTACCGCTCACGAGGCGCGCGGACGCCTCGCTCCCACTGCGGGATCATCTTCACCAGGCCGTGATGCGCGGCCACGTCCTCGCCGGTGTCCCTGGCAGCCTTGCGGATCTCGCGCGCCATCCGCGGCACATCCCAGCCCAGGGACTCGCGCCATTGGCGCAAGGCCTCGCCAGTCACATCGTTCAAGGTCAGACGTCCCCCCGCGGGACGGCCGGGTCGCTTGCGCGCTCCGGTCCGCTCCCTTTCGCTCTCCCAATTCGGTCCATGTTAAGCCGTGGGAAAGCGCTCTACTTGTGGTTCGTACACAGATATGGGGCTGTGTACTGCCTGCCGACCCGGCCACGGGCCGCACGGCGGGGGGGTCATAGGTACTACCAGGGGGACCGGCGATGACAATTCGCCTCGTTGTGATAGATAATCAAACTCTTGTTCGCTATGCGTTGCGAGAACTGACCAGCCGGCACCCGGACATCGAGATCGTCGCCGAGTGCCAGTCCACCGCAGAGGCCCGGCAGGTGGTCGGCGTGGCGCGACCCGACGTGGTGACGGTCTCTGTCGGCCTGCCTGACGGCGACGGGCTGCGACTGGCCCGCGAGTTGCGCGACCGTTATGCCGACCTTGGCATCGTGATCCTGATGTCGCGGGGAGAGGACGACATCCTCTTCCGCGCCCTGGAGACTGGCGTATCAGCGTTTGTCAGCGAGACGGCCCCGGTGGAGGAGGTACTCGGCGCGATACGGCACTCCGCCGTCGCCGCCTCCTCGTTCACCGCCTCCGGGCTGGCGACCGCCCTCACGCGGCGCCGTGACGCACGGGAGCGGCTCGCGCTGAGCCACCGGGAGCTGGAAGTGCTGCGCCTGCTGCGCGACGGGTTGTCCGTCCCGGCGATCGCGGTGCGGATGTACATCAGTTACTCCACGGCGAAGACCTACGTCGCCCGGCTGTACAGGAAGCTCGGGGCGGAGAACCGGGCGCAGGCGCTGATGGCCGCCGTGCAGCACGGCCTCGTGTCCTGCGAGCCGGAGGCAATGGGCACGATCGCGCGCCCGGCGGCATCCCTCCCGGCGACTTCGCTATGGCCGGATCCGCTCTGGCCAGGTACGGCTGAAGCCCGCGCCTAGCCAGCGCCGCTTGGGCGCCGCTTGGCGCCGTGCGCGGGGGACAGGCGAAGCATGCCCCCGTTCGGGATGATCGTTGTCAAACTCATCCCGAACGGGGGCGTGCGCTGCCGTTGACGCTCAGCGGTTCGCCGGCTCCTGGTCTGCGACGCTGGCGGCGGGGGTCGCCACGGCTTCCGCGTGGGCCCGGGCCTGGTTGCCTGACATGAGCCGGAGCGGCACCTCCTTCAGGCAGAGCGACAGCACGACCGCGCCGACCAGCAGGACCGCGGAGATCGCGAAGACCACGTCGCCCGCCTGGGAGAACCCGGTGTAGAAGGGGTGGCTGAGCGCCCGGGCCAGGCCGCCGAGGAACGAGGTGTCGTTCAGGCCGCCCGCCAGGTGGCTGAACAGCGCCTGGAGCTGGCCCGGGTGCGCCCTGGCGGCCGCCTGGAAGGCCGGGTCGTGCTGTGCCGCGGCGTACGCGCCGGAGACCTTGGTCCCGGCGAGGGAGAACAGGACCGACAGGAAGACCGCGGTGCCGAGCGTGCCGCCGATCGACCGGAAGAAGGTCGAGGAGGCGGACGCCACGCCCATGTCCTTGGCGGGGACCGCGTTCTGCATGGCGAGCACCAGGCTCTGCATGTTCATGCCGAGGCCGATGCCGAACAGCGCCATGTAGACGTCGGTCTGCCACAGTGGCGTGTCCGCGCCGATCTGGGTCATCACGGCCATGCCGAGCACCATGAGCACCGAGCCGATGACCGGGAAGATCTTGTACCGGCCGGTGCGCGCGGTGACCCGGCCGGCGACCAGTGAGGCGGTCATGATCCCGGCGACAAGCGGGAGCAGCAGCAGGCCCGACGCGGCGGGCGAGGCGCCCTTCACGATCTGCAGGTAGAGCGGGATCACCGACATGCCGCCGAACATGGCCATGCCGATGATGGTGACCTGGGCCGAGGCGACCGCGAACGTGCGGCTGCGGAACAGCCGCAGCGGGAGCAGCGCGTCGTCGCCCATCCGGTGCTGGATCCAGGTGAACGCCGCGAGGCCCGCCGCGCCGATGAGGTAGCAGGCGAACGCGCTGGCCGAGGCCCAGCCCCAGACGCGGCCCTCCTCGGCCACGACGAGCAGCGGCACGAGGCCGACCGCGAGCGCGACCGCGCCGGGCCAGTCGACGCGGCGCTCCTTGGGCACGAAGTCGATCCGCAGCACGCGGGCGACGACGACGAGCGCGACGGCCGCGACCGGGACGTTGATGTAGAAGATCCAGCGCCAGCCGGAGACGCCGAGGAAGCTGTTCGTGCCGGACAGCAGGCCGCCGAGGACCGGCCCGAGCACCGACGAGCTGGCGAACACGGCCATCATGTAGCCCTGGTAGCGGGCCCGCTGGCGGGGCGGGATGATGTCGCCGATGATCGCCAGGGCCAGCGGCATGATGCCGCCCGCGCCGATGCCCTGGAACGCGCGGAACGCGGCGAGCTCGTACATCGACTGGGCGAGGCCGCACAGCGCCGAGCCGGCCACGAAGATCACGATCGACAGCATGAACAGCCGCTTGCGGCCGTAGATGTCCGACAGCTTGCCGAACAGCGGCGCGGCGATCGTCGAGGTGATCAGGAACGCGGTGGTCACCCAGGCCTGCGCCGACAGGTCGTGCAGGTCGTTGCCGATCGTCTTGATCGCGGTGGACACGATCGTCTGGTCGAGCGAGGCGAGGAACATGCCGAGCATCAGCCCGGACAAGATGGTGAGGATCTGCCGGTGGTTCAGCTCCCCGCTCGCTTGAGCGGGGGCCGGCCGGCTGACGGTGGCGGTCACGCGAGGGGGCCTTCCGTTGAGGTGACCTGGGCGGAGTGCGCGGCGGAGTGCTCGGCCGCGCGCTCGGCGATCCAGGAGGCATGGACGTGGTCGTAGGAGGCGGTGAACCGGTCGAGCAGCCCGGCGAACTGCAGCAGCTCGTCCTCGGCCCAGCCGTCGAGCACCGCGGCGAAGAAGTTCGCCCGCCCTCGCTCGTGGTCGGCGACCGCGGCCGCGCCGGCCGGGGTGAGGGCGAGCAGGCAGGCGCGCCCGTCGGCCGGGTCCGCCTGGCGCTCGAGCAGGCCCGCGGCGACGAGCACGCCGACCTGGCGGCTGACCGTGGACAGGTCCGAGTGCACGCTCGCGGCGAGCGCGCTGGTCCGCGCCGGCCCGTGGGCGGCCACCGTGTGCAGCAGCAGCTGCGTCGCCGAGTCGACGTCACCGCGCGCGTTGGCGGCCATCCGCGCCTTGGCCTTGCGGACCGTGCGCAGCAGGTCAAGCACGCTGTCGGCGACCGCGCCGGCGGCGGTCCGCGCCCGTGTGGCCGGCACTGGCGATGACGTGTTGTTCTCGTGTCCCGACATCGCCGCGCCTACTTTTCGTTTGCGTTAGTCGCGCCTTTAGTTGCGCCCTACAACCATCTCAGTTGCAGTCTACAACTACTTGCTCTACCCAAGTATTTCGCGGGCGGGGAACGCGGTACCGTGATCCGATGGGGAAGCCGCTGGCCGGCCTGCGGGTGATCGAGCTCGCGACGTTCGTCGCGGGGCCGCTGGGGGGAATGACGCTGGCGCAGCTCGGCGCGGAGGTCATCAGGATCGACCCGCCGGGCGGCGCGGCTGACTACACCCGCTGGCCGCTGGCCGCCTCGGGTACCAGCCTCTACTGGACCGGGCTGAACAAGGGCAAGCGGTCGCTGGCGGCCGACTTCCGCATCCCCGAGGGCAGGGACCTGATCACCCGGCTGATCGCCGGGTCGGGGCCGGGCGGCGGCATCGTGCTGACCAACGCCGACCGGCCCTGGCTGAGCTACGAGGCGCTGTCCGGGGTCAGGCCCGACCTGATCCACCTGCGGATCGACGGCCTGCGCGACGGCCGGCCCGCGGTGGACTACACGGTCAACGCGAGCACCGGGTTCCCCCTGGTCACCGGGCCGGAAGAGCACGCCGGGCCGGTCAACCACGTGCTGCCCGCCTGGGACGTCGCGTGCGGGCTCTACGCGGCGATCGGCATCCTCGGCGCCGAGCGGCAGCGGCGGCTGACCGGAGCGGGGCAGCGGATCACCGTGGCGCTCGAAGACGTCGCGCTGGCGACCGCGGGGAACCTCGGCTTCCTGGCCGAGGCGGAAGTCAACGGCGCCACCCGGCCGAAGGTCGGTAACCACCTGTACGGGTCCTTCGCGCGCGACTTCGCCACTCGTGACGGCCACCGGGTCATGGTGGTGGCCCTCACCGCGCGGCACTGGGCGGACCTGGTGGCCGCGACCGGCCTGGCGGGGCCGGTAGCTGCGCTGGAACAGGCCCTCGGCGCGGACTTCTCGACCGAGCAGGACCGCTACGCCTACCGCGATTCCCTGGCCGGCCTGCTGCAGCGCTGGTTCGGCGCGCATGACCTGGACCAGGTCCGCGCGGCGCTCGGCGCCACCTCTGTCCTGTGGTCGGTCTACCGGAGCTTCCGCGACGCGGTGGTAAGCGGTGACCTGCAGGCCAACCCGCTGATGAGCCTCATCGAGCAGCCGGGCGTCGGGCGCTATCACGCGCCGGGCTCCCCCATCGCGGCAGGCTCGGCCGGCGACCGGGCTGTGGTCCGCGCTCCGCTGCTCGGCGAGCACACGGCCGAGATCCTGCGGGCCGACCTCGGCCTCAGCGACGACACGATCACGGATCTACTGAAGCGCGGGGTAGTCGCGGCCGCCCCGTCACTGCGATAGCGAGGTCAGCACGTGGGCCGGTTGG
Organism: Trebonia sp.; assembly: GCA_036391275.1. Taxonomy (GTDB): domain Bacteria; phylum Actinomycetota; class Actinomycetes; order Streptosporangiales; family Streptosporangiaceae; genus Trebonia. Next base: position 17,291 of record DASWAE010000052.1, read on the forward strand.
CACAGACCGAGGGACTTAACGACGTTCAGCGGCAGATCATCGAGACCGTCCGCGAGTTCGTGGACCGGGAGATCCTCCCCAGCGCCCAGCAGCTCGAGCACGATGACGTCTACCCGCAGAAGATCGTCGACGGCATGCGCGAGATGGGGCTGTTCGGCCTGACCATCCCCGAGGAGTACGGCGGGCTCGGCGAGTCCCTGCTGACCTACGCGCTCGTGGCCGAGGAGATCTCCCGCGGCTGGATGAGCGTCTCCGGCATCATCAACACCCACTTCATCCTCGCCTACATGCTGCTGCAGCACGGCACGGACGAGCAGAAACGGCGGTACCTGCCCCGCATGGCCGCGGGCGAGCTGCGCGGCGCCTTCTCCATGTCCGAACCGGACTGCGGCTCGGACGTGTCCGCCATTCGCACGAAGGCGGTCCGTGACGGAGACGGGTACGTTATCGACGGGCAGAAGATGTGGCTGACCAACGGCGGCACCGCCACGCTGGTCGCGGTCCTCGTCAAGACGGACGAGGGCGCGCCGTCGGTCTACCGGAACATGACCACGTTCCTGATCGAGAAGCCGCAGGGCTACGGCGAGGTCGCCCCCGGCCTGGTCATCCCCGGCAAGATCGCCAAGATGGGCTACAAGGGCGTCGACACGACCGAACTCCTCTTCAGCGGGTACCGCACCGCACCCGGGCAGATCCTGGGCGGGACGCCGGGCCGCGGCTTCTACCAGATGATGGACGGGATCGAGGTCGGCCGGGTCAACGTGGCCGCCCGCGGCTGCGGGGTGGCGCTGCGCGCCTTCGAGCTCGCCGTCGGCTACGCGCAGCAGCGCCGCAGCTTCGGCAAGCCCATCGCGGAGCACCAGGCGGTGCAGTTCCGGCTGGCGGAGATGGCCACCAAGGTCGAGGCCGCCCACCAGATGATGATCATGGCCGCCAGGAAGAAGGACTCAGGCCAGCGCAACGACCTGGAAGCCGGCATGGCCAAGTACCTGGCCGCCGAGTACTGCCATGAGGTGGTGGAGGACTCCTTCCGCATCCACGGCGGCTACGGGTTCTCCAAGGAGTACGAGATCGAGCGCCTCTACCGGGAAGCCCCCATGCTGCTCATCGGCGAGGGCACCTCCGACATCCAGAAGATGATCATCGGGCGGCGCATCCTCGAGGAGTACCGGCTCAAGTAGCGCTACCGGGCGAACGGGGGCTCGGGCTGCCACGGGAACCACGCCGGCAGGTCCTCGCTCGGCTTGAGGACCCAGGACGGCTCGCGCTTCTCCAGGAACGCGGCCACC
>DASWAE010000053.1:0-15281 GCA_036391275.1 Trebonia sp.
CGGACGCCCGGCTGTCGGTGTTCGAGGTGGCGTGGGGCCTGATCCCCGACATGACCGGCACCCAGCTGCTGCCCGAGCTGGTCGGCCGGGACGTCGCCAAGGAGCTGACCTACACCGCGCGGATCGTGAGCGGCGAGGAGGCGGTGCGGATCGGGCTGGCGACGCGTGCCGATCCCGATCCGCTCGGCGCGGCCCTCGCCATGGCGAAGGAGATCGCCGGGCGCAGCCCGCACGCGGTGCGGGCGGCGAAGCGGCTGCTCGACCTGGCCGGGCGGACGGACCTGGCGGCTGGCTTCGCGGCTGAGCAGGAGGAGATCCGTGCCCTGATCGGCAGTCCGAACCAGGTGGAGGCGGTTACCGCCCGCTTCGAGAAGCGCGACCCGCACTTCAGCGAGGCCTGAGCCGACGCGAAATGCAAGAGAGCCGGCTCCCTGGGGGTCGGGAGCCGGCTCTCTTTCTCCACCGCCTTCCCTGCCGCAGTCAGGAAGGCGGGAGCTTACGCTAGAGGTTGCGCGGTACGCGCGGAACCGACGGCTTTCCCGCCACAGCGATCCTCCGCCCCCGTTGGATGCCGGGCGCCGCCCGGCAACCCCAGATGCCGGGCGCGCCCGCTGGTCAAGCGTGGCAGCCCCGGCCGGGCACCGGATATACCCGAAGCGAAGGCTGATGTCCCTGGTGCGCGGAAAGCGAAGCCTGTGGCGGGATGCGGGCATTGAGAGGCACGGTACTCGCGACTCCCGTAGCCAGCGGAACGGAGGGACAATCGTAGCGTGAGCATCAGTGTCCTTGACCTCTTCACGATCGGCATCGGCCCGTCGAGTTCGCACACCGTGGGGCCGATGCGCGCCGCCAACCGGTTCGCCGCAGGCCTCGCGGCCGACGGGTCGCTCGCGCGGACGGCCGCGGTCAAGGCTGAGCTGTTCGGGTCGCTCGGTGCCACCGGGCACGGCCACGGCAGTCCCAAGGCGGTCATCCTCGGGCTGCTCGGCCAGACTCCGGAGGACGTCGACCCCGACCGCGCCGATGACCTGGCCGGCGAGGTCAGGGCGACCGGGCGGCTGCTGCTCGGCGGCACGCGCGAGATCGCGTTCGACCCGGATGAGGACGTCGTCATGCACCGCCGCAGGACGTTGCCGGGGCATCCCAACGGCATGGTGTTCCGCGCCGTCGGCGACGGCGGGGCCGTGCTGGCCGAGAAGACCTACTACTCCGTCGGCGGCGGCTTCGTCGTCGGTCATTCCGGCGACGGGATCCAGGTCAAGCCGGACGAGCGGCCACTTCGTTACCCGTTCGCCACGGCGGCGGAACTGCTCGCGCAGGCTCGCGGCGCGGGGCTGCCGGTGAGCGCGGTGATGCTCGCCAACGAGGCGGCCTGGCGGCCGGAGGAGCAGACCAGGGCCGGCCTGCTCGCCATCTGGGAAGCCATGGCCGCGTGCGTGCGGCGCGGCTGCGAGCGTGACGGCGTGCTGCCCGGCGGGCTGAAGGTGCCGCGCCGCGCGTCCAGCCTGGCCCGCTCGCTGCGCGAGCGCGGCGACCGCGACGACCCGCTGCACGCCATGGAATGGGTCACGCTGTACGCGCTCGCGGTCAACGAGGAGAACGCGTCCGGCGGGCGGGTGGTCACCGCGCCGACCAACGGCGCGGCGGGCATCATTCCCGCCGTGCTGCACTACTACATGCGGTTCGTCCCCGGTGCCGACCTCGACGGGGTCGTCCGGTTCCTGCTCACCGCCGGCGCGATCGGGGTGCTGTTCAAGGTCAACGCGTCCATCTCCGGCGCCGAGGTGGGCTGCCAGGGCGAGGTGGGCTCGGCCTGCGCGATGGCGGCGGGCGGGCTCGCTGAGGTGCTCGGCGGGAGCTGCGAGCAGGTGGAGAACGCGGCTGAGATCGCCATGGAGCACAACCTCGGCCTCACCTGCGATCCGGTCGGTGGCCTGGTGCAGATCCCGTGCATCGAGCGCAACGCGATCGCCGCGGTGAAGGCGATCACCGCGGCGCGGATGGCGCTGTGGGGAGACGGCAGCCACAAGGTCTCGCTCGACCAGGTCATCAAGACCATGCGCCAGACCGGGGAAGACATGAAGGTGAAGTACAAGGAGACGTCCCGCGGCGGCCTGGCGGTCAACGTCATCGAGTGCTGACCCGCGCGCGGTCAGCTCGCGGCGTTGACGTCCTTTCGGTCCGCCTCGCTGCCGCGGTGCCGGTAGAAGGCGACGTCCTGCGGCGGCAGCGGGGTGTTGCCGAGGATGAGGTCGGCCGCCTTCTCCGCCATCATCATGACCGGCGCGTAGATGTTGCCGTTGGTGACGTAGGGCATGGCGGAGGCGTCGGTGACCCGCAGCCCCTCGACGCCGTGCACCCGCATGCTCGACGGGTCCACCACGGACATCGCGTCGGTGCCCATCTTCGCGGTGCAGGAGGGGTGCAGGGCGGTCTCGGCGTCGCGCGCCACCCAGCCGAGCACCTCCTCGTCTGACTGCACTTCCTTGCCGGGGGAGAGCTCACCGCCGTTGTACGCGTCGAGGGCCGGCTGGTTGAGTATCGTCCGGGCGACCCTGATGGCCTCCACCCACTCGCGCCGGTCCTGCTCGGTGGACAGGTAGTTGAACCGCAGCGCCGGGTGCTCGGCTGGATCGGCGGAGCGGATCTTCACGCTGCCGCGCGCGTCGGAGTACATCGGGCCGATGTGCACCTGGTAGCCGTGGCCGCTGGCCGGCGACGAGCCGTCGTAACGGATGGCGACGGGCAGGAAGTGGAACATCAGGTTCGGGTAGGCCACGCCCTCGTTACTCCGCACGAAACCGCCGCCCTCGAAGTGGTTGGTCGCGGCCGGCCCCGACCGCAGGAAAAGCCACTGCGCCCCGATGAAGGGGCGTTTCCACTTGGCGAGCGACGGCTGCATCGACACGGGCTGCTTGCACGCGTACTGGACGTACACCTCGAGGTGATCCTGGAGGTTCTCGCCGACGCCCGGCAGGTCGGCCACCGGGGCGATGCCGAGCGCGCCGAGCTCGCGCGCGTTGCCCACCCCGGACAGCTGCAGCAGCTGCGGGGTGTTGATCGCGCCGCCGCAGCAGATGACCTCCTTGCCGCGCACCGTGCGGGGCGTGCCGCGAGCGGGCTTGTACTGCACGCCGACGGCGCGGGTGCCGTCGAACAGGATCCGGGTGACGTGCGCGCGGGTGCGGACGGTCAGGTTCGGGCGGCTCATGGCCGGGTGCAGGTAGGCGCGGGCGGCGGACAGCCGGCGCCCCCGGTGCACGTTGCGGTCGAAGGCCGCGAAGCCTTCCTGCTGGTAGCCGTTGACGTCGGCGGTCCGCGGGTAGCCCGCCTGCTCCGCGGCGGCGAAGAAGGCCTGGAAGAGCACGTTGGCCGCTGGCCCGCGCTCGAGCACGAGCGGCCCGGCGTGGCCGCGGTACTCCTCGTCGCCCGCGAGGCAGTTCTCCATCCGCTTGAAGTACGGCAGGCAGTGCCGGTAGTCCCAGTCGCCCATGCCGGGGTCGGCCGCCCAGCGCTCGTAGTCCAGCGGGTTGCCGCGCTGGAAGATCATCCCGTTGATGCTGCTCGACCCGCCGAGTACCTTGCCCCGCGCGTGGTAGATCCGGCGGCCGCCGAGGTGCGGCTCCGGCTCGGACTGGTAGCCCCAGTCGTAGAAGCGGTTGCCGATGGGGAACGTCAGCGCGGCCGGCATGTGGATGAGGACGTCCCAGCGGTAGTCCGGCCGGCCGGCCTCGAGGACCAGGACCTTCGTGGCCGGGTCGGCCGACAGGCGGCTGGCCAGGGCGCTGCCGGCGGACCCGCCGCCGACGATGATGAAGTCGTACACGTCCGCGCTCATCATGATCCTTCCGCGAACCAGCGCAGGGGCTCCGGGTTGATCCGGTGATAGATGTGCTTCTTTTCCTGGTACTCCTCGATGCCGGACGGGCCGAGCTCACGGCCGATCCCCGACTTGCCGAAGCCGCCCCATTCCGCCTGCGGGAGGTAGGGATGGTAGTCGTTGATCCAGACGGTGCCGTGGCGCAGCGCGCCCGCGACGCGCTCGGCCCGGCCCGCGTTCCCCGTCCACACCGCGCCCGCCAGGCCGTAGTCCGTGTCGTTGCCCAGCCGGACCGCCTCTTCCTCGGCGGTGAACCGCTCGACGGTCACGACGGGCCCGAATACCTCCTCGCGCACGACGGCCATGTCCCGGCTGCACTCGTCGAACACGGTCGGGCGCAGGAAGAACCCGTTGGCCAGCTCCGGTTCGGCCGGCCGGGACCCGCCCGCCAGCAGCTTCGCCCCGGCGGCGATCGCGCCCTCGATGTGCCGTTCCACCTTGGCCCGGTGCGCGGCGGAGATCAGCGGGCCCGCCTCGGTGGCGGGGTCAAGGCCGCTGCCGAGCCTGATCCGGTCGGCCCGGGCGGCGAGCTCCGCGACGAAGTCGTCATGGATGCTGTCCTGCAGGATAAGCCGGGAGCCGGCCGAGCACACCTGGCCGGAGTGCAGGAACGCGGCGGCGAGCGCGAGGTCGAGCGCCGCCACCAGGTCGGCGTCGGCGAAGACGATGTTCGGGTTCTTGCCGCCGAGCTCGAGCGTGACCCGGCGCACTCCCCTGGCGGCCGCCGCCATGACCCGCTGGCCGGTCGCCAGCCCGCCGGTGAACGAGATGAGGTCGACGCCCGGGTGCGACACCAGCGCCTGGCCCACCGGGTCGCCGCTGCCGAGCAGCAGGTTGACGGCACCGGGCGGCAGGTCCGCCTCGGCGGTGAGCGCGGTGAGCGCGATCGTGTTCAGCGGCGTGAGCTCGCTCGGCTTCAGCACGACGGTGTTGCCGGCGGCGAGTGCGGGCGCGATCTTCCAGGACATCTGCAAGAGCGGGTAGTTCCATGGCGCGATGAGCGCGCACACGCCGACCGGCTCGTGCACGATCCGGCTCGCCACGTCCGTCCGGCCCGGGTCGACCACCCGTCCGGCATGCGAGTCGGCCACGGCCGCGTAGTAGCGGAACACGGACGTCGCGTCGTCGACGTCGGCGCGGGCCTCGGTGAGCGTCTTGCCCGTGTCCAGGCTCTCGGTCCTGGCCAGCGACTCCCGGTCACGCTGGAGCAGCTCGGCGAGCGCGGCGAGCGCCTTGCCGCGCTGTGCGGCGGGAGTGCGCGGCCAGGGGCCGTCATCGAAGGCGGCGCGGGCGGCGGCCACGGCCCGTTCGACGTCGGCGGCGGACGCCTCGGCGACCGTGGCGAGCACGCTCGCGTCGTACGGGTTCAGCGTCTGCGACGTCGCGCCGGACGCGGAGGGCGCCCATGCGCCGTCGATGTACAAGTCGTTCATGCCGTGCTCCCCGGCTGGGTAGGCAGCTTGTGTACGTTTGTACATTGGAAGCGTTATGGTTGTCCATATCCAGATTCGCTGGCCAGCGCCGGCGCGCGCGGCCAGGGGCCACGTCGGATGGTCTACTAAGGTTCGAGCGTGACGACCAACGAAGTCACCGGCCGGCGAAGGCGCGGCCCCACCGATCCGGCGCGGCGAGAGCGGATCGCCGGGGCCGCCATCGCGGTGGTGGCCGAACGCGGCGTGGAGGGCCTGACCCATCGCGCCGTCGCCGCCGCGGCCGGCGTGCCGCTCGGCTCGACCACGTACCACTTCGCCACGCTCGACGAACTGCTCGCGGTGGCGTTGCGGACCGCGGCCGAGGCGAACGTCGAGCGGATGCGCGACTGGGCGCAGAGCCTCCCCCCGGCCGCCGACCTCCCGGCCGCGCTCGCCGACCTGGTCATGCTCGGCCTCACGGTGGAACGCCCGCAGACCGTGGTCGGCTACGAGTTGTACGTCGCCGCGCTGCACCGGCCGTACCTGCGGCCCGCGAGCACGGCCTGGGACGACGCGCTGGCCGAGATCTTCGCCTCGCAAACCGATCCCGCCACGGGGCGGGTGCTCGCCGCCACGTTCTGCGGCCTGGAACTTCAGCTCCTGCTGCGGGACCCGCCGCCCGATCGCGCCGAGATCGAGGCGACCTTCCGCCACGCGATCTCCGGGTGACGGGCGCCGGCGCCGTGCGGCCACGCCTCGGGGAGCGTCCCGTTGCCGCACCCCGCGCCTCGAGGAAATTCCCGCTGCCGCACCCCGCTCAAGAGCACCGTCAGTCACCGGGGCCACACGGCATGAGCCTGGAGAGCGCCGTCCGGCCGACCACGAACCGGATGGTTGTGGCAACGGACCGCCTATAACCGGCGCGTTGCCACAACCATCCGGTCCTGGCGCGATTGGCGGCCGGGGCGGTCGGCGGTTATGGTCCTGACCGCCGGCTCACTGGCCATTTCGCGATTATCGGTTCCCTTCCCCGAGCGGGCAAGGCAGGAGAGGGGGCGGAGGCAGGAGGGGGCGGAGGCAGGGGGGCGGCGGAAAGCCGGCCCGGGGTCACCGGCCGGGGAGCTGTATCTCCGCGTAGACGGCGCGGTGATCGCTGCGCGGGACGGTGTGCACGGAGAACGCGCGCACCGCGCAGTCGCGGCTCACCAGCACGTGGTCAAGCGGGAGCAGCGGCGTCCTCCTGCCAGGTATTCCCCAGGTGGGGAGCAGCGCTTTCCCCGTCTGCTGGGCGGCGTCGGCGTAGCCGAGGCGCAGCACGCCGCGGAACGGGGCATGGTCGAGGGTGGCGTTGAAGTCTCCCGCCAGCACCCGCGGGAGCTCGCCGGGCGGCGGCAGCGCCCCGAGTTCCGTGCGCCACCGGGTCGGGCCGCCCCACCGCCGCACGCGCGGCGGGCACGGGTGCACGCAGACCAGCTCCACCACTTGCCCGTCCGGCAGCTCAACCAGCGCGGTCGGCTGCGCCATGAGCGACGGCTGCATCGCCGGGCCGCCCTCGCTCAGCGGAAACCTGGCGTAGATGCCAGAGCCCGCCGAAGCGGGCTTGCTGCCCCTGAGCTCGTGCTGCGTGTGCGGCAGCAGTTCCTCGAGCCCGGCCTGCTTGAGCCGGGTCATCGCATCCGCGGTGAACTCCTGCAGGCACAGCACGTCCGCGCCGGCCTGGCGGACGAGCGCGACGATGACCTCCGCGTCGCCCTCGCCGAAGAACATGTTGGCGCTGAGCACCCGCAGCACCGGCCCGCTGGCGGCCGGCTGGCGCCTGGGGATCCGGCGCGGCCCCACCAGCAGGCCCAGCACGGTCGCGGCGAGCGCGGCCGTCGCCGCCGGCCTCCGCCGCCTGGCCAGCCAAAGCCCGAGTGCGGCGCACGGCGCGACCGCGGCCGCCTGCGGGGTGCCCGCCACGAGCGGGACCACCAGCAACTCGGCGCGGCGTACCCGGTCCACCGCCGCCACCCGCGCCACCGCCATCCCGGCGAGCCCGCCCGCCACGACCCAGGAGATAGCCGCGAACTTCGCTTTGTCTGCCCCCACGATGACAGCCTATGTCCTCACGGTGCCCGGCGAGGCGACATGGGCGGCGGGCTGCTGGAAGGCGCGGCGGTAGGCCTGCGGCGTGGTGCGGACCGCGCGCGCGAAGTGCTTGCGCAGGTTGTCCGGGGTGCCGAAGCCGCTCTTGTGCGCGACCGCGCCGACGGGCAGTTCGCTGGTCTCGAGCAGGCGCTGGGCGAGGCGGATGCGCTCGGTGAGAATCCACTGCAACGGCGTCGTCCCGGTGCTCGCCAGGAAGCGGCGGGCGAGCGTGCGCGGGCTCATCGCCGCGCGCGCGGCCAGGTCGCTGACCGCCACCGGCTCGGCCAGGTGCTCCCGCAGCCAGGCGAGCGTGTCGCCGAACAGGTCGGCCCCGGACGGCTCCGGCATCGGCGCCTCGATGTACTGCGCCTGGCCGCCCGGGCGGTGCAGCGGTACCACCAGGTCGCGCGCCACCTTGGCGGCGGTCTCCGTGCCGTGGTCGCGCTGCACGACGTGCAGGCACAGGTCGAGGCTGGCGGCGCTCCCCGCAGAGGTGAGCAGGTTTCCCTCGTCGACGTACAGCACCTTGGGGTCGACGCGCACCCGGGGATGCAAGCGGGCCAGGTCGGCGCACTCCGACCAGTGCGTGGTGGCCGTGTGCCCGTCGAGCAGCCCTGCCTCCGCGAGCACGAACGCGCCGGTGCACAGGGACAGTATCCGTTTCCCCGCGCCGCCGGCGGCGCGCAGCGCGTCGAGCACCGGGGCGGGCGCCTGGCCGGCGACCGCGGCCGGCGTCACCACGATGGTGTCCGCGGCGCGGGCGACGTCCAGCCCGTTGGGCACCTCCATCGCGAAGCCCGCCCCGGTCAGCACCGACGGCGCCGGCCCGCAGACGGACAGCCGGTACAGCGGGCGCCCGTCCGGCCCGGTCACGGCGGTGCCGAAGACGTCGATCGCCACCGCCAGCTCGAACAGCTCGACGCCGTCGAACACCACCACCGCGACGTGGTGCGGCGGCCTGGCAGTTTTATCGCGCACCCTGTCAATTCTGCCACTTTCGGCCCGCGGGTGAAACGCGGAACGTTGGCGGTATGGAAAGCACCGTGGAGTCCGTCGATCCGTTCGTCGTGCGGCCGCGCCGGCTCGGTGACGGCGTGCTCGCGCGCGCCTTCGGTGCCTCGCTTGACGCGTCGCTCGCGACCGGGTGCCCGCCCGAGTCGTCCCGCCTGCTCGCGGCGCGGGCGCGGGACATCGTCGGGCTCCGCAGGCGCCGGTCCATCGCCGGCAGCTGGGAGCACGTGCTGCGGGTGGCGCGCCGCGCGCAGCGGGCGGGGCGCGCCGGGTCGCGCGCGACCGCGGCGGCGGTGCCGGTCTGCGCGGACCGGGTCGTCGCGGCCGAGCCTGCCATCCGCGACCTGATGAACCGCCTGGCCGCGCCGCTGCCGGTGCCGGCCCGCGGGGTGGCCATGGCGCGCGTCCTGCTGACCGACGCGACCAGCCCCGTCTACAACAGGCGCGCCCGCGTCGACCTCGGCGCGGCGGTCGCGGCGGCGGCGGCACAGCTCGACCCGGCCCTGCCGCTGCTGCCGCCGGCACGGCGCTAAGGGCTGGCGCCTGGAGCGGAGGTTTTCACGCTGGCCGGCCCGGGCGCGGTCAGCTGAGGCGGGGGTCCGTCACGTCCGGTGAGATCCCCAGCTCCTCCAGCCCATCGGGCGGCTGAGCGAGTGCGGCCGTGATCGCCGTCATCGCGGCGTCGATCGCGATCCTGGCGGTAACCGCGCTAGTGTGCGCCCGGTCGAGTTCGCCGAGGGCGATGCAGTCGAACGCCACCCGCGCGTCGTGAATGGCCGCCTCGAGCTCGCGCGCGGCCTCCTCGAGCATGGGGCCGCGGGCCGCGGTGTCCGGGATCATCGTCGGGGCTCCCTCCTGTGGCCATTGCGTCTTCCGAGAAAGACGCTACCCAGCGAGTTCACGGTCATGCCCGGGTCGCACCAGGATAATCGCTAGACCGGGCGTCCCTCGTGGTCAACACTCGGCAGTCATGACAGCAGGCACCCCGGCTTCCCTGTGGGCCCGGCTCGGCAAAGAGCCAGGGTGACAACGGTCCGGTCACCCTGGCTCCTCCGGGCTGGCTAGAGCAGCGCGTGCAGGACATGCACGATGTCGAGGGTGCTGGTGACAACGAGGAACACGAAGCCGATAATCAGCGCGATGATCACGACCTTGAAGATCGTCCGCCAGAAGGCATAGACGACCAGCGCGCCGATGACGATCAGGACGAGGGTGGGACTTAGTGCCATGTTCGCTCCTGGTGGCGAACGAGCACGATGCGGCTACTGACGTGCTGGCACGCAGTTGCTAGCATCTATGCATCACGATCATTGAGACTGGTGGACTTTGATCCGTGATCGCCAGGTCGACGTCGCTACACGTCGGCCTGGCTTTACTTTTGCCGCCATTGCGGCCAGTGGCCCCTTTTCGACCGGGGGCGCCCTCCCGGGCGGCAGCGCGACACCGGCGGCGCCCCCGCCTTTCCGAAGATCGTTGTTGCGCACCCGCAAGGCAACCCCCTATGCTGATGCTTTAGTTCCTCTTCATCAAGCTCTACTGAAGTTCAGTGAATATTAGTTGAGTTGATCTATCTTCAGTGAAACTCGCTTATATCAATTAGGGTAATTACCGGAATATCGGGCCGTCAACCGTTATCCTGCCGATTCAGTTGTGTCCCGTTGGGGGTGACCAGTCGTGTACCCAGCTCCGCCAGCACTTCTCGAACTGGTACTCCGCTTGCGGTTTCTTCGCACCGATCACTGGCCGGACAGCAAGCTGACGCAGGCGGCGCTCGCCAAGGCGCTCGCCGGGGACGGGAAGTTGTCGCCCGCCGCCGTCGCCTCATGGGAGAGCAGCACTACCCCGAAGCTGCCGCCCCGGGACCGGGTGGAGGCCTATGCGCAGTTCTTCGCCACCCGCCGTTCGCTCGGACCCGAGCCGGCCCTGGTCCCAGTGGACAGCTTCACCCCGGAGGAGAAGGCGGCGCATGCGGAGCTGCTCGCTGATTTGCTGCGGCTGCACTCCGCCGCGCGCGGCGGTCCCGCGGCGGAAGCGCCCACCGTGGTCAGGCGGTCATGGCATTTCACCGACGCCGGGCCGCTGACGCTCGTCTGCGCGCAGCTTCCTCAGGAAGCGGCATCGTCTCTCGCCCGCCGGGATAACCCGAACTACACCAAGCTGGCGGGTCTCGCCGACCTGGACGCGATGGTGGAACTGCATGGCCACATCCGCGCGGAGAACTCCGGCATGGGCGTGTTCTTCAAGGCCGCGCCGGAGGTGAAGGCGGACGACCTCTCCGGACATGTCGTGATCATCGGCGGTATCGCCTGGAACAAGGTGATGCGACGGCTCATCGACCTGAGCGAGTTGCCGGTCCGCCAGGAAGAGGAGCCCGGCCTTACCACCGGCGAGATTTTCGTCACCCAGGCCGACAGCGGGCAGCGGAAGTACTTGCCGGAATGGTCCGCAGAGACGGGTGAACTCCCCCGCGAGCTTATCGAGGACGTTGGCCTGCTGGTCCGAATGCCCAACCCGCTAAACTCTAATCGCACACTCACCATGTGCAACGGAATTCACAGCCGTGGCGTGCTCGGTGCGGTGCGGACGCTAACAGACGCCATGTTGCGCGAGTCAAACGAAAAGTACATCGCACAGAATTTCCCGGAAAATCAGTTCGGCATCCTGATGCGGGTGCGGGTCATTGGGGGAGAAACGTTGACACCTGATTTCAGTACCGCGGGAACGGTGCTTTACCAGTGGCCGGTCAGGGCTTAAGCATGCCCGATTCCGGAGGCGACAGAGTCCTCCAGTATCCGACGCACGCCGAGCTCGTCGACTCCAACTACCCGCCGGCGCCATCGGCGCGTACCGGCCTCGACGCGATCATCGTGCCTGCCGCGCGGCCAGCGGAAAACCTGCGGACCGCCGTCAAGCTGGCGAACGAGACGGGCGCCACGCTCATCGTCTTGTGCAGCTTCCGCGCGCAGGGGGACGAGGTCCGCGCCATGCTCACGGAGCACATGCTGACGGGCTGGGCCGTCGCGGAGACGCCGCAGGAACGTCACGACGGGATCCTCGCCGGCTTCCAGACCGCTCAGTGGGTCCATGACGGCCCGGGCAAGAGCGTGTGCCGTACCCGCAACAGCGACCTGAGCATGAAGCGGAACACCGGGCTCATGCTGGCCCGGATGCTCGGCTGGGAACGAATCTTCTTCATGGACGACGACATCAGGGGCGTCTCGGCCGACGCGGTGCTCAGCACGGCGGCCTTGCTCGGTGCGGCCGGCCGCCGCTACCGGACCGCGGGGATGTCGGTCAAGAGCTACCCCGACAACTCCGTCGTGTGCCACGCGCGGCGGGAGGTCGGCGAGGACCAGGATGTCTTCGTCAGCGGGTCCGTGCTCGCGGTGGACTGCCGGGTGCCGTTCGACTTCTTCCCTGACCTGTACAACGAGGACTGGCTGTTCTTCCACCGCGACGCCGCGGAGCAGCTCCTGGCGACCCCCGGCTCGCTGGCCGAGCAACTACCGTACGACCCGTTCGCTGACCCGTGCCGGGCCGCGGGCCAGGAGTTCGGTGACGTTATCGCCGAGGGGCTTTACGCGCTGCTGCACAACGGTCACGGCGTCGCGGCCGCCGACCGGGAGTACTGGCTGCGGTTCCTCGAGTACCGGAACAGGGTGCTCGATGACGTTATCGCGCGGCTGCCGAACGCGCCGAGCGTGCGACAGGAACTGCGCTGGGAGATAAGCAAGGCGATCGGTGCCGCCCAGCAGGTGCTCTGGGAAATAACCGCGAACATGTGCGCGGAATACGTGACCGCCTGGCAAGCGGACCTCGGGCGGTGGGGCAAGCTGCTTGCGAACCTGCCGGGGATGGCGTCGGTCGGCGACGCCCTCGGTTTTCTCCGGCTTCGTTAGGCCGTCGCTCGCGGGCTGCCCTCTGGATGCCCGAGCACCCGGTACGTCACTCCGCGGTGGAGCTGATCCAGCAGCCGGGCCTCGTTCATCAGGCTGACCGTCGTGTGCACCTCGGGGTTGAAGTCAAGGCGGTACTTGATCTCGGTCCGCGGGCCGACGTTGCTTTCCGGTGTCCTGACGAACCCGATGTGCTCGTACAGCCTCATGGCCGCCGCGTTGCCCGCGTACACCCAGAGCACGAAGTGCTTGATGGACTGGTTGCTCCAGTACTCCGCCGTCAGCAGGTACTTGATCAGCCGCTCGCCGAGCCGTCTGCGGCGCAGGCCAGGGGTGACCCATACCGACTCGATGTACCGGGCGGTGGCAGGGTCTTCCCGGTCCATGTCCGGATCGGGATGCTTGCTGGCCGCCACGCCGACGACCTCTTCACCCCGCTGCGCCACCGCCCATTTCGCGGACCGCACCTGGTCTACCCAGTAAGCCGGCGGCTCAGCGTCGACATCCTCAACCGTCCGGAGAAAGGAGCCGGGAGAGCTGCGAACGGCCTCGCGCATGACGTAATGCAGGATCATCGCATCCGCGCGCAGCACGGAACTCATCCGTGTTTCGTAATGCGTCATCCACCTGCCGCTTCAACCGGTAGCGATGGCCCCGCGGGCACGGACCACCCATGCCGGCGGCTCATAGACTGCAACATCACTCGCGTCGGCCCTCACCTATCCCCGCCCAATCGCCAGAAACCGGTATTGCCCTTTTTCCTAGCGATGTTACGTTGCGATCCCTTGGTTCAAGGAGTACCAGGATGGGTGAAAGGCCCGGGCTTGGGACTATTCGCGCTCTGGCCAGCGGCGAGACGCGGTGAAACGTTCTTATCCAGTCCCAGTCGGCACGCAGGCGACTCGGGCCCGGGACGGGTAACAGGCGCTTGACGACCGTCAGCAGGACGGCGGAGTCCGCCTGGGCGGTCAGGCTGTGCGGGGCGTCGGGAACGATGATCAGGTCACCCTCGCGGCCTTCCCAGGACTCGCCGCCGGCGGCGAGGGTGACCCGGCCGCGGAGCACCAGGACGGTGGCCTCACCCGGGCTGGCGTGCTCGGCGAGCGCGGCGTCCTTGGCGAGCGCGATGACGGTCTGGCGGAGCGCCTTCTCATGGCCGCCGACGACGGTGCGCGAGACGCGGGAATCGCCGGGCTTCTTGCCGCCGGCCGCCTGGCCGACGAGTTCGCGCGCCAGCGCGTCCAGGGATAGCTTCTGCATGGTCCTACCGTATGCCAGCGGTGTCCGCCGCCGCGGCAGGAGTGCGCCCCAGCGGCTGCCGCGCCACCTGACCTGCACACGGCAGCAGGGCGGAGCGTCCGGGACATGCCGGGGCCCCGCCTCCGCCCGGCCGTCCAGTTGCCTGGCGCGGCTTGGCGGGGACGGGGCCCGGGCGGATCCCGCTGCTTTCAGCGGGATGCGGCGACTGGTCCCGCTGGGGTCAGCGGGAGCCGGCGGCTGGTGCGGGGTCCTTGGCCGGCGCCTCCTGGTCCGCCCTGGCCGCGGGGGTGCTGCCGACGTGGATGCTGCCCGCGCTGATGCCGCCGCCGTGGACCTGGGGGATGCCGCCGAGCTCGTAGGCGCTCTCGGCGTGCTCCGCGACGTCGATGCCGGCCAGCTCGTCGTCCGCGGAGATACGGAAGCCCATCGTCTTGTCGATGATCTTGCCGAGGATCCAGGCGACGGCGAAGGAGTAGAGGCCGACCGCGACCGGGCCGAGTGCCTGGACGCCGAGCTGATGGATCCCGCCGCCGTAGAACAGGCCCTTACGCTGCCCGTTCAGCAGCGGGTAGGCGGCGAGGAAGCCGAGCGAGATCGCGCCGAACGCGCCGCCGACCAGGTGCACGCCCACCACGTCGAGCGAGTCGTCGAAGCCGAGCTTGTGCTTGAGCCCGATCGCGCAGCAGCACAGGGCACCGGTGAGCAGGCCGAGCACGATCGCGGCCCAGGGGGCGATGAACGCGCAGGCCGGCGTGATCGCCACGAGGCCGGCCACGGCGCCGGAGGCGACGCCGAGTGAGGTGGGCTTGCCGTCGCGGTAGCGCTCCACCAGCAGCCAGCCGCCGGCCGCGGCCGCGGTCGCGAGCTGGGTGTTCATGAACGCCAGGGCGGCGGTGCCGTCGGCCGCCAGTTCGGAGCCCGCGTTGAAGCCGAACCAGCCGAACCACAGCAGGCCCGCGCCGAGCAGGGTCAGCGGGAGGTTGTGCGGCCGCATCGGGTCCTTGCCCCAGCCGCGCCGCTTGCCGAGGACGAGGGCGAGCGCGAGGCCGGCCGAGCCGGCGTTGACGTGCACGACGGTGCCGCCGGCGAAGTCCTCGATGCCGAGGCTGCTCAGCCACCCGCCGCCCCACACCCAGTGGGCGACGGGGAAGTACACCAGCGTCGCCCACGCGACGGTGAACACCGCCCAGGCGCCGAACTTGGTCCGGTCGGCGATCGCGCCGCTGATCAGCGCGACCGTGATGACCGCGAAGGTGAGCTGGAAGGCGGAGAACAGCAGATCCGGTATCCCGTTTACCCGGGTGTCGCTGCCCACGAGCCCGTGCTCGCCGAGGAAGGCGAACCCGCCGATGAACCCGTTACCGGGTGCGAACGACAGCGAGTCGCCGTACAGCACCCACGCGATCGAGACGGTGATGATGGCGACCCACGACATCATCATCATGTTCAGGACGCTCTTCGCCCGGGTCATTCCTCCGTAGAAGAACGCCAGGCCGGGGGTCATCAGCAAGACAAGCGCGGTACTCGCGAGCATCCACGCGGTAGAACCAGTATCAATCTTCACCCGTGTCTCCTTCTTCCTTGCTAGGACACAGGTTCACGAATGCAGATGTCGTGATGTGAACCTGCGCATTTCGTGCTCGTGAAAGAAGGAGAGTTTTGTTTCGGCTACGTTTCCCCGCCGTTGGGGCCCGC
>DASWAE010000054.1:0-19396 GCA_036391275.1 Trebonia sp.
GGGCCAGCCCGCGCTCGTACCAGCCGTGCACGCCGGGCGATGCGACCAGCAGGTGGTCGACGGCCGCCAGCGCGAGGAAGAAAGCCACCGCCGGGCCGATCCGCAGCGAGAACACCACCTGCGGCAGTGTCGGCCCGGTGACGGCGACCGGGTCGGTCCGCAGGTACGACGCCGTCACCGGGAGCGCGAGATCATGGCCGGCCAGCAGCATGTAGGCCGCCTCCGCGGCCAGCAGCACGCCGACCGCGATGTTGAATACCCGCAGCCGCTGGTAACGCCGCCCCGTCTCCGGATCCCCGGCCACCACCGGGCTGCTGTCGACCGCCATCGCTCCTCCAACTGCCTGCCATCGCTACCAGGTGATCCCGGCGGCGCGGCGGCCTGTAGGGGCGAAGGTCCCCGCGGGTGGCGACCATCTCCCCATGGGCGGGGGCCTGGCCGGCTGGTACTGTCCGCAGGGTGCCGCTGATATGGGCCGGCCTGACGCTGGCGTTCGCCTCGGCGCTGGTCACCAATACGGCCTACTCGCTTGAACACGACGCGGCGGCGGCGCTGCCGCCGCTGTCCCCGCGCCGCCCGTTCCGGTCGGTGCAGATGCTGCTGGGTGACCGGCGGTGGCTTGCCGCGTTCGGGGCGGAGACCGCGGGCTGGGGCATGTACGTGGCCGCGCTGGCGCTCGCGCCGCTGGCGCTGGTGCAGGCGGTGGTGGCGTCCGGGGTAGCGGTGCTCGCGTTCGCGACCGCGCACGGGCACCCGTCACGGCTCGCGCGGCGCGAGCAGCTCGCCGTGGTACTCGCGGTTGCCGGGCTGGCCCTGCTGGCGCTGTCACTGGTCGGGACAGCACCGTCAGATGAGCACCCGCCGGTCATCGGCATCATCATCTGGCTGGCGGCGTGCGGCGGCGGCGCGGCGCTGCTCATGGCTGCGCGGGTGCGCCTGGCCCGCGCCGCGGCGCTCGGCCTTGCGGCCGGCCTGCTGTTCGCCGACGGGGACATCTCCGCCAAGCTGGTCGGCTACGGCGGGGCGTGGCTGATCGCGCTGGCCACGCTCATCGTCAGCTACGCGGTCGGGACCAGCGTGCTGCAGTGGGCCTACCAGCGGGGCGACGCGCTGACCGCCGCGGGCATGGCGACGCTGGCGACGAACGCGGTCCCGATCGCGGCCGGGTTCGTGCTGTTCGGCGAGACACTGCCGAGCGGGATGCGCGCCGTCTTGCAGGTCGCGTCGTTCGCCTGCCTGGTGGCGAGCGCTGTGGCGCTCGGGCGCCAGTAAGCACCGCGGGCCAGTGAGCCGCCAAGCTCACGGCGGTCTCGCCCTTTGTCCTATGGCACGACTTTGCCTGGGCCGTTGGTGACCGGGTGAATCGGGCCTCCCACCCCAGCCTGCTGACCAGGACTAGGTATCCGGCTGCTGACCAGCGGCGCCAGTGAAGCAGGGCCGGTCCAAGCAACCCATTAGGGCTGTTCGGCCCGCTGCTGCGTGACCGACGGCCCTAAGGGCGACCGGGCGCTGCGGAGAGACTGGCAACAGCAAACCCAGTCCGGAGGTGAGCCATGGGCGGAAATAAGCAACCGGTCCTCGCACCAGAGCGGCAGGCGGAAATTGACCAGATCGTGGCGGCAGCTCAGCGAGCCGCCTCAGCTTTCCGGGGGCTCGATCAGGAGGCTGTCGACCGGATCGTCCTGGCCATGGTGAAGGCGGGCATCCTGGCCGCGGCGGATCTTGCCTTGCTCGCCCTCGAGGAGACGGGCTTTGGTGTCGTTGAGGACAAGATGGTCAAGAACTACGTGGCCACCGAGTTCCTCTGGGATTACCTGAAGGACAAGCGATCCGTGGGGGTCATCGAAGAGGACGCCGACCGGGACATCGTTTACGTCGCCGACCCGATCGGCGTGGTGCTGGCGATCACTCCGATCACCAACCCGACGTCGACCGTGCTGTTCAAGGCGATCGTCGCGGCTAAGACTCGCAACGCGATCGTCTTCCGGCCGTCGCCGTACGCCGTCCGCTGCGCCGAGCGCGTCGCCGAGGTGCTTCGCGTCGCCGGCGAGAGGGAGGGGCTGCCGCCCGGGGCGATCCAGGTGATCCCGGACGCCGCCCGGGAGGTTACCCATTACCTCTTCAGGCACCCCGGCATCGACTTCGTCTGGACGACCGGTGGCCCGAAAATCGTCCAGCTAGCCAACCAGTCAGGCAAGCCCGGCATCAGCGTCGGTCCGGGAAACGCGCCGATCTACCTGCACCGCACCGCCGACATCCGCGGCGCGGTCGTCGACATCCTCATCTCCAAGACCTTCGACGCCTCGGTGATCTGCCCGGCCGAGCAGACCTGCGTCGTCGACGGGGACATCTACGACGCGGTTGTCGCCGAGTTCGAGCGCATGGGAGCGCAGCTGCTCACCGAGGAGCAGATAGCTCAGCTGTCGCAGTACTCATTCGGCTGCGAGGACGGCAAGATACGGCTCGAGGCCGTCGGCCTGTCCGCTCCGGAGCTTGCCCACCGGGCCGGCTTCGAGGTCGACCCGGCGACGAAGGTCCTGCTCGCGCCATTGCCCGCCGACCTCGGCGCGCTCGGCAGCCACCCTCTCATCAAGGAGAAGCTGATGCCGGTGCTCGGCCTGGTCCGGGCGGCGTCCGAGCAGCACGCGATCGAGGTGTGCGCGCTGGTGACCGAGCACGGCGGCCTCGGGCACACCTCCGCGATCTACGCCACCGACGATGACGTGATCGACCGTTTCGCGCAGGTCGTCCGGACCGGCAGGATCCTGGTCAACGCGCCGACCGCGGTCGGTGCGCTCGGGGGGGTCTACAACTCGCTGACCCCCACGTTGTCGCTCGGCTGCGGCACCTGGGGCGGCTCGAGCACCACCGACAACGTCAACTACCGCAACCTGCTGAACATCAAGACCGTCTCCCGGCGGCGGACGCCACCCCAGTGGTTCCGCGTGCCGTCGAGCACCTACTTCAACGCCGGAGCCCTCGACAACCTGCGCGATGTCGGCACGGAGGTAGCCGTCATCGTCACCGACGAGCTGACCGAGGAGCGCGGAGCCGTTAAGGAGATACGGGCGCGGCTGCAGGCAGAGCAGGTACGGGTCTTCTCCGAAGTGACGCCGGAGCCGGGACAGGAGATCGTGCGCAGAGGGCTTGACCTGCTGCAGCGGACCCGGCCAGACCTCGTCGTGGCCGTCGGCGGCGGCTCCGTGCTCGACGCGGCCAAGGCCATGCGGCTGTTCTACGAGCATCCGGACCTGGACTTTGACGACCTCGCGCTGCCGTTCCTTGACGCGCGCAAACGGGTCGCCGACTACCCGCAGGCGCCGCACTCTGTCCGGCTCATCGCGGTCCCCACCACGGCGGGCACCGGATCGGAGGTCTCGCCGGCCGCCGTCATCACCGTCGGGGACCGTAAGGCCACGCTCATCGACTACTCGCTGGTGCCGGACACCGCGATCGTAGATCCCCTGCTCACCATGAGCATGCCGCCGGCCGTTACCGCCGATACCGGTATCGACGCGCTCACGCACGCGCTCGAGGCCACGGTGTCGATCTTCTCCTCGCCGTATTCACAAGCCTTCGCCACCCAGGCGGCGGCACTCATCTTCCAGGCGCTACCGAGGGCATACGACGACGGCAGCGACCTCGAAGCCCGGACCATGATGGCTAACGCGGCTACCCTGGCCGGGCTCGCGTTCTCCAACGCGTTCGTCGGGGTCAACCACGCCCTCGCGCACGCTGTCGGCGCCCGCTTCGGCCTGCCGCACGGCCGCGCGAACGGCATTTTCCTGCCGCACGTGATGCGCTACAACACGGCGGTGCCGACGAAGTTCATGCCCGCGCCCGGCTACTCGTCCTACGTCGCACCGGTCAAGTACGCCCAGCTCGGCAGGGTAATCTTCGGCGGGCGGGAAGACGAGGAAGCGCGCCGCCGCCTGTTCACAGCGGTGGATGACCTCCTTACCCGCCTCCACATGCCGCGGACCCTGAAAGACGCCGGCATCGCCGAGGAGGAGTTCCTCGGCTCGCTCAGCGAGGTCACGATGGCGGCGTTCACGGACCTGAGCATCCGGACGAACCCGCGCATGCCGCTGCTGACCGAGGTGACGCAACTGCTGCGGGCCGGCTACTACGGCGCGCCGTAGGCGTGCCGGGCAGCAGACAAGGAGCGTATCCTCGGCGACGACCAGGCCGACCCAGCGGAAACCTGGGAAACGCAACGGTCGACGGCGCTACAAGGCCCGCGGGCCGGTCGAGCCACAGCCCGACGGGGCACGCTGACCTGCCCCTTCCAACCGGAGTTGAATTACCCGGAGGACGGCACCCGCATCCGGCCCAGCTCACCAGCCGGCGGTGGCCGCCAGGCCTGCCGCTTGCTGCGGGCGGTTTGCGCTTACCCTGGGCAGGTAGAGGGCGCAGACGCGATGGCCCTAGGAGGCATAATGCCGGCTGCACGTGGTGACGGAGACGCGGCAGGCCCGCGGTCTCAGGCCGGCGATGCTCTCTCCGTCGCCGACGCCTTCGAGAGCATGCCCTCACTCATGGCCGCCATGGAAGGGCCTGAGCACACCGTTGTCGCCGCCAACGCCGCCTTGCGGGCCTTCACCCGGCAACCGGACCTCATCGGCCGACCGGGCCAGTACCTGTTCCCCGGCTTGGTATCCAGGCAGGTCACCGAACTGCTCGACCTGGTCTACGCCGGGGGCGAGCCGTTTACCGCACGGGAATGGCCGGCCGGCGACGACCAGTACCTGGATTTCACCCTCACCCCGTGGCTCAGCGCGGCCGGGGAGGTGCGCGGCGTCCTGATGACCCAGCCAGACGTGGCCGAGCTAGCCCGGGACCAGGCGGCGGCCCCGTCCCGGGCACGGCGTGAGGCGCTGGCTGTGCAGGAGGTGATGCTGCGGCCCGGACTGCCGGTGCTGCCTTCTGCCCGGGTCGCGGCGCGTTACCTGCCCGCTGCCGCCCAGGACAACGCGGGCGGCGACTGCTTCGACGCCATGGTGCTGCCGGACGGCCAGGTCGCCGTGATGGTGGCGGACGCACCGGGCCGCGGGCTGGCCGCGTCAGCGGCCATCTGGCAGCTCCGCACGGTGCTGGGCGATGCCCTGAACCAGGAGGCGAGCCTGCCGGCGGTACTCGTCCGGGCGGACCGGTTCGCGGCGGGCAACGCCGACTTGCGGGCGGCCACCCTGTGCGTCGCCGTGCTCGAGCCCGCGGGCGGCCGGCTCTGCTATGCCACCTGCGGGCACCCGCCTCCCCTGGTGGCCGCACCGGACGGGACCGCGCGCCACCTGCCCGCCACCGGCGGCAGGCCGCTGGGGATCTGCCCCGTGCCGGCGGGCGACGGCGCCGGCCGCCGGGCCGAGATCGGCACGGCGGTGCTAGGACCAGGGGAAGTTCTCCTGCTGTACACCAACGGGCTGGTCAAGCGGCCGGCCCGGACCCTGGGCGACGGCATGGCCGACCTAGAGGTCGTGGCCGGGGACGCGGCGGCCAACCCGGCGCTCGCCGCCCGCGGGGCGGGCACCCCGGCCGAGCGGGTCAGCTACCTGACCGTCGAGCTGCTGACCCGCGGCGGGTTCCACGACGACGTGACCACCCTGGCCGTATGGCGCCAGCCTGAGCCCCATCCCCCGCTCGACGTGGAGCTGACGGCCAGTCCGGACGCCGTCCCCGGACTGCGCCATGCGCTGGACGACTGGCTGGACGCCCTCGGCGTTGCCTTCGGCGACCGCCAGCTCGCGGAGCTTTCGGCCATCGAAGCGGTGACCAACGCGGTCGAGCACGCATACCCGGCGGCCCGGCCCGGGACCGTTCGCCTGCAGGCGGCGGTCGGCGCCGACGGGTACCTGGAGATCCGGGTCAGCGACCGCGGACGCTGGCGCGTTCCCGACGTGACCGAAGCGGACCGCGGGCAGGGACTGTCGGCGGCGGTCCAGTTCGCCGAAGGGCTCCGGGTCAGCCACCCGCCGCAGAACGCAGGCGAGCCGCCGGGAGCCCGGGGAACAGTCGTAACGACGCGTCACCGGCTGCACCGCCAGCCCATGCTGGCTCCGCTGGGCGCCAGTGTCCCGGCCGAGCGGGCGGCGCGTCCCTCGTTCGCCGTCCAGCTGACGGCATCCGGGCCCGCGCCGCGGGTCCAGGTATCCGGGCCGGTGGACGTCACCACCGCCGACCGGCTGGCCGACTGGCTGTTCCAGGCGTGCCGGGCCGGGGTGCTGCCGCTGACAGTCGACCTGTCCGCCGTCACCATCCTGGCTAGCGCCGGGGTGCACGTGCTGCACCGGGTGGCAGCACAGCTGGCCGTCCACGGACAGCAGCTGACGCTGGTCAGCGAGGCGGGAAGCCCCGCCACGGCGGTCCTCGACCTTGCCCGCCTTCCGCGTCAGGGCTGACGCGAACGGGCGTCACCCTCGCTCGCGGGCTGGCTCATGTACTGCCGGGACAGGTCATGGGCGCGTCCGCTGAGCGCCAGCAGCCGCCCCCGCTCCTCGCTCCGGTCGCGCGTGCGGTACCGGCTGCTGAGCGCCAGCTCGGCGTAGGTGGCGGCCAGCCGGGCCATTACCTCGCTCGTGCGGACGGCCGACTGCCGGGTGGCCAGCCGGGTCGTGCGGGTCAGGACGGCCAGGCGCTCCGCATGGGACAACCCGCAGCCGTCGCCGCCGTTTACCGCCTGACCAGGCTGCCCCGGGGCGTCAGCGGCCGGCTGCGGCGCCTGCTGAAGGTCGAGCGCGAGCGCCGCCAGCAGGCGCCGCAGCACCGGGTTAGCGCCTTCCAGGCCGACCGGGCGCGGCGAGGCCGCGCTTATCGCACGCGCGAGGGCCCGGGCTCCGTGACAGTCAGCGAACTCCACTCCGGATACGTCAAACCGCACCGGCCCGCGGAAGGCGGCCAGCGCCTGCACCGTCCGCACCGCGAATTCGCGCTCGGTGGCAAGCGTCAGCTCACCGTTGACGGTGACGACACAAGCGGAGTCGCGTCCCCCGGAACTGACTCGTATGTGACGGGCACCCACAGCTAGCTCCTCCGCACTGGCCTGGCACCGTTCGGCATGGGCCGGCCTCGTTCTTCCAGGGACCGGACGGCGAGCCACAGCGACCGCTCGACGGCGGCGCCGTCCCTTCGGCCAGGCTCTGCGGCGACCAGCGGTGCCCGGCCAGGCAGGGCTGGCGCCATCCTTGCCCCTGCCCCGTCCCCGGCCCCTGCACCTGATCGGCGAGGGCGAGGAATCGGCCAAGTTCAGTGACCGGTTCTCCCTGGAAGACGCCAGGGTGGAGCACGCAGGAGACATGAAGGCGGTCAAACCGCACCAAGACGAGCCTCCCCGCCATAGGCGGCAGGTCTCGATCCCGCGGTCCTGCGGCCGTCTAGCCGCGTCCGAGGGCAAGGCACAGGGACGCGATGACGACGCCGGCCTCGTCTCGGACGGGGCTGCAACTGAAACCTGGCCACTGATCTGCCTGCCGGCCCGGGGCCCCTGGTGCCTCGTCGCGGCGGCCGAGCAGCGGCAGCGCCGCGTCGTTGCCGAACGTGAACCGCTCGTCCCCGACTAGCAGGAGCGCCGGGCCGGGAAGGTCCGTCACCAGGCGGAGCGCCTGCCGGACGCTCGCGGGCCAGCGGTGAGCCGGCCCGAGCGGGTGACGCGACCAGTCGGTACCGCGGGCCAGCGCGCCCACCCGGGTACCGTCCCCGAACGTGACCAGGAGCGCGGCGGCCTCCGCCTCGGTCCGGGGAAGCGGCTCCCCCCTCGCGATCCCGGCGAGGACGCCGGCCACCTGGTCAAGCGGGAAGATCAGCAAAGCCCCGGCCGCCGCCGCGGCTCGCGGCATCGACGGCCACTCGGAACTGGCCTCGCTCTGGGCCAGGGTGACACCGCCGGCCCTGAGCACGATGGCCGTCCCGGCCGCCCCGTCGCTGCCCATGCCGGTAAGCACCACCGCGACACCGCGGCCGCCGTAGGCGGCCGCGAGCGACGCGAACAGGGCATCGTGCACCAGGCTGCGCGCCCCCCGGCGACACGGAGCGCAGGATCAGCGGCGGTGCCGGCCGCGGAAGCCGGCGGACATAGCTGCCGCGCCGCGACCGCTCGCCGGAGCGGCCACGATGGCTGCCGGGCGGGCAGCGGGCGGCGTGACGGGGACGGCCGGCTCGCCGGCGATCGAGCGCAGCAGCGGTGACCCGGGAGTGACGGCGGCGGCCAGCGGAACGACGCCCGCCTTCCGCATCAGGGCGCGGACGTCGGCTGCCTGAGCCTGAGCCTGGAGCGTGATCACCGTCCCGGCCGCGCCGGCCCGGGCGGTCCGCCCTGAGCGGTGCAGGTACGCCTTGTGCTCAGCGGGCGGATCAGCGTGAATGACGAGGTCGATGCCGTCCACGTGGATGCCGCGGGCGGCCACGTCCGTCGCGACGATGACCCGGACCACGCCGCCCGCGAAGGAGGCGAGGTTGCGTTCCCGCGCGCCCTGCGCCAGGTCGCCGTGCAGCTCGGCCGCCGGGATGCCGCCGGCGGTCAGCTGGCGGGCCAGGCGGCGGGCGGCATGCCTGGTCCGGGTGAAGACAAGCGAACGGCCGCTGCCGCCCGCGAGGGTGGTAACCACCCCGGCCCGGTCGGCCGGGGCGATAGTCAGCAGGTGGTGGACCATGGCGGGCGGCGCCTCGGCCGAACCGATATCGTGGTGGGCCGGGTGGTTCATGAAGCGCCGCGCCAGGACGTCGACGGCGGCGTCGAGCGTCGCGGAGAACAGCATCCGCTGGCCGTCGGGCGGGGTCATGTCAAGGAGCCGCCGCACGACGGGCAGGAAACCGAGGTCGGCCATGTGGTCCGCCTCGTCGAGAACGCTTACCTCCACGTCACCCAGGTGGCAGTGGCCCTGCTCGATGAGGTCGGCCAGCCTGCCGGGGCACGCGACGACGATATCGGCGCGGTCACGAAGCCTGGCCACCTGCGGTCCCTGGGGCACTCCCCCGTAGATCGTCGCCACGCTCAGCCCCACCGATTCGGTCAGCGGGACGAGCACGGCCTGGACCTGGCCCGCGAGCTCCCTGGTCGGCACCAGCACCAGGCCGCGCGGGCGGCAGGCACTCGTGTAGCCGTCGGCCAGCCGCGCGGCCAGCGGGATGGCGAAGCCGAGGGTCTTGCCCGATCCGGTCTGCCCCCGGCCGAGGATGTCGCGGCCGGCCAGGGCGTCGGGCAGGGTGGCCGCCTGGATGGGGAACGGCACGGTGATGCCCGCCGCCGCGAGCGCGGCCACCAGCGGTTCCGGGACACCCGCGGCGGCGAAGGAGGTGACGGAGGACGCGGGGGAAGAGCCGGCATGCGGAGCGACGGCGGCCCCGGCGTGGCGACGGCTTCCGCGCGGAGCCGACAGGCGTTCGGTGGACAGAGCAGACAAAGAGAAACCTCCGGAGTAAGAGCGCCGCGCTTGCGAGGGTGCCACGTCCGTGGAATCCAGCTCGCTTGTCAGCGGCGTCGATCGGCGCGCCAGGACGGCTGCGCCTGAGCGTGGTTGCCCGCGACCGGCCATAGTCAGCGTGACCTGGCGCTTCAGGGGATTTGGCTAGCCCATGGCCGGGCACCGTCCGGCGCGAACAGCCGGCGAAGGCGCGTGGCGGTCGCGGCGACGACGGGCGAGTAGGTGAGCGGCTCCCGGCCGAGAACGACCAGCAGGGACCGGGCGGCCTGGACCAGGGCCGCGTGGTTGTTTCCCGCGTAGGCCTGCGCCAGTGCGCGCATGGCCGGGGAGAACCGGCGGCGCGGGTCCGCGTCGCGCCACGCGTCGGCGCTGGTGAGAAGGGCGTCGACGGCACCGCGCAGCTCACCGCAGTCGGCGCCGGGTTCGGCCTGTGCCTGAGCGGTCAGCGCTGGGTCCGCCATGACCACGAGGTCCTGATTCCGGCCGGCCGCCGCCGCCTTCAC
The DNA here is from genome assembly GCA_036391275.1 of Trebonia sp. Lineage (GTDB taxonomy): Bacteria > Actinomycetota > Actinomycetes > Streptosporangiales > Streptosporangiaceae > Trebonia. Next base: position 9,917 of record DASWAE010000054.1, read on the forward strand.
CGTCAGGTAAGCCGCGATACGGCGATTGATCCCGGTGATTTTCAGGACCCTGGCTACCTTGGACGTCGGCGCCGCCAGGCGCAGCCCACCCCCGAGCAGGGTCGCCCGGCGCTGCGTGCTCACCAGGACCGCGAGCCCGCTGGCGTCCGCGTACCGAACCGCGGACATGTCGATGACGAGCCGGCAGGCACCCGGATCGAGCAGGCTCAGCAGCCGTTCGCGCACAGCAGGCGCGGACGCGAGGTCAAGGTCGCCCCTGATAGCGACGATGACGGTGCCGTCGAGGGCGGTCAGCACCGTGAAGGTCACGGGGCCGATGCCTTCGGCCACGGGATGGGTCAAAGAGTCTTCCGATCGGGTGAACGGCTTCTCATCGGCCCCCAGGCGAATTGTCCCGGGTCCGACCGGTCAGTCGGCCGTGAAGTGCCATGGTGTGCGTCATGACCAGATGCGTCCCGCTGACGCCGCCGAGTGCGTGAACCCGCCGGAAGCCGGAAGCGGCCGCCGTCAGTGACTGACATCCAGCATCTTGACCATATACCGGCAGGAGAAAACTAGCAACGATTTTCCAGAATACTTCCACCTAATATCCCGGCGCCAGCACAGTCGGCACCACGCCCGCCCGAACACCGAGGGCCCCGATCCTGGCATCATGATCGGCACGCGGGCATTTTCCGCCGCCAGCGCCGGGACGGCGCGGGGCATTCAGCGGCTGATCTAGCGCTCGGCCACCTCGCCGCCGTCGGCACCGGCCTGGCCAGTCCGGTGGCGGCGAGCAAGGCCATGCCGGTGCCCGCACGGCGATGACCGTCCAGAAACCGTCAGCCGGATTCCGGCCCGGTGCCAGCGAGCCCGGCATCCTGGCTCCCCAGGAGAGCGAGCAGGTCGCCGATGGCGATACTCCTGTCGGCCGACTCCGGCACCGGACGCTGCGTCTCGACGCGGTAGCGGTTCCGGCGCCCGCCCTTCTCCTTGACGATGTACCCGGCGACGGCGAGGTCCCTGACGATACCGAACGCACTGCGCTCGGTGATGCCGACGGACGCGGCGATATCACGAAGACGCACGCCAGGGTCGCGGGCGATGCACAGCAGCACCAGAGCGTGGTTGGTCAGGAAGCCCCAGGTCGGCATGCGCGGAAAGTACCATATCGCTTTCCGGAATACCGTTACTAGTTTCCGAAAGCAGGCGTTTTCCTCGCCCGGACGCCAGGCACCGCGCAGGCGCAGGCCCGGGCACCAGCCGAGGGATCCGGGTCTCTTCGCCTTCGACGCGGGCGATGGCGTTCGCGGCGCTCGGCGCGGCCGAGGCCGCCGCTCCTTGGCGGGCCACCAGCGGAAGGTCTAGGCTGCACTGCCATGGCTGAGATCGTGCTGCGCGTCCGCCTCATCGGCGGTGAGCACTTGGACGTCACCTACGAAGAGGAAGAAGGCACACCGGACGAGGTCGCAGACCGGGTTATCTCGACCCTCGCTGAAGACAGCGGCCTACTGCGCTGCCGGCACGGCGGTCGGCTCATCGCGCTCTACGGGCGGGGCGTCGCCACCGTCGAGGTGGCTCCGCGGGGGGCCGTCCTGTGACGATCCGGCCGGCCGGGACCTGGCGACGGTCACGGGTCAGGGGAACGGGTCTTCCCGCGGGTCGGCCTTCCCTTCCTCGCGGCGCTGGTCCTCGATAACCGTGGCGACGTGCCGGACGCATACTTCGAACGCGAGCGGATCAACCTGGTGCATGCCGCGCAGCGCCTCCATGAAGCCGATCATGTGCTGCACGGTCTGCTCCGGCAGGCCCTGAACGCCCATGAACCTGCCAGGACTGGTCTCGGCGAAACCAGGAACGGTACCCGGCTTGATCCCGTAAAAGTCACCCATGACCGTCCTCCATCGCGCGAGACGAGCGGCTAGCTAGCGCCCGCACGCCCGTTCCGCCGCGGCGCGGGCACTGCCTGCCCTCAGAGCGGCCGGACGTGCTCGGCCTGCGGTCCCTTCTCGCCGCGGACCGTGGTGTACTCGACGCGCTGGTTGTCTTGCAGGCTTCGGTAGCCGTCGGTTTCGATCGCCGAGTGATGAACGAACACATCGGGCGTAGCGTCATCGGGCGCGATAAAGCCGTAACCCTTATCCGCGTTAAACCATTTCACTGTTCCCTGAGCCACAGCGGTTTCCTCTCGGAACGATCATCAGGATCCACGGACGCGCATCCTGGGCTGTGCGACCCGCCTGTCTCTCGCAGAGGGATCTTGAATACAGGCACCCGCTGTCAGAATTCGCAGGCGCTGTGACACGAGAACGAAATTTGACTGCAACCACTCCCATCTAACACCATCGCTCGGACCGCCGCCACCGTGACGCCGACGGCGGCAGCGAGCAGGCCAGGAATTGGCAGGCCGGTGCTGCGGCGGGGCACATTGATCAGGCGTTCGCCCAGGGCCGGGGCCGTGGCGAAATCGAGACCGCGGCGGTCTGATAACGGCGCTACTGCCGGGCGGAACTGACCGCAAGCCGGGGAGGCCACCGTCGGCAGGCACGGTCAGTCGCGTCCGATTCGCCGGCGATACAAACGGGTCCCTGGCTACGGTCAGAGCTTGGTCATTTTGCCGAACGGCGCCATGATCCGCACCATCCGCGGAGCGAAGTCAACGACCACGGCGGTATCACCCTCGACCAGGACGACCCGCCCGAGTCCGTACTTGTCATGGGTCACCAGATCGTGCAGTGCGTACCGCTCGGCGGGAGGAGCCTCGGGCGGGGGCTTGAAGGGACTTGAGGGCAGGTAGCGCCGATTTGCGGCGCTGGCGCCGTTCGCCATCATCTGTGTGCCTTTCCGCCGTCCCGTGCCAGCGCTTTGCCGCGCGGGCGCCCGCTTGGCCCCGCCCTGCTGCTGCAGCAGCAAGGCGGGGCTTCGGGACCAGCCTGCGTTCAGGCTGGCTCCTGCCGTCATCGCCCCAGGGGCATCATGACGGCAGGGAAAGTCACGTCCCGGTGCGAATCCGCTCTTTCGACTGACGGGAGCCGAGGAAGCCCGTTTCAGTGGACTTTATTTACTCCTTCGATACGATGTTCACTATATAGTGAACGACGTTCACAGTCAATCTTCGCCGGCGAGGAGAGGCAGGCATGGCAGGACAGCAGGCGGGCGGCGCGGACTCGCGCTCGCTGTGGTTCAACCCGCCGGATGACCGCGAAAGCGGCCGTCGGCCGCTCACCCGCGAGCGCGTAGTGGCCGAGGCCCTCGCGGTCATCAGCGCTGAAGGGGCGCAGGCCCTCAGCATGCGGGCGATCGCCGCCCGTCTCGGCGTGGTGCCCGGCGCGCTGTACCGCCATGTCCGCAGCAAGGAACAGCTGTACGACCTGGTCCTCGACGCGGTGCTGGCCGAGGTCGGCTGCCAGGCGGACCCCGGCGTACCCTGGGCCGCGCAGGTCGGCGCCCTCGCGCGCCGGCTGCGGGCGGTGCTGGAGAACCATCCCGGCATCGCCGCCCTGCTCAAGGCCCGCGACCCGGTCAGCCCGGCGTCGCTGGCGGTTGCCGAGGCATTCCTCGCGCCGCTCAGCGCGGCCGGCCTGCCCGGGCACCGGGCCGCCCTTGCGTTCCGCCTCGTCTACGACTACACCGTCGGCTTTGCCCTCGGCGATCCCACGTCACCCGCCGAGCAGCGGCTCCGCGATACCGCGACCAGACGGGAACTGCACGCGTTCCTCCGCTCCCTGCCCGCCGACCGCTTCCCCGCCGTGGCCGCCTACGGCACGCACGCCTGGGCCGACGACCGCGACCAGCGGTTCAATTCGGGGCTTGACACCCTCTTCCGCGGCCTGCAGGCGGAGCTCGGGCCCGCTCGGGTGCCGTCCGCTGCTGCTCTCCAGGTGGACGAACCACAGGACCGGGGCCGCAGGCAGGGCCGAACGGCCAAGGCCAGCGCTGACGGACTAGGCTAACCGAGGTCCGCCGACCAGCGCGGATCACAAGTACGAGCCGGCCGCTCGCGTCCGGCAGGCCCTTATGTTGATTCCGAACGAGAGCGGGGTGACTGCAGTCGCCCATTCTTCCCGAGGCTGTGCGCGGTAACCAGATTTAGTGTCAACGTCGTAGGCCTACACTGACTCCGTTACATAACGCAGAGCGGACCCGAGGGGCAGCCACCGCGATGCCTCAGCCACCGACTGCCAGGGACGGCAAGGTCACCCGGGAGCTAGTCAGGATGTCCGGCTTCATCCGGTCAGCTCGGCCAGCAGTTGCGCGAGGTCGACGGTCGCGATCCGCACGGAAGAATCGCTGCAACCATAGGGCAGCACCACCGTCCCGCCGTGAAGCAGGGAGCCGCAGGAGTAGACGACGTTCGGGACATACCCGTTGCGCTCGGACTCGTCGGCCAGGAGGAGCGGTTCCGGCAGCGCGGCGATCAGGCGCTGGGGCTCGTCCAGGTCGAGCAGGATGGCGCCGATCGCGTACTCCCTCATCGGGCCGACGCCGTGGGTGAAGACCAGCCATCCCGCCGCAGTCTCGATCGGCGAGCCGCAGTTGCCGAGCTGGATCAGCTCCCACGGGCGGCCGGGTGCTTGGATGGTGACGGCCGGCCCCCAGCGATGGCGGTCGGCCGAGTAGGCGATCGCGTTGCTCTCCCTGTCCCAGCGAGACAGCGCGGCATAGCGGCCGCCGATGCGGCGGGGAAACAGTGCCATCCCCTTGTTCTGGGTAGCGGGGCCCGCGAGGGGGGAGACGGTAAAGGTCCGGAAGTCCGCCGTTTCCAGCAGGTGCGATGCGACCGCACTGCCGTCGAACGCGGTGTACGTCGCGTAGTAGGTCAGGTGTTCGCCATCGGTAAAGCGCACGAACCGCGCGTCTTCCATGCCTTGGCGCTCGTTTGGTCCCCCGGGCCACAGAACCCGTTCAGAGAGTGCGTGCTCTTCATCGAACTCGACCTGGTAGCAGGACGCGGACACCAATCGCGCTAGGTCGACGAGTGCCGTGGAGTCCCCGCGGGTCACCTGCTGCCGGGAAAGCTCGCTGATGGCGGCCTCGAGCTCAGCCGGGCCGAAGCGGCGCGGCAGCAGGCTGCACAGCAGCTGCGCGTCCTCCCCGGTATGGCCGTGCTCGGCCAGCTTCTCCTGGAGGACGCCACGATCGCCAGTCCCGGGGCGGGAGTGCCCGGTGCCGGGGAACGGCCCTGGCTTATCGATGCTGACCGCGGACTCCCCGCTGATCGTGCCGGTCCTGAACTCGATGCTTGACAGGTGGCCTTCGCCGGTGGCGCGCAGGCTCATCACGAAGCGGAGCTCTCCGGGGGCGCAGCCTGCCTGGTCGGGATGGGGCACGATCGACGGGTTGAACAGCGCCGCGGCCTCCAGCGCGTACTGCTGGGTGAAGTACGCGCCGATGAGGCGCCGCCGGACGGCGCTCACCGTGATCTCGGCGCCGAGCCGGTGCGCGACTAGCCCGAAGTGGCGTTCCAGGGTGCCGTCCAGGTCGCGAAGCCGGCCGGCGAACCTGCCCGTCGTGCGGGCGAGCGTGCGATCTGCCTCGTCCTCGGTCATCGCCAGGATGCGGTCGATGACCGTCTTGGCCCGGGAGTCGCCCCGGATCAGGGTTTCCTGGCCGGGCACGAAGAGCCGGCTCACCGTCCGCGAGGCGTCCGGCGTCAGCCGGTGCCGTGTCCTGGTCAGCATGGGATGATCGTCGCTTGTCACCGCCGCACGGTGCTGACCCGGCAGCCCTGCTGGAGCACGGAGATCATCGCCAGCGTCGACTCCGCTCCCTGGTTGCGGTTACGGCCCGCTGGACCGAGGCCGTCGTGGCCGCCGCCGGTCTGCGCGTCGAGCAGGGGGATCTTGGCGTCGTTGTCGCCGAGGAACCACGCCACGCACATGCCGACGCCGTCTAGCCAGCTAGAGTCGCCGGTCACGGCCGCGGCGCGCGCGCACGCGTCGGCCAGCGCGGCGGCCTCGATCGGCTGCTGGTCGAAGCCGGGACGGCGCTCGCCTTGGCCCCAGCCTCCCGCGGGCACCACCGACAGGTGCCCGTTCCTGGTCTCGCCGGCCAGCAGCCATTCCAGCATGCGCAAGCCGTCGCGAAGAACCGGGTCACTGCCAAGCCTCCAGCCGGCCACGATAACCGCCTCGGCGATCGCCGCGTTCGCGTAACTGAGCCGCGGTGCCGGCCAGGGCCAGGCGGCGCTGGCGGACGGCTGGCCGATAACGCCGACGGCGGCGTCGAGGAGGCCGAGCGCGGCCGGGTCGCCGGGCAGGATGTCGAGTACCTCCGCGGCGCCGAGCGCCGCGAACGCCATGGCGTGCGGCCACTCGGAGCGGACCCGCGCGCCGGAGCCGAACCGGGCGAGCGACTCCTCCCGCATCGCCGCGGCGGGCCCACGGGCGGCGGCGGTGCCGAGTCCCCACAGCGCGCGGCCCCAGCAGTCCTGGGTTCCCGGGCCGTCACGCCAGCGGCGGTCATAGCCAAGGCGGTTGCGGAACCTGCCGTCGGGGGCCTGCGCCTGCGCGAGGAAGTACAGGTAGCGCCGCCCCAGCATGACCAGCTCATGGCGCGGCTCCGGCTCCCGGCACACCACCACCAGGCCGCGGGCAACGTCATCGACGCAGTAGCCGTGCTCGAGCCGGGGCACGGGGCCCTCGGCGTGCTCAAGCAGGCCGATGTGATCGGTGAGCCGGAGCAGGTGCTGGAACGGCGGAGCCGGGCAGTTCACGCCACGGCTCCGCCGCGGGAGCGGGCGACCGCGGCGGCGAGGTCCCGGTAGCGGCGGGCGACGGCCGGCCACAGCAACTGCGGCGCGAGGTCCCCCGCGTGGCGGCTCATCCGCGCGGACAGTCCCGGCTCGGTGAGCACCCGGTGCAGCGCGCCGGCGATGGCCGCCGGGTCCTGCCGCTCGACCAGGAGTCCCGCGCCGCCGCCGAGCAGCTCGATGGCATGGGGGAAACGGGTGGAGATCACGGGCTTCGCCGCGGTGACCGCCTCGATCAGTACCCCTGAGGTCACCTGCTCCAGCGAGTCGTAGGGCAGGACCACGACGTCCGCGTCGGCGATCAGGTCGCCCAGGGCCCGGGCGGGCAGGAACCGGGCGTCGAAGCGCACGAGATCCGCTAGTCCGCGGTCGCCCGCCCGCGCCTCGAGCGAATGCCGGTAGGCCTCGCCGTCGCGTGCCTGCACGCGGGGGTGCGTCTGGCCGGCGACCGTATAGGCGACGCTCCGTCCTCGGTCCCTGAGCAGTGCGATCGCGTCGATCGCATGCTCGATGCCCTTACCCGGCCCCAGCAGTCCCCAGGTCAGCACCGCGGGCGGGCGGCCTGCCGGGCGCAGTGTCGCGGGGACCCGGTAGTCCGCAGCGCCATGCGGTATCACGACGACCTTCGCCGGGTCCGTTCCGTAAATGTCGAGCAGCCGCGTCCGCGCCGTCCGCGTCATCGTGACGACCGCGCTGGCGGAGGCGATGACGTCATCAAGGATCGCCCGCTGTCGCGCCGTGGGCCGCGCCAGGACGGTATGCAGGACCACGATGGTCGGCACGCGCAACGCGTTAAGCAGCGAGACGAGGTCCTGCCCGTCGGGCCCGCCATAAATGCCGTACTCATGCTGCACGATCACGGCATCGAAGCCGTTGATCACCTCGGCGGCGGCAGCGGCGCTCCGAGCCGAGCCGTTGACGAGGTCATGCACGATCTCAGGCGCGGCTCGCGGCACCGGTCCCGGTGGCGCCTCCTCATCGAGGACGCGCACCACGCACGCATGATCACCGAGCCCGCGAAGGTGGGTGAGCAAAGCGCCGCTGAAGGTGGCGAGCCCGCACTGGGTAGGCGGGTACGTGCTGAGCAGCGCATATGCCTTAGGCACAATCGTCCTCCTTATCCGCGCTCGCAGCGGCGCGTGCCGCGTCCTGCCAGCGCGTTGTCCACGTCCCTGAGGACCAATCGTCCCGGCGCTGGACCCGCGAGGACCTGTGCCCGCAACTCCGTGGCCTCGCCCGGGATCAGCCCGCCCGGCCTTACCGCCCGGACCACTTGATCTCGGCCTGGACAGTCTTGGCGGCGGTTCCGATGAGGTGTGCGACCTCGTCCGGGTGGGAGACCATCGTCAGGTGGCCTGCCGGGACCTCGAAGGTGGCCGCGCCCATGCGGGCGGCGAAGCGGCGCTCGGCGTCGGGCGGGATCGCCTGGTCATGGGCGGCGACAAGGTACCAGCACGGGCGCGAACGCCAGGCCGGGACGCCCATCACGTCCTGGAGGGCGGAGACGGCCAGCGGCTGCTGAACGGCGTGCATGACCCGTGCCCCGACCGGGTCGATACCGGCTGCGAAGTGCTCGACGAAGTCGTCCTCTGGCAGCCAGGCGAAGCCGTGGGAGTCGATTTCCAGGTGCGCGAGCGCCGGGGTCGGCGGGCCCGCCGACAGGAGCGCCCCGATCGACTCGCCCTCGTCGAGCCCGAAGGCCGCGATGTACACCAGGCCGGCGACGTTCCGCGCGTCGGCGCCGAGGGCTGTGATGACCTGCCCGCCGTAGGAGTGCCCGGCGAGGATGACCGGGCCGTCCTGGCGGTCCAGCACCTGGCGGAGCCGGGCGACGTCCGCCGCCAGCGAGGACCCGGGGAACTGCGGGGCCGTGACAGCGTAGCCGCCGGCCTGAAGGCGCTTGATCACGGCGCCCCAGCACGACCCGTCGGCCCATGCTCCGTGCACTAGGACGATGCTCGGTTGAACGGTCATGTCGGTGATCCTCCCGGTTCGGTGATCATTGGCCGATCCAGCCGCCTACACCGTAGACCTACAGTACATACACGGACAAGCACAATGTCAACACTGTAGGTCTACGTTGAATCGTATCGTTGCTTCCGGTCACGTGCCGGCCGGCTCGCGGCCGCGTTGCCAGGCCGCGCGCGAACAGCACGGGCAACCCGGGACGAGGCCGGAACCGCGGACGGGCTTCGTGTCAACGTCGTAGACCTACACTGGGACCATGCGTAGCATCAACCAGGCCGCGGGAGAGCGGGTGTCATCGTGATGACCCGCCCGCCGGCCGCCAGGGACGCCGGGGGCAGCGGGGGCGGCAAGATCACCCGGGAGCTGGTGCTGTCCACCGCGCTTGAGCTCATCGACCGCGACGGGGTGGGCGCCCTGTCGATGCGCCGCCTGGCGGCCGCGCTCGACCGGGACCCGATGGTCCTCTACCGGCACGCCCCCGGCAAGGCGGCGCTGCTCGACGGCGTCGTGGAGACCGTGCTCGCTCAGCTTCGCGTCGACGCAGGCGACCCCGACTGGGCCGGCCAGTTGCGCGCCGTCGCCCGCGCCTACCGCGCCCTGGCCCTGGCGCACCCCAACGTGGTCCCCCTGCTCGTCACCCGGCCGCTGGCCACCCCGCTCGCGCTCCGCCCCCGCGGCACCCTGCGCCCGCTCGAGGACATCCTCGCCCTGCTCACCCGCGCCGGGTTCAGCGGGCCTGACGCGCTGCACGTCTACCGGGCCTTCTTCGGGTTCCTGAACGG
>DASWAE010000055.1:0-31698 GCA_036391275.1 Trebonia sp.
CGGCCGGAGCGCCCCCGGCCGCCGCCGCGCCGCCCGGCCGGTGACCCGCGCTGCCCGGGTGCGCCGGGAGCCCCGGCGCCATGGCTCCGGGCAGGCCGAGCGCCGGAGTCCTGGCGAACTCGCTGATGAGGCGCCGGGTGACGCTTGGCGCGAGCAGTGCCTCGCCGGCCGCGACCACCCGGATGGCGGTGATCAGGTCTTCCGGCAGCGTGTCCTTGAGCAGGAAGCCGCTGGCCCCGGCGCGCAGCGCGCCGAACACGTACTCGTCGAGGTCGAAGGTGGTCAGGATGATCACCCGGACGCCAGCGGACTCGGCGGACGACGTGATCTGCCTGGTCGCCTCGATCCCGTTGAGCACCGGCATCCGCACGTCCATCAGCAGCACGTCAGGTTTCGCTGACCTGGCGGCCGCGACCGCCTCCGCGCCGTTGGCGGCCTCGCCGACCACGGCGAGGCCCTGCGTGGCGGCGATGATGCCGCAGAACCCGGCCCGGACCAGGGCCTGATCGTCGGCCACCGCGACGGAGATGGTCATTCCCCGCTGCCGTCCCCCGCGACGCCGGCCCGGCCGCCGTGCCCGCCGGCCGCTCCCCGGGTGAGGGCCGACACCGGATCGGCGGCCGCGTTCGGTGCGCCCGGCCTGCGCGCGGGGACGGCCGTGAACGCGGCCTCCGTGGCCCGAACGGCGGCGGCTCCGCTGTCCGCGGCGGCGCAGTCATCCCGGGCGGGCACGCCGGCCGGCGGCAGCGGCAGCGGCAGCGCCACGGTCACCTCGAAGCCGCCGCCGGGCAGCGGCCCGGCGGCGAAGGTGCCCTCGCACAGGTGCACCCGCTCGCGCATGCCGATGATCCCGTGGCCGGTGCCGGCCGTGGCGATGCCGGCCGTGCCGAGCCCGGCGGGCAGGCCGCCGTCGTCGGTCACCCGGATCACCAGGTCGGCGTCGGTGTAGCAGAGGCTCACCACGCACACCGCGCCGGTTCCCGCGTGCCTGACCACGTTGGTGAGCGCCTCCTGGATGATCCGGTACGCCGACAGGTCCACGCCAGCGGGCGCGGGCCTCGGCTGCCCGGAGAGCTCGACGGTGACCCGGACCCCGGCGCCGCAGGTCCGCGCGACAAGCCGGTCCAGGCCGGCGAGGCCAGGGGCCGGGGCGAGCGGCGCCCCCGGGGGCCGGGCCGCACCCGCGGCGGACTGCCCGTTCCCGGCCTGTGCGATCCCGGCCTGTGCGATTCCAGTCTGTGCGATTCCAGCCTGGGCGAACCCGGGCTGTGCGATTTCGGGCTGTGCGGGCACGCCGGCCGGCGGGCCGGCCTCCTGCTGGCGGAGCACGCCGAGCATCCGGCGCATCTCATCGAGCGCGTCCCTGCTCGTCGCCTGGATCGCGCCGAGCGCCTCCCTCGCGCCGTCGGGGCTCACGTCGATGACGTACTGGCCGTAGCCCGCCTGCACGGCGATCACCGACATGCTGTGCGCCACCACGTCGTGCAGCTCGCGCGCGATCCGCAACCGCTCCTCGGCGACCGCGCTGTTCGCCGCCTGCTGCTGCAGCGTTACCACGTACAGCCGGCGCTGCCGCACCGAGTACCCGGTCATCCAGGCGATGACGCTGGCGAGCGCGACGGGGATGAGGTCACCCGGCCCGACGTGGTTCTGCCGCATGCCGACGGTGCCGCCCGCGACGACGACGAACGCCATGACGGCGAGCAGCAAGGCGAGCGCGGCGAGCCCGGACCGCCTGCGGCTCTCGACCGTCACCGTGTAGAGCGTGAACGCGGCCGACAGGAAGACCACCGCCGGGAGCGCTGGCCCGAGTCCGGAGACCAGCACGCCGAGGATGACGAGCCCGCCGAACGCGGCGGCTGGTGCTTTGCGACGCAGTGCCACCGGGATGAAGATCAGCGCCAGGATCAGCAAGACGAAGGGGAGCCTGGGCCCGCCGCCGATGGCGTGCCCGGTCACGGCCGCGCCGGTGACCGCCGCGAAGCCGCCGGCCGCGCAGTCGAGCGCGATCCAGTGACCGAGCCGCATCCGCTTCGTCAGCGGCGGGCGCGGCGCGGCCGGCCCGCTGCCCGGGTAGGCGGGGTACGCCGACGGCCGCCGGCCGCCGACCGGATGCGGCATGTCGCGTTCTGGCCCCACAGTCCTACGGTAGCCGCCCGGCGCGCGGCGCGCCTCATCCCAGGGGAGTAGCCCGCGATGCTGACCGCCGCGCGCGGGGATTCCCCGATATCACCGCGAAGGGGGACGCGGCCAGGCCGCGGCCCTGGCACCCTTGGCGCCATGAGAGCATCCCCGCCGGCGGGACAGGCCGGCCCCCCTCAGGCGGCCGGCGCGGTGATCGAGACCCCCGTGATTGAGACCGGCGCGCTGACCAAGGTCTACCCGGGCGGCGTCACCGCGCTCGCGGGCCTGACGGTTGCCTTCCCGCCGGGCGTCACCGGCCTCATCGGCGCCAACGGCGCGGGCAAGTCAACCCTGATCAAGGTCCTGCTCGGCCTGCTCGAGCCCACGCAGGGCATGGCGAAGGTCCTCGGTCACGACTGCGTCAAGGACGGGATGAAGATCAGGGAGCTGGTCGGCTACATGCCCGAGCACGACTGCCTGCCCGGCGACATCTCCGCGACCGAGTTCGTCACGCACATGGGCCGCATGTCGGGCCTCCCGGCAACGGCCGCGCGGGAGCGCGCCGCCGAGGCGCTGCGCCACGTCGGCCTGCACGAGGAGCGCTACCGGCAGATCGGCACCTACTCCACCGGCATGAAGCAGCGGGTGAAACTCGCCCAGGCCCTGGCCGGCGACCCGCGGCTGCTGCTGCTCGACGAGCCGACCAACGGCCTTGACCCGGCGGGCAGGAACGCGATGCTCGAGCTGATCGAGCGGATCGGCGCGGAGTTCGGTATCCCCATCGTGGTCGCCAGTCACCTGCTCGGCGAGATCGAGCGGATCTGTGACAGCCTCGTCGCGATCGAGGCGGGCAGGCTGCTGCGGGCCGACACGATGGACAGCTTCACCCGGGCGAGCCAGACGCTCCTCATCGAGGTGGAAGAGGGCACCGACGCGCTGCGCCAGGAACTCGCCCGCCGCGGCCTGCAGCCCCGGCCGTACCAGCGGGCACTGCTCGTGCCCATCGCCGGCGAGCACGTCTACGACGCGGTCCGGGACAGCGTCGCCGCGCTTGGGCTGCCGCTCAGCCGGCTGGAGCAGCGCCGTCACCAGGTCGAGGAGATCTTCCGCGACGACGACCAGTCAGGTCAGCCCGATTCTGGCCAGCACGGTGAGTTGGAGGCCGCCGATGTCCGTTGACATGTCCCAGGCGGGCCGCCCGCCCGTCGGCGGCGGGGTCATCCACGACCTCGGCTACCGGCGCTACGACGGCCCGCGCCTTGGCAGGCCGCGGATCATCGCGGCGCTCGCTTGGCACAGCTTCCGGTCCGCGTTCGGCTTCGGGCGGGGCGCCAAGGCCAAGATCGTCCCGGTGATCGCCCTGATCGCGATCTGCCTGCCCGCGGTCATCAACGCGTTCGCCATGTCACGGGGCAACTCCCGGGTGGTCGGCTACGACACCTACACCCCGGTGCTGCGCAACCTCATCATGACCGTCTTCGTCGCCGTGCAGGCCCCCGAACTGGTCAGCCGCGACCTGCGCAGCCGGGTGCTGCCGCTGTACTTCTCCCGCCCGATCAAGCCGGGCGACTACCCGCTCGCCAAGTACCTGGGGTTCACCGCCGCGTGCCTGGTCATGCTCGAGGTGCCGCTGCTGCTGCTGTACGGGGGCTCGGTTGTCAACGTGCACGGCGGCGCGGCCGTGTGGGCGCAGACCAGGGCGCTGTTCCCCGGCCTGCTGCTCGGCGTCATGTGGGCGGTGTCGCTCGCCGCGATCAGCTTGTTCCTCGCCTCGCTGAGCGGCCGCCGCGGCCTGGCGACCGGGACGGTGGCGATCGCGCTCCTGCTCACCTACACCCTCGCCGAGATCCTGCTCCAGGTGGAGACCCAGTCCGCCATCGCGGGGCCGGGTAACTTCGGCGGGCACCCGCCGGTCTCCGCCGGGGAGAAGGTGGCCGGCCTGTTCAGCCCGTTCACCCTCTTCGACGGCGTGCGCCGGTGGCTCGGCGGCACCAACTCGGGCGACAACGTGCCCCCGGTGGGCGCCTTCGGCGCGGTCTACGCCCTCGTCCTGATCGTCATCGTGGCCTCGAGCCTGTACGGCCTGGCCGCCCGCTACCGGAAGGCCCGCCTGTCATGACGACGATCGAGTTCCGCAATGTCAGCCGCTGGTACGGCAACGTGGTGGCGGTCAACGACATCACGATGGACATCGGCCCGGGCGTCACCGGCCTGCTCGGCCCGAACGGCGCCGGCAAGTCGACGATCCTGCACATGATCGCCGGCTTCCTCGCGCCGTCGAAGGGGACGCTCACCCTGGACGGCGCCGCGACGTGGCGGAACCCGGGGGTCTACCGCAGGCTCGGCCTCGTTCCCGAGCGCGACTCCGTCTACGCTTTCCTCACTGGCGCCCAGTTCGTCACCGCGACCGCGAAGCTGCACAAGCTGCCAGACCCGTCACGCTCTGCCGCGTGGGCGATCGGCCTGACCGAGATGGCCGACGCGCGGGACCGCAAGATCGCCACCTACTCCAAGGGCATGCGGCAGCGCATCAAGGTCGCCGCGGCCCTGGTCCATGACCCGGAGATCCTGCTGCTCGACGAGCCGTTCAACGGCATGGACCCCCGGCAGCGGCTGCACATGATGGACCTGCTCTCCCGGCTCGGGGACGAGGGCAGGACGATCCTGTTCTCCTCGCACATCCTGGAGGAGGTGGAGCGGCTCTCCGGCACCATCCAGGTCATGGTCGCCGGGCGCCTTGCCGCGTCGGGCGACTTCCGCGCCATCCGCCGCCTGATGACCAGCCGCCCGCACGTGTTCCACGTCAAGACCTCCGACGACAGGCGGCTCGCCGCCGCCCTCGTCGGCCGGGACTACACGCACGCGGTCGAGGTGACCGGCAAGGGCCTGCAGGTGAGGACGTCGGACTTCGGCGCGTTCTGCGAGCAGATCGCCGTCATCACCCGCGACGAGAACATCCGGCTGACCGAGCTGCTGCCCACCGACGAGTCGCTGGAAAGCGTCTTCGGCTACCTGATCGCGAACTAGGAGATTCTGCGATGCTCAACCCGGTAATCGCGGGCATCACGGTCCGCGCCACGCTCGGCCGCAGGCGCGCGATCCTGTTCGCCGTCCCGGCCGTGATCCTGATCGCGCTCACGCTGGTGCTGCGGGCCTCCCATCCCGCCGCCCTGGTCTGGCCGGACCATGTGCTCGGCGACTTCGGCTTCTCGGTGCTGCTGCCGCTCACCGCGCTGATCATCGGTACCGGCGTCCTCGGCGCGGAGATCGACGACGGCAGCGTGGTGCACCTGCTCGCCACCCCGGTGCGCCGGGCCGATGTGATCATCACCAAGTTCGCCGTCGCCGCCGGCCTCACCGCGCTGTTCGCCGCCGTGCCCGAGCTGATCGCGGGCCTGCTCGCGCCGCACTCGGCCAAGCTCGCCTTCGCGCTGTTCGTCGGCGCGCTCGTCGGCTCGGCCGTCTACTGCGCGGTCTTCGTGCTCGCCTCCGTGCTGACGACCCGCGCGATCGCGTTCGGCCTGCTGTACGTCGCGATCTGGGAGGGCGTGCTCGGCAACCTCGTCGGCGGCGTCCGCATCCTGTCGATCGCCCACTACGCGCTCGGCGTCGCCAACGCCATCAACCCCGACCAGAACCTGCAGGCCGGCCTGGGCCTGGCCACGTCCCTGATCCTCGGCACCGTGATCACCATAGGCGGCCTCTACCTGGCCACCCGCCGACTGGAAACCTTCTCCATCGCCGGCGACCACGCCTAAGGCGCCCGCGCCGGCGGTCCGCCCCGAGCCCGCGCCGGCGGGCCGCTCACGGTGGATGTTTGGGCACACCCGAGTGTGCCCAAACATCCGCTGTCATTGCCCAGGGGCGATAGCAACCTGATAACAGCGAGAACGTGCCCGCTCGCGGAGCACGCCCTCGTTCGGGGTGACCAAGGAGATTAGCCAGAACGGAGGCGTGGCTGCGCGCGGCGGCCGGCGCTGTGGCCCGTGCCGGCGGTCAGCCGCCCGCCCGCGCGGCGCTTAGCCGGCGGCTGGCATCTACCCAGCGGTCGAGCAGGGCCGTCGCGGCACCGGAGTCGATGGCGGCGGCCGCGCGGGCCAGGCCCCCGGACAGCGTCTTGGCGAGCGCCTCGCCCGTCGCCGTGGCGGTCGCGGCCGGGTCGGCGGTCCTGGCGGCGGCCACCGCGCCGAGGCCCTCGGCGGCGGCGATCGCGGCCGCGGCGTTGAGCAGCACGATGTCCCGCACCGGGCCGGGCTGCCCGGCGAGCACGGCCCGCGCCACGGCGGCGTTGTCCGCGGGGGCGCCGCCGCGCAGGTCATCCAGGGTCGCCCGGGGAAGCCCGAGCGACGCCGGGTCGAACGAGGTCTCGGTCACCGAGCCGTCGACGGCTATCCAGACGGTGGACGGCCCGGTGGTGCTGAGCTCGTCGAGCCCGCCGCCGTGGAACACCAGCGCGGAGACGCCCCGCGCCGCGTACACGCCGGCCAGCACCGGCCCCATGGCCGGGTCCGCGACGCCGACCGCGAGCGAGGACGGCCGGGCGGGGTTGGTGAGCGGGCCGAGGTAGTTGAACGCGGTGGGCACGCCGAGCTGGCTGCGCACCGGCCCGGCGTGCCGCAGCGACGGGTGGTAGAGCGCCGCGAACAGGAACACCACGCCGGTCTCCGCGAACAGCGCCTCGGTCGCCGCGGCCGGCAGGTCGATCACCACGCCGAGTTCCTGCAGCACGTCCGCCGCGCCGCACGCCGACGAGGCCGCCCGGTTGCCGTGCTTGACCATCGGGACCCCGGCCGAGGCGGCCACGATGGTCGCCATCGTCGACACGTTGACCGTGTGCGCGCCGTCCCCGCCGGTGCCGACCAGGTCGGTGACCGGCCCGGGGATGCTGATCGGGGTCGCGTGGCGGAGCATCGACGCGGCCAGGCCGGACATCTCCGCGGCGGTCTCGCCCTTGGCCCGCAGCGCCACGCCGAACCCGGCGATCTGGGCCGGGGTGGCGGCGCCCTCCATGATCTCGTTCATGGCCCAGGCGGCCTGCTCGGCGGTCAGCGCCTGCTTGCCGATAAGCGCGCGGATCAGCGCGGGCCAGCTCGGTGTGTCCATCGGTCAGCACCCATTCGAGAGGACGGAGCGCCGGCGGTGGCGCGGGAGATTTTTGTTACTGAGCTGTGATGGCGGCCGCGCGGGACCGCATCAGCGCGGCCAGTTCCCTGGCCAGTGCGACCGGGTCGATCGGGTGGCTGATCACCGCGTCGGCCCTGGACCAGGTGGCGAGCCAGCGGTCGTCCGCGCGGCCGATGACCAGCAGCACGGGCGGGCAGTTGTAGATCTCGTCCTTCGCCTGGCGGCTGATGCCCATGCCGCCGGCCGGCTGCGCCTCGCCGTCGAGCACCATGACGTCGGCGCCGCCCGCGTCGAGCAGCCGGAACAGGGCGGGCGAGGTCGCCACCTCAATGATCTCCGCGTCCGGCGCGTCGGGGGCCGGGGATGAGCCGATCGCGAGCTTCATCGCCGCCCGCGTGTCGGCGTCGTGACTGTACACAACGACCTTCATGGAGCAGATCCTACTGGCAGGTGCCGCGCCGCCAGTAAAGGGATGCGAAGGCCCGCGGTCAAGGTCACGGTTGGGTTTCCGGCACCCGGGTGGTCGTCCCCCCGGGTGAAAACCGGGGGTCGGCTGCGCATCCCCTACGGGGTGTCGTAATAATGACCATCGTGGCAACAGCATCCGTGACCGAGCCGGTACCGCGTTCCCCAGTCAGCCGACCGAACATGGTGAGCGTGGGCACCATCATCTGGTTGTCCAGCGAGCTCATGTTCTTCGCTGCGCTGTTCGCGATGTACTTCACGATCCGCTCGGTCGACAAAGGCCAGGGCCTGCCCTGGCCCATGGCTCATCTGAACCTCCCGCTCGGGTCGACCAACACGACCGTGCTCGTGTTGTCCAGTGTGACCTGCCAGATGGGCGTGTTCGCGGTTGAGCGTGGCCAGGTCGGGCGCGCGGGATCGATTTGGAACGTCGCGAGGTGGGGACTGCGCGAGTGGTACGTGCTGTCCTTCCTTATGGGCCTGTACTTCGTTCTCGGCCAGGGGTACGAGTACACGCAGCTGGTGAGGGATGACCACCTGACGATCTCGTCGAGCAACTACGGCTCGGTGTTCTACCTGACCACTGGGTTCCACGGGCTGCACGTCACGGGCGGTCTCGTCGCGTTCCTCTTCTTGCTTGGGCGTACCTACGCGGCCAAGAGATTCACTCATGAGCAGCAGGTCAGCGCGATCGTTGTGTCCTATTACTGGCACTTCGTCGACGTCGTCTGGATTGGCCTGTTCACGACCATCTACCTCATCCAGTAAGCAGGGGACACGGAGTGAGTTCGATCATCTCCCGGCGCAGGCACCCGGCCGCTGGCTACGCCGCGGTCGCCAGCGGCCTCGTCATGGCGGGGGTGCTGTACGGCGCCTTCTCCGCCGGCGGCGCCTCGGCCGCTGCGCCCGCCCAGCAGTCGACTCAGGTCGCGGAGGGGCAAGCGCTGTTCAGGGCCAGCTGCTCCTCCTGCCACGGGCTCGACGCCCAGGGCACGGCGGTGGGGCCGAGCCTGATCGGAGCCGGCGCGGCCGCGGTGGACTTCCAGATGTCGACGGGCCGCATGCCCGCCAAGGAACTCGGCGCGCAGAACGACCGCAAGCCGCAGCAGGAGTTCACCCAGGCGCAGATCTACGCCATTGCCGCCTACGTCGCGTCGCTCGGCGGCGGCCCGGCGATCCCGAGCCAGCAGGAGGTCTCCACCGCCGGCACCGACACCGCGCTCGGCTCGGAGCTGTTCAGCACCAACTGCGCCCAGTGCCACGGCTTCGCCGGCGCGGGCGGCGCGCTGACCTACGGCAAGAACGCGCCGTCGCTGAACGCCGCGACGCGCACCCAGATCTACGAGGCGATGCTGACCGGCCCGGAGGCCATGCCGGTCTTCGGCGACGGGACGATCACCCCGGCCGAGAAGCGGGACATCATCGCCTACGTCCTCGCCACGCGGAACGAGCCCAACCCCGGCGGCTTCTCACTGGGCCGCACGGGGACGGTCACCGAGGGCCTGCTCGGCTGGCTCGGCGGGCTCGGCTTCCTCGTGATCATCGCCATGTGGCTCACCGCCAAGCGGCGGGACCACCTCAAGGCCGAATCGGAGAGCAGCACTCATGAGTGAGACGCCGGAGGAGCCGGCCGGCCCGCGCCGGGTCATCGGCACTCCTTCCCCCGCCCCGACGGCGGTTGACGTCGCCCGGGAGCCGTCAGAGCCGGCGTTCTCGGCCGAGCCGCCGGCCCCGCTGCACGCCAAGCGGGCCGAGCAGGTCGTCGCGGCGCTGTTCCTGCTCGCCTTCCTGGCGGGCTGCGGCTTCATCGCGGCCTACATCAGCATCGAGGTCGGCACCGTCACCATCCCGAGCGGCGCCAACCCGGTCGTCGCGGCCTTCCGCTCGAACCTGTGGCTCGGCTTGACGCTCTCGGTCGCGCTGCTCGCGCTCGGCACCGGCTCGATGATCTGGGTGCGGCACCTCACCCCGGACATCGAGATCGAGGAGGAGCGGCACGACCTGCCGTCCGCGCCGGCCGACCGCGCCGCCTTCCAGCGGGACTTCGCCGAGGGCGCCGCGATCTCCCAGGTCACCAGGCGGCCGCTGCTGCGCCGCACGATGCTGCTGGCCACCGCGCCGCTGGCGCTGGCGCCGCTCGTGCTGCTGCGCGACCTCGGCCCGCTGCCGCAGACCGACCTGCGGCACACGGTGTGGCGCAAGGGCCTGCGGGCGGTGACGCTCGGCGGCCTGCGGCCGCTGCGGCCGGCCGACATGTCCACCCCGGGCAGCATGATCACCGTCATCCCCCAGGGCTACCAGGACGACGACAACGCCCTCGCCAAGGCGGGCGTGATCCTGATCAAGTTCGCGCCCGGCGAGCTGCACATCCCGACCAACTACAACGGCGGGACGCTGGTGTCGACGATGAACTGGACGGTCGACAACATCGTCGCCTATTCCAAGATCTGCACCCACGTGGGCTGCCCGGTCGCGCTGTACGAGCAGACCACGCATCACATCCTGTGCCCGTGCCACCAGTCGACCTTCGACGCGGCCAACGGCGCGAACGTCATCTTCGGCCCGGCGGCGCGCGCGCTGCCGCAACTGCCGCTCGCGCTTGACGCCGAGGGGTACATCGTGGCGGCCAGCGACTTCACGCAGCCGGTGGGCCCGAGCTTCTGGGAGCGCGGATGAGCGACAACGTGAAGAGCGACGCCGTTAAGATCCCGCCGGGGCTGTCCGGCGTCGGCGGGTGGCTCGACGACCGGTTCCACGGCGCCAAGGGCGTCCGGGTGCTGATGAAGAAGGTCTTCCCGGACCACTGGTCGTTCATGCTGGGCGAGATCGCGCTCTGGTCCTTCGTGATCCTGCTGCTCACCGGCACGTACCTGGCGCTGTTCTTCACCCCGTCGGCCGCCCCGGTGGTCTACCACGGCTCGTACGTGAAGCTCGACGGCATCAGGATGTCGGAGGCGTACGCCTCGACGCTGAACATCTCCTTCGACATCCGCGGCGGCCTGCTGATCAGGCAGATCCACCACTGGGCCGCGATCATGTTCATGGTGGGGCTCATGGCGCACATGCTCCGGGTGTTCTTCACCGGCGCGTACCGCAAGCCGCGCGAGATCAACTGGCTGATCGGCATCGGGCTGTTCACGCTCGGCCTGGTCGAGGGCCTGTTCGGCTACTCGCTCCCCGACGACCAGCTGTCCGGCGCGGGCCTGCGCATCTTCGAGGGCGTGCTGCAGAGCATCCCGATCGTCGGCACCTACCTCGCGTACTTCCTGTTCGGCGGGGAGTTCCCGGGGTCGGCGATCATTCCGCGGATGTACATCCTGCACGTGTTCCTGATCCCGGGCCTGATCCTGTCCCTGGTCACCGCGCACCTGTTCATCATGTTCCACCAGAAGCACACGCAGATGCCCAGCCACGTCAACACCGAGCGGAACGTCACGGGCCAGCCGTTCTTCCCGTACTTCCTGCTCAAGGGCCAGGCGTGGTTCTTCTTCATCTTCGGCGTGCTGGCGGCGCTGTCGACGTTCGCGCAGATCAACCCGATCTGGCTGTACGGCCCGTACACGCCGCTGGCGATCTCCTCGGCGTCGCAGCCTGACTTCTACATGGGTCTGCTGGAGGGCTCGCTGCGCATGATGCCTGCGTGGGAGATCAACTTCCTCGGGCACACGCTGTCGCTTTCCGTGCTCATCCCCGGCCTGCTGATACTCGGAGTCTTCTTCACGGGGGCGGCCCTGTGGCCGTTCTTCGAACAGTGGGCCACCGGCGACAGGTCCTTCCACCACATCAACGACCGGCCGCGGAACGCCCCGGTGCGCACCGGGATCGGCGTGGCCGTGGTGTGCTGGTACGGCATCTTCTGGGCGGAGGGCGCCAACGACGTCATCGCCGACAAGTTCCACGTCCCGCTGTACACGATCACCTGGATCGCGCGCGTCGCGATCTTCGTGGTACCCATCGGCGCGTACTACGTGACGAAACGGATATGCCTCGGCTTGCAGCGCAAGGACGCCCACATGCTCGCGCACGGCGTCGAGATCGGCATCATCCGCCAGCTCCCGAGCGGCGAGTTCATCGAGGAGGAGCGCCCGCTCACCGAGCAGGAGCGCGCGGTCATCGAGTCCAAGCGCGTCCCGGCGGCCCTGCCGGCGCCGCGGGAGACGGACGCCAACGGCGTGCCGCAGCCGGCCGCCCGCGGGCCGCTCGGCCGGGCCCGCGCGTTGGCCAACCGCGCGTTCACCGAGACGATCGAGCTGCCCAACGGTCACGGCAACGGCCACGGCGAGGGCGTCGCGCTGGCCGGCACCGGGCACGGCGTCGGCGGCAGCACCGAGCGGGATGCCGAGGTCAGCGGGGCGAGCCAAGAGCATGCCTCGCTCAGCGGCGGTCACGAGGAGCACTAGCCTCGGCTCGCCGAGCAGCGCGGCAGCGCCCCGGTGCCCGATGGCACCGGGGCGCTTTCGTTCGCCGCGCTTTCGTTCGCCGCGCTTTCGTTCGCCGCACGGGCCGCCGCCGCGCCGGGTCCCGCCGCGTCAGGGTCCCCGCCACTTGCCGTTGGCGGTGACACCGAACGGAGGCCTGCTCCGCCTACTCCGCCAGGCCGATCGAGAACGCGGCCTCCAGGTCATGGCGGGAGTACGTGCGGAACGCGATGTGCGTCTGCGTCGCGGTGACGCCGTCCACCTTGTTGAGCCCCCCGGGGATGGCGTCCGCGAGCTCGTCGTGCGCGCGGACCCGGACGATCGCCATCAGGTCGTAGTCCCCGGTGATCGAGTACACCTCGCTGACCGACGGCAGCTGCGCGATGGTCTGCGCGACCTCTGGGATGCGGTGAATCTCGGCCTTGAGCAAGACGATGGCGGTGACCACAGGCTGCCTCCCGGTCAGAAAGCGGATATCGCGGCTTACCATATCCCGGCCTGCCGCGGTTAGCTCCGGTGGGACGCTCTCGTCCTGCCCAGCGCGGCGCGCAGGAACCTGGCCAGCCAGCCCGCAGCGGCCCGTGCCGCGCCCGCGGCGGCCGCCCGGCCCCTGCGGGTCATGCCGGCGGCCAGCGCGTGCCTGGCGGCCGCCTGCGCGTCGCGGGCGGCCAGCCAGGCGTCGAGGTCGTTGAGCGTGCTGATCTCCTGGCGGTCGGCCAGCCGGGCGAGCAGCCGCCCGAGCACGGCGGCGGTGGCGCGCGCGTCGTCGAGCGCCCGGTGTGAGGGCCGCACCGGCGTGCCGAAGAAGCTGGCCAGGGTCGCCAGCTTCCTGTCCGGCACCTCCTGCGGCGTGGCCATCAGGTGCCTGGCGAGCCGCACGGTGTCGAGCACCTCGAAGTCGGGCCAGGCGCGTCCCATGCCGGCGCACGCGGCGGTAAGGAAGCCGAGGTCGAACGGCGCGTTGTGCGCGGCGATCACGCTGCCCTCGGCGAAGGCGAGCAGGCCGGGCAGCACCGCGGCGACCGGCGGGGCGGAGGCGAGCATCTGGTCGCTGATCCCGGTCAGCTCGGTGATCGCCGGGGGAACGGGCGTTCCCGGGTTGACCAGCGAGCTGTACTCGGCGACCACCCTGCCGTCGTGCACGCGCACCGCGCCGATCTCGGTGATGCCGGCCTCGTCCGGCGCCCAGCCGGTGGTCTCGACGTCCACGACTGTGAAGTCCAGGCTGGCCAGCGGGGCGGACCGGATGCCGGGAACGGGCACAGCGACGTCTGCCATGACCACCACCGTACGGCCGTGCACCGACATTCCAGCCCAGGCGCGCCCGTCCGCCCGTCCGGCACGGCGCGCCGCGCCCGCCGCGGCGGCCCGGCCAGCTGGTCACCCAATGATCACAATTGCCACAAGCCGGTTGATGCCACCAGTAGTCACTCAATAGCGTGACGAGGTTATCTGGCTGCGAGCATGGTGAGGGGACATGAACGTCACACTGCGCACGCACCTTGGAGCCGCCGCGCGCAGAAGCCGCCGCGCCGTCGCCGCCGGCGCGGCCCTGCTGCTGGCCGGCGGGCTCGCCGTGGCGGTCACCCAGGCCGCGGGCGCGCAGCCGCAGCCGACCATCACCCAGGTGCAGGCGACGATCAACACCCTCACCGGGCAGTTCAACAAGGCGAACCAGCAGTACGACCAGGTCGAGGAGCAGCTCACCGCCGCCAAGGCGCGCCTGAAGCAGGTGAACGAGCAGCTTGCCCGCGAGCAGGCGCGGTACCTGGCCGCGCGGAAGCTGGTGGTGCAGGTCGCCGACTCCAACTACGAGGACTCCAGCTCCACGTCGCTGGCCGGCCTGCTGACCGCGGACGACCCCGGCAAGGTGCTCGTGGCCGCGTCGCTCATCATGCAGGTGGCCGGGACGCGGAACATGCAAACCCAGGCCTTCCTCGCCGACGCCACCCAGCTGGCCGCGGTGCAGCAGGAGCAGCAGCGCACCGAGGAGGGCATCGCGCAGCTCGCCGGGCAGATGGGCAAGACCAAGGACCACATCGCGACGCTGCTGTCCAAGCAGAAGTCGATTCTCAGCTCGCTGACCGGCGCCCAGCTCGCCCAGGTGCAGCAGGGCACGGTCGGCAGCGGCGGGGGCATCACCAGCGCCGTCTACGCCGGCCCGACCGGCACCCAGGCGGACACGGCGGTGGCCTTCGCGTTCAAGCAGCTCGGCTGCGCCTACGTCTACGGCGCCACCGGCCCGTGCGGCGCCGGCTTCGACTGCTCCGGCCTGGTGATGCGGTCATGGGCGGCGGCCGGCATCTCGATCCCGCGCGACACCTACTCGCAGTGGGCGGCGCTGCCGCACATCGCCCAGTCCGCCATCCAGCCAGGCGACCTGCTGTTCTACAACGGCATCGGGCACGTCGCCATCTACGTGGGCAACGGGATGATCATCGACGCCCCCACGGAGGGCCAGCCGGTCCGCGAGCTCCCGATGAACGAGTCCTGGTACGCGAGCAGCTTCGACGGCGCCGCACGGCCTTGATCGCGGTGCGTTCGAGCGCCCACCGTCGGCCCCAAGGGCACCAGCGCCGCCGCCAGGACCATGATCGTGAAGGGTTGTTAGCGCTATCACACCATTAAGCCTTCATGAAACCGAAATCCTTCACGATAAATGGCCGATAAGGCAGACAGGTGAGTAACAGGCGGCTCAGCGCCCCCGCCGGCCCCGGGATCACCTCCCTGAATGCCATCCGGCGACAGCCAGGCCCAGCGGCGCTTCATCAGGCTAGGTCCCGGCGCCGGCCGGGCGCGCCCTACACTGGCAGGCGCTATGCGACGTACCTTGATCGTCACCAACGACTTCCCGCCCCGGCAGGGCGGGATTCAGTCGTTCGTTCATGAGCTGGCCCTGCGCCTCGACCCGGACAAGCTCACCGTGTACGCCCCCCGGTGGGAGGGCGACGCCGCGTTCGACGCCGCACAGCCGTTCGAGGTGGTCAGGCACCCGACCTCGCTGATGATCGGCGGTCCCTGGGTGCGCCGCCGCGCCGCCGAGCTCGTCCGGTCGCGGCGGGCCGAGGTGGTCGTCTTCGGCGCTTCCGCGCCGCTCGGGCTGACCACGCCGGTGCTCCGCGCGGCCGGCGTGCGCCGGGCCATCGCGATCACCCACGGGCACGAGGCAGGCTGGGCCGCGCTGCCGGGCGCCAGGCGGCTGCTGCGCCGCATCGGCGAGCAGACCGACGTCATGACCTACCTGGGCGAGTACTTCAAGGTCCGCGTCGCGGGCGCGCTCACCCCGGCCGCCGCCGCCCGGATGGCGCGGCTGCACCCGGGCGTGGACGCGGGCGCCTTCCGCCCCGACCCGGAGGGCCGCCAGGCGGTCAGGGACCGCTACGGCCTGGCGGACCGCCCCGTGGTGGTCTGCGTGTCCCGTATCGTCGCCCGCAAGGGCCAGGACACGCTGGTGCGGGCATGGCCGTCCGTGCTCGCCCGCGTGCCGGACGCCGCCCTGCTCGTCGTCGGCGGCGGCAAGCACGCGACCGCCGTCAGGCAGCTGTCCAGGCGCCTCGGCCTGGCCACCTGGCCGCCCGCCGGCCGTGCCCCCGCCGGCCGTGCCCCCGCCGGCGCCGCGGCCGCGCCGGAAACCGCGGCGGGCGCCCGTCCCTCCGTCTTCTTCACCGGCCCGGTCCCGCAGGAGGAACTTCGCGCGCACTACGCGGCGGGTGATGTCTTCGCGATGCCGTGCCGCACCAGGCGGGCCGGGCTGGACGTGGAAGGCCTCGGCATCGTCTACCTGGAGGCGTCGGCGGCCGGCCTGCCGGTCGTCGGCGGCGACTCGGGCGGCGCCCCGGACGCGATCCTTGACGGCGAGACCGGCTACGTGGTCGGCGGGCGCGACGTCGCGGCCCTGGCGGGCCGGCTGACCGCCCTGCTGCTCGACCCGGCGCACGCGAAGGCGATGGGGGAAAAGGGCCGCGCCTGGGTGGAGCGCGACTGGAACTGGGACCTCGCCGCCTCCCGGCTGCGCGCCCTCATCGACGGCTAACCGCCCGGCTGGCGCCACGCGGGCGTCTCGGGGGAGGCACCTCCCGTTAGGGTGCCTGATGCCGGGGACCCTCGCGTTACGAGTAGAGCGCCCCGATGTCGGCGGCGAACTCCTTGGCGAGCACCGCGCGCTTGATGCCGAGCTTGGCGGACAGGTGCCCCTGCTCCTGGGTGAAGTCACCGTCGAGTATCCGGAACTTCTTGATCGACTCGGCCCGGGACACCGCCTTGTTCGCGTCGTCGACCGCCGCCTGGACCTCGGCGTTCAGGTCCGGGTCGTCCCGCAGGTCCGCCACCGTGGCGTCGGCGGGCTTGCCGTGCCTGGCCTTCCACGGCCCGAACGCCTCCGCGTCGATGGTCACGAGCACCCCGATGAACGGCCGTCCCTCACCGACCACCATGCACTGCGAGATGAGCGCGCGCATCCGCATCCGGTCCTCGAGCACGGCGGGCGCGACGTTCTTGCCGCCCGCGGTGACGATGATCTCCTTCTTCCTGCCGGTGATAGTCAGGAACCCCTCGTCGTCGAGCTCGCCGAGGTCACCGGTCGCGTACCAGCCGTCGGCGGTGAAGGCGTCCTTGGTCGCCGTCTCGTCGCGCCAGTAGGCCGGGAAGACGGACGCGCCGCGGGTCAGCACCTCGCCGTCATCGGCGATCAGCACGGCGACGCCGGGGATCGGCTGGCCCACGGAGCCGATCTTCTGCCGTTCCGGCCGGTTCACCGACACCGGCGCGGTGGTCTCGGTCAGCCCGTACCCCTCGAGGATGGAGACGCCGATGCCGCGGAAGAAGTGCCCGAGCCGTGGCGCGAGCGCCGCGCCGCCAGAGATCGCCCACTCGGCCTGGCCGCCGAGGGCGGCGCGGAGCTTGCCGTAAACCAGCCGGTCGAACAGGGCGTGCTCGGCGCGCAGCCGCAGCCCCGGCCGCCCCGAGTCGAGCGCGTGGCTGTAGCGAACGGCGGTCTGCGTGGCGCGGGCGAAGATCTTGCCCTTGCCCTCGCCTAGCGCCTTGGCCTCGGCGCCGTTGTAGACCTTCTCGAACACCCGCGGCACGGCGAGCACGAACGTCGGCTTGAACGACGCGAGCTCGGGCAGCAGGCCGGCCATGTCCCCGCAGTGCCCGAGCACGATGCCCGCCTCCAGGGTGCCGACCTCGATGACCCGGGCGAAGACGTGCGCGAGGGGCAGGAACAGCAAGGTGGACGCCGGGCCGGCGGTGTGGATCGCCGACAGCGGGCCCATGAACGCGTTCCTGACGGCCGCGAGCAGGTTCCCGTGGGTAAGCTCGCATCCCTTGGGCCGCCCGGTGGTCCCCGACGTGTAGATGACCGTGGCGATGTCCGCCGCGCCGCGCGAGCGGGCGCGCTCGGCCACCGTCTCGGCGCTCACCCCGGCCCCGGCCGCGGTCAGCGCGGCCAGGTCGGACTCGAGCAGCCACAGGTGCTCAAGGGCGGCCAGCCGGTCCCGTGCCTCGCCGATCAGCGCAGCAAAACCATCGTTTTCGGCAATGACTGCGCTAGCTTCGGAGTTGGCCAGGATCCACTCGGCCTGCTCGGCCGAGGAGGTCTCGTAGATCGGCACCACGATGGCGCCCGCGGTCCACAGCGCGTAGTCGATCAGCGTCCACTCGTACCGGGTGTGCGACATGAGCGCCACGCGGTCGCCGGCCTGCACGCCGGCCGCGATGAACCCCTTGGCGAGCGCGTGCACCTCGTCCCTGAACTGGCTGGCGGTGACGTCTTCCCAGGTGCCGTCCGGCGCCTTGCGGCGCAGCATGACGGCGCTCGGCTGCTCCGCCGCGCGGCGGGTCACGACGTCCGCCGCGCTCGCGTTCGCGGGGATCTCCGCCAGGGCAGGAATGCTGTACTCGCGCAAGGACCTCTCCGTTTCTTCGCGCACCCAGTTCATCCAGCCTTCTCTTCGAAGATCGGGCGGTCCAGGCCGCCAGGATGAGAGAGCTCGTCGACCGAGTCTATGTTTTATCCCATGAGGGTCCACGTGGTGAGCGACGTGCACGGAACGGCCGACGCGCTCGCGGCCGCGGGCGACGGCGCGGACATGCTGATCTGCCTCGGCGACATGCTCCTGTTCCTCGACTACGCGGACTACACCCAGGGGATATTCGCCGATATCTACGGCGCGGAGCATGCCGGTGAGTACATCAGCCTGCGCACCGCGCGCCGGTTCGACGAGGCAAGGCAGCTCACCGCCGGGATCGCGTCCCGCCTGGTGGCCGAGCGCGGCACCGACCTGCGGACCCTCACCGAAGAGGCCATCAGGAAGCAGTACGCCGCCCTGTTCGACGCGCTCGCCGAGCCCGCTTACCTCACCTACGGCAACGTGGACATCCCGCACCTGTGGGACGCCTATCGCAAGCCGGGGCACCACGTGCTCGACGGCGGCCGCGCGGAGGTCGGCGGGGTCACGTTCGGATTCGCCGGCGCCGGGCTGATATCCCCGTACCGCACGCCCAACGAGGTGCCGCTGCCCGCGTACGCCGCCAAGCTCGACGCGATCGGCGCGGTGGACGTGATCTGCACGCACATACCCCCCGCCATCCCCGAGCTGCTCTACGACGTGCAGGCGCGCCGCCTGGAGACCGGCTCGGTCGCGCTGCTCGACCTGATCCGCCGAACCCAGCCCAGGTACGCCCTCTTCGGCCACGTGCACAACCCGCTGGTGCGCCGGATGCGCGTCGGCCGCACCGAGTGCGTCAACGTCGGGCACTTCCGCGCTACCCGCGTCCCCTACGTGGTGGAGCTTTAGTGCCGCCGGAGAGCTAGTCTGCCTGTATGAGCACTGATCCGGGCAGCGATCCCATCGGCGACTTCCAGCGGTGGCTGATGAGGACGGGCGCCAAGAGCATCGGCCGGGAAGTGGCGTCCCGGGTGAAGTCGACGCTCGGCGGCGGTGGCGGCGCCAAGAAGGGTGACGTCTGGGACACCGCGACCACCGAGGAGCCGACCGACGAGCCGCCTGAGTGCCAGTGGTGCCCGATTTGCCGGGCGGCTCGCAGGTACCGCGAATCGGGCGGGTCAACCGCCAACCTCGGCGGCCAGTTCGCAGGCGTGGGCGACACCCTGGCCGGGCTGACCAGGGACGCGTTCGGCCTCTTCGACGCGGCCATGCGCGCCTCGCAGCGGCCTGCGGACGTACCGCGCGGCCCAGGCGGCACGGGTGGCACGGGCGGCGGCACAGGGGCCAGGCCGGCGGATAAGCCCGCGGCGCGGCCGGATGACCAGCCAGCGCCCCGGACGGAAGCCGGGGCCTCAGACCACGGCACCGTCGTCGTCGGACCCGGAGTCGGGTGGCCGACCGTTGTCCATACGGAGCACCAGGATGACGAAGCCGCCGACGAACGCGGCGACCGCGAGGAAGGCGGCCAGCCCGGAGATGGTGGCACCGACGGCGGTGCTGATGAGCAGGTAGAGCGGACCGCCGAATAGCGCGACCCAGGCCCCCTTGGTCACCGGGTCAAGCCTGGGCAGCGGCGGCGGCGCCGGCGGGACGTAATGGTCATCGGCGCTAGCGTCGGCCGGCGGTACGTCCCGCGGGCCGGCCCCGGCCCCACCACCCGCGCTGAGCGGCGGCCACGGCTGGCCCGGCGCGACGGCACCCGGCACGGCCTGGCCGGGCAGCGCGGGCGGGCCGAGCACCGGCAGCCCGGGCAGCCCGCTCGGGTTGGTGGGCGGCTCCCTGGGGAGCACCTCCGGCATGGTGGGCGGCATCGCGGGCGGGGTGACGTGCACCGGGCCTGCCAGGTCTTCCCTGTCCGGCCAGGGTGCCTCCTCGGCGGCGGGCGCTGGCTCGGCGAACCGGGCGACCAGGTCCAGCCAGACGGCTTCCTCGCCGTCGCCCGTCGCGCTCTCGCCGCCGGTCCCGCCCGGCACGTCGCCCTCAGCCAATGTCGTTATCCCCCAGGGGGGCGACCCCCCGTACCCGCGGACCGAGACTCCAGGGTACCCATGTCACCCGCACCGTGTCCTCCGGGCGGACGGCCCGCGCCGCCCCCCGGCGCCCGTGACGGGCGAGCGGAAGGTGCGTGGGTCGCGGAATGCTCACCTTTGCAGTCTTACCCGTTTTGGCGCTCAATGCTGTGCTTCTGGACGAATGCCAGAGTGCCATCGAAAATCTCAGGGGCGTCATTGTCAAGCGTGGCGACGTGGTAGCTGTTGCCGAGCAGGCGCACCTCCGCGGACGGCAGGGCGGCGGTCAGCACCTTCATGCTGGCCGGCCCCACCACGTGGTCTTCCGTGGAGCGGTAGACGAGCACCGGCTGGGTCACCGACGCGAGTTCCGCCACCGTCGTCTTCCACATCGCGGGCAGCGTCGCGACGGACGCCACCGGGGTCCGCTTCGCCGCCCCCTCCTGCGCGTCCGGCTTCTTGATGTCACCGCCGATCGACGGGATCGACCGGATCAGGTGCTTGAGCACCGGCGTGAACGGGATCAGCCGGTTGTCGCCCGCCAGTGACGGGTTCACCACCACGAGCCCGCTTACCTGGTCGCCGTACGTTTCCGCCAGCCGGAACGCCAGGCAGCCGCCCATCGAGATCCCGGCGACGAACACCTGGTCGCAGCGGCCGGAGAGCTCTTCGAACGCGCGCTCGGCGGCCGCGTACCAGTCCGTCCAGCCGGTCTTGGCGAGCTCCTGCCAGGCCCCGCCGTGCCCGGGGAGCAGCGGCGCCCGCACGGTCAGCCCCGCCGCGGCCAGATGCGCGGCCCACGGCCGGACGGTGCGCGGCGAGCCGGTGAACCCGTGCAGCACGAGCACCCCGACCGGGCCTCCGTCCGCGGCGAACGGCGCGGTGTCCGCCAGGCCCGGCTCAGGTGTTATTGACGACACCCATGCATCGTCCCATAGATTTCACGGGACGTGGGACCATGTATCCGTGTTCTACTGGGTAACGAAGTACACGCTTGGCGTTTCGCTCTGGCTGGTGTTCCGGCCGTGGTCGCGCGGACGGCGGAACGTGCCGCGCCGCGGGCCGGTCATCCTGGCGAGCAACCACCTGTCGTTCGCCGACCACTTCTTCGGGCCGCTGCCGCTGCCGCGCAAGGTGGTGTTCCTCGCCAAGTCCGAGTACTTCACCGGCAAGGGCATCAAGGGCCTGGTCAGCCGGGCGTTCTTCAGCGGCGTCGGGCAGATCCCGATCGACCGGACGGGCGGCGAGGCCAGCGAGCGCGCGCTGCGCTCGGGACTGCGCGTCCTGGCGGAGGGCAAGGTCCTCGGCATCTACCCGGAGGGCACCCGCTCGCCTGACGGGCGGCTGTACCGGGGCCGCACCGGGGTGGCCCGGCTGGCGCTCGAGTCCCGGGCGCCCGTCGTGCCCTGCGCCATGATGCATACCTTCGAGTTCTTGCCGTCCGGCTCGCGCAACCCCCGGTTCGGCATCAGGCCGGGGGTGATCTTCGGCAAGCCGATGGAGTTCTCCCGGTATTACGGCAAGGAGACGGACCGCGAGGCGCTGCGCGCGGTCACCGATGAGATCATCGCCGAGATCGCGAAGCTGTCCGGCCAGGAATACGTCAATATCTATGCGCAGCAGGCGAAAGAGCGGCTACAGACGGGAGAGCCGCTGCCGGCGGGAGAGCTGCCGGAGGAGGAACCGCCAGCCACGGATTCATCAATGTTAACGATTGCATCGCTGGCATTCCGCACGGCTGCAGTGCGGGAGCCTTCGCGGCGGCTAGGCTTTGCCTTATGCGAGTGGGAGTTCTTACCGGGGGCGGCGACTGCCCGGGGCTGAACGCGGTGATCCGCGCGGTGGTGCGACGGGGAGTTCAAGAGTACGGGCTGGAGTTCGTCGGGTTCCGTGACGGCTGGCGCGGGCCGCTGGAAGCCGACACGATGCCGCTTGACGTCAACGCGGTGCGCGGCATCCTGCCCCGCGGCGGAACCATACTCGGCTCGTCGCGGACGAACCCGTTCAAGGAAACGGGACCGGGCCGCAGCGGCGTCGAGCGGATCAAGGACAACATGACCGGCCTTGGCGTGGACGCCCTGGTGGTGATCGGCGGCGAGGACACGCTCGGGGTGGCGGCCCGGCTCAACGACGAGGGCATTCCCGTCGTCGGGGTGCCCAAGACGATCGACAACGACCTCGGGGCAACCGACTACACGTTCGGCTTCGACACCGCGGTGAACATCGCGATGGAGGCGATCGACCGCCTGCACACCACCGCGGAAAGCCACCACCGGGCGCTGATCGTGGAGGTCATGGGCCGTCACGCGGGGTGGATCGCGCTGCACGCCGGCCTCGCGGGCGGGGCGAACGTCATCCTCATCCCCGAGCGCCCGTTCGACATCGACAAGGTGATCGGCTACGTGGAGCACCGGTTCCAGACCAGGTACGCGCCGATCGTGGTCGTCGCCGAGGGCGCGCACCCGGCGCAGGAGGAGGCGACCCTGCAGTCCGGCCAGCTTGACGCGTTCGGCCACGTCCGGCTCGGCGGCGCGGGCCAGTACCTCGCCGACGCGATCGAGAAGCGGACCGGCAAGGAGGCCCGCTGCATCGTGCTCGGCCACATCCAGCGCGGCGGCACCCCGACCGCCTTCGACCGGGTGCTCGCCACCCGCTTCGGCCTGCACGCGGTCGACGCGCTGCACGACGAGGACTTCGGCACCATGGTGGCGCTGCGCGGCACCGAGATCGTCCGCGTCCCGCTCATCGAGGCCACCCGCGAGCTCAAGCTCGTCCCCGCGGACCGCTACGCCGAGTCCGAGGTCTTCTTCGGCTGACCATCACCCGTCCGAACATCAACCCCAGTCATCCGAACGTAGGCGGATAAACCCGCTTCCGTTCGGATGACTCTTTATTGCGGGGCGGGACCGGGCGGGCGGCGGGACCCAGCATGATCGTGAAGACTTTTTCGTGTCATAGCACCAAAGACCCTTCATAATCAAAAAAGTCTTCAGAATAATGCTGCTGCCATCGGCTATGCCGGATAGCGACCAGTCTCAGGCTCCTCACGGATACCGTCAGCCCCGTCGCCGGCCCGACCGCAGGGGCCTGGCCAGCATGTGCATCTGCTCAAGGAGGATTATTCGCGATAGGTCTTGAGTCGTGCTCGACGGTATGCCTATACTCGTCTACGAGTACTCGTGGGCGAGCGACTGGAGGGGTGATGGCTAAGCGGCGGAAGGTGGGCAACCTGCTCGCGTTGTCGCTGCTGTCGCTGCTCGCGCAGCGGCCGATGTACCCGTACGAGATGGCGCAGACGCTGCGGGTGCGCGGCAAGGAGCAGAACTTCAAGATCAACTGGGGCTCGCTCTACACCGTCGTGGCGAACCTGGAGAAGTACGGCTTCATCCGCGAGTCCGGCACCGGGCGCGAGGGGCGCCAGCCCGAGCGCACGACGTACCAGATCACCGAGCAGGGCTTCGCGGAGCTGCGGGACTGGCTGAGTGAGCTGCTCAGCGTGCCGGAGGACGAGCGCGGCGGGTTCGTCACGGCGCTGTCCGAGGCGGGCATCCTGCCGCCGGATGAGGTGATCGGCCTGCTCACCACGCGGCTCACCACGTTGGACAAGGACAACGCCAGGAAGCAGGCCGACCTGGCGCACTGGGCCGAGCGGCTGCCCCGGGCGCTGCTGATCGAGGCGGAGTACCAGCTCGCCATGCGCGTCGCTCAGGCCGGCTGGCTGCGCGGCGTCATCGCCGAGATCGTCGACGGCACCATGAGCGGGGTCGACAGCTGGCGGCGCATGCACGAGACCGGCGAGGTCCCGCCCGAGTTCGTGGAACTCGACGAGCGCGCGATGAGGGGGTGGGACGACGAGCCGCGCCACGACGGCGCGGACAGCGGCCACGAGAAGGACACCTAAGAACGACCCCGGTCCACGGTGCTGCAACACCGCGAACCGAGGTCGCAACCTCACCAACCAGTCCCTTGCGGTAACCGGCAGGCATCGAGGCCCAATCACGATTGTATGCCGGTGATTTCGTATGGGGCTGAGCAGAGCACGGCCAGTCCAGATAACGAGGAGTCACCATCATGCAGTCACCACCCGCGGGCGCAAGCCCCCGAATCCCCGGCGCCGCGCCTTCCAGGGCAACACCTCCCAGCCGCGCGGCTGCCCTCGCCACGGGGGCCATCGAAGCACGCGGCCTCGTCAAGACCTATCCGGGGCCGGGGAAGACCCGCGTCAGGGCGCTTGACGGGCTGACGCTCGGCGTCGCCAAGGGCGCGATCTTCGCCCTCGTCGGCCCGAACGGGGCAGGCAAGACCACCACCGTCAAGATCCTCACCACCCTCGCCAGGCCCGATGAGGGCACCGCCGCCGTCGAGGGCATCGACGTCATCGCGGCCCCGGCACAGGCCCGCCGGGCCATCGGCGTCGTCGCGCAGCGCTCGGGGGCTGACCCGGCGGCCACCGGACGGGAGAACCTGATCCTTCAGGCGCACCTGTACGGCATGCCCACCCGGGCAGCACGCCAACGGGCGGACGAGCTGCTCGACCGCTTCCAGCTCAGCGAGGCGGCCGGCCGGTTCGTCCGCACCTACTCGGGCGGCATGCAGCGCCGTCTCGACGTCGCCCTCGGCCTCGTCCACCAGCCGCGGGTCCTCTTCCTCGACGAGCCGACCACCGGGCTCGACCCGGAGTCGCGCGCCGCGATGTGGGACGAGATCACCACCCTGGCCACCGCCGACCAGGTGACCGTGCTGCTCACCACGCACTACCTGGACGAGGCCGACCGGCTGGCCGGCCGCGTCGCCATCGTGGACCGCGGCCGGGTGGTCGCCGAGGGCGACCCCGCCCAGCTCAAGCGGGACCTGGGCGTTGATTCGCTGGACGAGGTGTACCTGCGCCACGCGGGCCGCCGGTACAGCGACGCGACGCGGCTGGCGGAGGTGGCGGGGCGATGACCACCACGACCTATCCAGAACGAGTGCGTGTCGCACCCGCCAGCAACGCCGTCGCCTCCGACACGTGGTGGCTGACCGGCAGGAAGCTGCGCGCGCTGAGCCGCCAGCCGGCGGTGCTCGCGATGGGCGTGATACAGCCGGTGATCTGGCTGTTCCTGTTCGGTGAGATGTTCCGCAAGGTCATCGACATCCCCGGCTTCGGCTACCAGGGCTCGTACCTCGCCTACCTGATCCCCGGCATCGTCGCGATGAACGCGATGTCAAGCAACATGTGGGCCGGCATGGCGATGATCGAGGAAATCGACCGGGGCACGCTCAACCGCTTCCTCGTCACCCCGGCCAGCCGCCTGGCGATCATGAACGCCTCGGTCGCCGAGCAGGCGGTTAGCACCACGGTGCAGACCCTCATCATCGTGCTGCTCGGCTACGCCGGCGGCGCGCACTACCCCGGCGGCGCGCTCGGCATCGCGATCCTGGTGCTCGCCTCGATCGAGGTCGGCGTGCTGTGGGGCGCCCTGTCCAACATGACGGGCATGCTGCTGCGCGCCCGTGAGGCGGTCATCGGCGTCTACACGTTCTTCATGCTCCCGCTGATGTTCCTGTCAACCGCCTTCATCCAGCCGGGCTTCCTCCCCGGCTGGATGCAGGCCATCGCCTCGCGGAACCCGCTCAACTGGGAGGTCCAGATCGGCCGCTCGGCCCTGTCCGCGAACCCCGACTGGTCCGCGGTAGCGGTCCGCTGCGGCGGCCTGCTGGTCCTCGCCCTCATCGCGGTGGCGATCTCGGTCAGGACCTTCCGCAGCTACGCGAAGAACGTCTAGCCCGGAGCACCTGATCCGAAGGCCCGAGGGCGGTGCCGCAACCGCGGCGCCGCCCTCCGCTTCCCGGGGACGTTCAGGTACCTGGGCGGGCAGCCCGCTTCATGATCTCAGTGTCGATAGTCGCGGCGCTGGTGCTCTGGGGGCCGAGAGCGGGCGGCGGAACCGGACCGGGCTCAGGTGAGCTGGTCCAGGCGGGTCCACGGGGACGGGGGGTTGTCGTCGCGGTGCAGCCACAGCAGCGGCTGCATCCGGTCGAACGCGGCCTGGAAACCCGGCTCCCACGGGAACGTGCCGTGCTTGTCCGGCCACACGACCTGCAGGTACGGGGGCCTGACCATGCCGTAGAAAGTGTCGGAGATGGCGAGCAGGCCGGAGGTGGCCCGCCAGCTGTCCTCGACCGGCCGGAGGGTCAGCGGCGCCGGGCACACGTCGTCGAGCACGTCGCCGGCGGAGAATTCGGCGCCGTCGGCGACCCGCGCGCCGATCGCGTTGATGATGGACGCTGCGTTCTCCACCGGCAGCCCGCACAGCACGAGTTCCGGCACCTGGCAGGTCAGCCACATGCCCACGCTGTAGGCCCACGGCGGCGCCGCCTCGTCGCCGTGCCGCCCGGAGATGGCCCAGCCGTGCTCGCCGACCGTGGCGGCGACCCAGTTCATGTACGCCACGTGCTCGGGATCCCGGCCCGAGCCATCCGCCTCCGCCGCGTGGCCGGAGCACTCAGGACGGCCGCGGCGGCCGGAACGGCGCTTGGGGAGGTTCATGGCGTTCACGCTACGCCGGGGGTCTGACATTCCAGGTGGCCGCGACAATCCGCTCATCCGCGCGATTCGCGGCCGGCGCCGGCCCGGCAAAGCCGGGCGCTGGTGCCAGACCCGGCTGGTCACGCCGTGCGGCCGGCGTGACCGGCCCGGCCCGGCGAGCACCGGCGTGACCGGGCCGGGGGGCGAGCACCGCCACGGCGACGACGGCCGGGGCGAGCAGGGCCCAGCCGCAGTAGCCGAGCACGAGCGCGACGATCACCGCGGCCGGCACCGCCGCCAGCCGGGCCGGCCCGCGCAGCACCCGGGCGGCCGAGGTCATGCAGCCGAGGTAAACCACGAGGAACAAGGTCGTCGGCAGGGCCACGAGCGCCGCCGGGGTGGCCAGGCCGGCGCCGTACAGCGCGATTACCCCGAGGCCGGACAGCGCCACCGCCGCGAGGAAACGGGGCGCGGGCCGGGCCGGGCCGGCCGCGGGACCCGCGGGCCCCCGCCTGGTCAGCTCGCGAGTCATCTCGGCGGCGCCGCTGACGTAGGCGTTGACCGCGCCGAGGGTCAGCACGACGGCCGCGACGGCGGCGGCCGCCGTCCCCGCCGTCCCCGCGGCATCGTGCAGCAGGGCGGCGAGCGGCGCCCCGGCCGCGCCGCCCGCCCCGCCCGCCCCGCCCATCCCGAGCACGCCGATCGTGGCGACCGCGAGTCCGAGGTAGAGCACGCTGGTGACGGCGAGCGCGATGCCGATGACGCGCGGCAGCTGCCGCGCCGGGTTCGCGAACCGGGTGGTCAGCGGCGCGGCCGCCTCCCAGCCGACGAAGGAGAGCATCAGCACCGAGGCGGCATGCCCGACGGCCTGCCAGCCATGCGGGGCGAACGGCGTCCAGTTGGCCGCCCGCGCCTGGCCCGCCGACCCGGCGACGGCCACGGTGACGACGACGATCAGCAGCGCCACCAGCAGCAGTTGCGCGGCCGCCGAGGTGCGCAGGCCGCCGGCGGCGAGGGCCAGCACCACCGCGAGCAGCAACGCGGCGATCAGCGCCCTGGCGAGCGTGCCGCCGCCGGTGAGCTCGGTCACGTAGCCGGCGCCGATGAGGCAGACGACCGGCGCCCCGGCCACCACCCCGGCGAGGAACAACCAGCCGGCGACCGCGCTCGCCCGCGCGCCGAGCCCGGCGCGGACATACCCGATCACACCGCCCGCAGAGGGGAAGCCGCGCCCGAGCGCGCCGAACACGACCGCGAACAGGCCGGACAGGACCAGCAGCCCGGCCCAGGCGAGCACGGACGCCGGCCCTGCCGCCGCGGCGGCCAGGCCAGGAAGCAGCAGCAGGCCGGGGCCGAGCAGCGCCCCGATGTAGAGCGCCGCACCGCGGGCCGTCGTGAGCCCCGCCGGGGCTGCCGCCGTCGCCGGCCGCACCGCCGGCGTCAGGGTTTCCGTCATGCTTCGATACTGCGGCAAAACGGCCCGCACGCGATGGCAAATATTGCCCCGTTACGGGAACTGGACGGCACGATATTGCGCGTAGAGACGGCTTAGTCTAAGAACGTGCCGGATCATATTCCAGACAAAGTAGATCGTGCCATCGTGACCCGCCTGCAGCGAGACGGCCGGATCGCGAACGTGGACCTCGCTGACGCGGTGGGCCTGTCACCGTCCGCCTGCCTGCGCCGGGTGAAGGCCCTGGAAGCCGACGGGATCATCGCCGGGTACCGCGCCGAGGTCAGCCGGGCGCGCGCCGGCCTCGGCCTGACCGTGTTCATCGGCCTGAAGGTCGACGGGCACTCCCGCGCCACGTCATCGGTCATCGAGGAGGCGCTGCTCGGCATCCCCGCCGTGGTCGCCTGCTACCTGGTCTCCGGCTCGGATGACTTCCTCATCGAGGCCGCCGTGCCGGACCTGGCCGGCTACGAGCTGCTGCTCCTTGACCAGGTCCTTGCCATTCCCGGGGTGACCGAGGCGAGGTCCACCTTCGCCATCAGGACCGTGCTCAGCCGAGGTCCGCTCCCGCTTGGGCACTGGCGATAGCGGGGGAGAGCGCCTCCTCCAGCACGAGGCGGCCGGTGACATCGCCGCGCGCCGCGTCGCCGCTGCGGTAGGTCCAGATGTCCCGCGGTATCAGGGTCAGCGCGGACGACACCACGATCACCGCCGCCGCCGCGAACTGCGTCGCGGAGACGCCGATCCGCGCGGCGAGCGGCCCGGCGGCCAGGGCTCCGGCCGGCATCGCGGCGAGCGAGCCGAAGGCGTCGTAGGACGTCACCCGGGCCAGCATGTCCGACGGGATGCGGGTGGCGAGCGCGACCGTCCACTGCACCATCATCACCTCGGCCAGCAGCCCGACGATGAACGCGGACAGGCAGATGACGGGCAGCGGCAGGACGAGCGCCAGCGCGATCGGCGTGATGGCGATGGAGCCGCCGGTGAGCACCACGAACAGCATCGGCCGCCGGGGGATGTACCGCAGCGAGACCAGTCCGCCCGCGATCAGGCCGAACGCGTCGGACGCGGAGATTGCGCCCCAGGCGGCGGGACCGCCCAGGTGTGCCCTGGCCACTACCGGCCCGAGGACCAGGAACGCGCCGTTGAACGCCATCATCACCAGGCAGAACTGGATGCTCGTCGCCCACAGCCAGGTATGGAGGCGGTACTCGGCCCACCCTTCGCGCAGCTCCGCGAGCAGGCCGGGACTGTCGGCCGCCGCGCGGCACCGCGAGCCGTTGCCCTTGACGGCCAGCATCAGCGGCACCGTGCCCGACATGCCGATCGCGCACAGCGTCAGCGCCAGGCCCGGGCCCGCCGCCGCGACCAGCAGCCCGGCCGCGGCGGCGCCGGTCATCTGGCCGATGTTCATCACCAGCCGGCTGATCGAGCTGCCCTCCTGGAGCAGCGGCTCCGGCACGAGCTGGGGGAGCAGCGCCTGCGACGCCGGGTAGAACACGGCCCCGCCGATTCCGTTGACCGCTTCGAGGCCCACCATCGCCGACAGCGGGGGATGACCCGTGGTCAGCATGAGGATGCCGAACGCGCCCTCCCCGACGATCACGGACAGGTTGCCCGCGATGATCACCCACTGCGGCTTGAACCGGTCCGCGAACACGCCGCCGAGCAGCGAGAACACGATCATCGGCGCGGCCTGGGCGGCCAGCACGTACGACAGGTCCGCGGTCGACCCGGTGACCTTGAGCACCGCGAACGAGACCCCGACCATCGAGAACCCGACGGAGAACGGGGCGAGCGCCCGGTCCGCGAGCAACAGCCGGAAGTCACGGATGGCGAGCACTTGATACCGCCGGGCGGGCGCACGCCAACGCATGACAGTAAATCCTTCACCAGGGGCAGAAGAGCAGTTGAGCTTATGTCGTAACGCTGCCACCAGGCAATTCATTTTCCTGGCAGGCCGGCGTGCGCGGCTCCTACCGGCGCAGCGCGTACACGACGTTGATCACGGCGATCGCCACCCAGATCAGCAGCACCATCACGGTCTGCGCGGCGCTGTTTGTGGTCTCGTTGCCGAGGACCACCGAGGTGGCGCCGGTGCCGAAGATCAGGGACACGAGAACCACGGGGAACCCGGGGTGACGGCGCGCGGGCACCGTGGCCGGCGGGGCCTGCGCGGCCGCGGTCCGCAGCCGGGTGTCCACCCGCTTGTCGATTTCCTCGCCGATGCGCTCGACCAGGCCCTCGGCGACGGCCTTGTCGTAGTCCGGCCCGAGTTCGTGGTGCGCCGCGACGGAGACGCTGATCTCGTCCCGCTCATCGGGGGTCATGGTGTCACGCTATGTCGCCCGCAGACCCGGAACAAGGAGGGCTTGACCTGCGGCTAAGCGGGCGCCGGCGATCAGCGCCGCTGCGAGTGGGCGACGTTGATGACCGCGATCATGACCCAGATGAGCAGCACCATGAGGACGTCGGCGACGCCGCCCGGGTGGTGGCTCACCACGACGCTGGTGGCGCCGACGCCGAGCCCCATGGACCCGAGGCCGAGGATCGTCCCGCTCAGCCCGCTGCCACGGGACGGCGCCCGGGCCGGCGGCGGCACGGCGACGGGACGGGCGGGCGCGGTCGCGACCGGCCCCTGGTACGCGGGCGACCCCTGATACCCGGGCAGCTGGCCGTCGCGCTCCTGCGCCTGCTGCCCCTGCAGCCGCGCGTCGATGCGCTTGTCGATCTCAGCGCCGATCCGCTCGACCAGGCCCTCGGCGACAGCGTCGTCGTACCGCGGCCCGAGCTCGGCGTGGGCGGCCACGGACGCGGCGATCTCGTCCCGCTCGTTGGCGTTCACGCGAACACGTTATGTCGCAAAGAGTCCCCCCGCAAGCGGGAGAACCGGAAAAGCACGAGGGGGAGAACCGGAAGGAAGACGGGGGGGAGAACCGGAGAGAATCAGGCCGGCCTGCGCGGGATGCGCGCCCGCTGCCTCGCCCGCGGTGACGGCGTGGCGGCGGCGTGCCCGGGTTACCCGCCGCCGCTGGCGGATCCTCCGTATTTCCCTCCTTTCCGCCCGCGCGGCCCGGGACGGGGCGTGCCCCGGCGGCGGAACTGGCAGACTGGGTGAATGACCATGACCGATCCGGTCACCGCCGCCGGGGCGGCGGGGCTGGTCGCAGGCGAGCCGTGCGTGCTGCTCAAGCAGGGCGAGATCTTCCTCAAGGGACGCAACCGGCAGCAGTTCGAGCGGATGCTGCACGGGAACCTGCGCGCGGCGGTGCGCAGCACCGGCGTGCGCGCCGAGCTCGTGCTGCGCGAGGGGGTGCTCGTGCTGCGGGTGGCGCGCGACGGGCTGACCCCGGCGCAGCACGCGGCGGCGGTGGACCGGGTGGCCGAGCGGGCTGCCGACGTGCCCGGGATCGTCCGCGTCTGCCGCGCGCTGCGGGTGGACAAGACGCCCGAGGCCGCGGCGGCCGCGTCGGTCGCGCTGACCGGGGCGGACAGCGGCGCGTTCGCCGTCCGGTCACGGCGCCGCGACAAGCGGTTCCCGGTGACCTCCGAGCAGCTGAACGCGCTGATCGGCGCGGAGGTCAAGGCCGCGCACGGGCTGCCGGTGTCGCTCAAGCACCCGGACACGGAGATCTTCGTCGAGGTCGAC
>DASWAE010000056.1:0-13073 GCA_036391275.1 Trebonia sp.
GAACTTGACCGCGGGTCACGCCCAGCGGGTGAGGATCTCCTCGCGGTGGAACGTGGCCCGGGCGGCGATGAACAGGCCGGCGTCAATGATCACCAGGACGCCGCCGATGACCGCGAGCGAAGCCAGGTCGAGGGAGAACGCCCCGGACAGCAGCGCGAGGTACAGGCCGACGCCGGGGAGCGCGGCGAGCGAGCCGAGCTGCTGCGCGGTGCGCACCTCGGTCACCCGCGCGGAGCACACGACGGCGTACTGCACGGCCATGAGCCCGAGCAGCGGGGCCACGCCGAGCACGGTGACGACCGCCATCCAGTTCGGGAAGTACCGGTACCCGAGGGTGCCGCGGCTGGACGCGTCGCACAGCGCCATGAGCGTGACCATCCCGGCCCACATCGCGGTAAGCGGCGGGACGAGGGCCGCCAGGCCCTTGCCGAGCAGGATCTCGCCGTCGGTCGCCGGGGTCGCGAGCAGCGGCTCGAGGCTGCGCTCCACCTTCTCGCCGACCAGGCTGTAGGAAGCGATGGTCGCCGGGAGCGCCCCGGTGTAGATCATGAAGAAGAAGAGGAACGCGTTCAGTGCCTGCGGCAGCGCACTGGCCGGGTAGCTGGCGTGCGCGACGATCTGCGAGAACAGGACCGCCAGGCCAAGCGGCAGCACCAGGAGGCCGATCCGCATGCCGCGCCTCGTCAGCATGACCGTGATGTCCTTGCGGGCGATGGTCGTTACGTTCTGCCAGTTCATCGCCGCTACCTCGCGTTCTTCTGGTGCTGCTCGTGCTGCTCGCCGGCGAGCAGCCTGAGGTAGGTCTCTTCCAGGGTGGGGACGATGCCGCTGACGAACTCCACCTCGCCGCCGGCGTCGACGATCGCGCGGACCAGGCGGGGGTTGTCCCGCTCCGGCTTGTCCACGTCGATCGTGAGCGTGCTGCCGCTGACGGCCACGTTCCCGTCCGCGCTGGACATCCCGGCGCCCGTGGCCGTGCCGGCGCCCGTGGCCGTGCCGGCGCCCGTGGGCGCGCTGGCCGCCGTGACGGTGCCGGCCGCCGCGCGGGCGGCGGCCACGATCGCGTCGGTGACGACCGCGAGCTGGACCGCGGTGGCCTGCCGCGACGCCGCGCCACGCAGCCCGTCCGGCGTGCCGACCGCGATGAGCCGGGTGTGCATGACGCCGACCCGGTCGCAGATGCGCTCGGCCTCGGCGAGCTGGTGGGTGTTGAGCAGGATGGTGCGCTGCTCTTGCTTGAGCTGGAGCAGGAAGTCGCGCACGGTCTTGGCGCCCTCCGGGTCCAGGTTGGCGGTGGGCTCGTCGAGGAACAGCACCGGCGGGTCGTGGATCAGCGCCCGGGCGATGGTCAGCCGCTGCTTCATCCCCTTGGAGAACGTGCGCACCCGGGCGTCCCTGCGGTCCCACAGGCCGAGCATGGTGAGCAGCCGCTCGGTGCGCTCGGCGCGGGTGGCGGCCGGCACCTGGTAGAGCCTGCCGTAGAAGTCCAGCGTCCGCGCCGCGCTCAGGTCCAGGTACAGCCCGGCCTCCTCCGGCATCAGGCCGATGAGGCTCCTGAGCTGGCGCGCCGTGGCCGGGTCGCCGACACGGCAGCCGGCCACCCGGGCCTCGCCGCTCGTCTTGCCGATGAGCCCCGCGAGCATCCTGATGGTGGTGGTCTTGCCGGCGCCGTTTGGTCCGAGCAGCCCGAAGACTTCACCCTCGGCGATGCTGAGCGTCAGCCCGTCGACCGCTGTGACGGCACCGAACTTCCTGGAGAGGTTCTCGATCTCGATCACGTTCGCCCCCTCCTCTTCCTGCTACCGAGGGGCTATCAATATGATATCACAATGATAGATAGCGACATGCGGAGACGCAAGGGGGTATCGAAGCCGGCGAGTCCTCCGGCCGTGACGGGCGCCACGCGCACACGTATGGACCCGTGCTTCCCCGCTTCCCCGCATCCCGCCCCCCGCGCCGCGCCTCCCGCGCCGCGCCTCCCGCGCCGCGCCTCCCGCCTTCCGAGAACTTTTACTGCGATCTGGTCAAAATCGCGCCCGAATTGAGCCGTTTTGTACCCGCAAACGCGGTATAAGTTCCGAAGACTGAGCGCGCGGACGGGCTCGGAGGCGGTCAGGCGGTCAGTCGCGCCTGGGCGTGCTCAGCAGGTAGGTGGCGCTGAAGTCCTTGCCGCCGTGCTGCTTCGCGGCCTCGGCGTAACGACGGGCCAGCGACTCGATGAGCGGCAGGTCGAGGTCGCGTTCCTCGGCGGCGCGGCGGGCCAGGCCGGCGTCCTTGGCCGCGAGCGCGAGCCGGAAGTCCGGGGTGAAGGACCGCGAGGTCATCGCCTTGCCCTTCATCCGCAGGTAGGGCAGGTCGAGAGTGCCGCCATCGATCGCCTCGTAGAACAGCGCGGGATCGAGCTCGAGTGCCTCGGCGAGGGCCATCGTCTCCGCGCCCGCCTCCACCACCGCGAGCACCCAGCAGTTGACGACCGTCTTGAGCCTGCTGCCAGCGCCCGCCTCGCCCGCGCGGATGGTGCGCTGGCCGATCGCGTCGAAGACCGGCGCCAGGCGCTGCCGCGCCTCCTCCGGGCCCGACTCGAGGATCACCAGCTTGCCCTCTTCCGCGGGCTGACGGGTGCCGAGCACCGGCGCGTCGATGAACCCGACGCCGCTCCGGCGCGCCAGTTCCGCGTCCGCGCCACATAGGCGCCGTCGGCGGCGAGCGGCTCCGCCTTGTCGCTCGACCGGTTCCATGCGCGAACCGGCAGG
Source organism: Trebonia sp. (assembly GCA_036391275.1). GTDB lineage: Bacteria > Actinomycetota > Actinomycetes > Streptosporangiales > Streptosporangiaceae > Trebonia. The sequence goes on from DASWAE010000056.1 coordinate 2,754, forward strand.
CCAGCCCGGGCGAGGTTCCGGGCGATCGGCAGGCCCATGGTGCCGCCGGCGCCCGGCGCGTTTGCCGTTTGCAGAACGTTTTGTTCGGTGGTCAAAGAACAGCTTAGTGATGGTAAATCGAAACCGGCTGCTCGTTGCCGTTATCGAGGCGCTTTTTCCCAGATGAATCTCTCGATCGTCGTTTTCGTCCCGCGTCGCCGGGTAGCCACCAAGCCCATCAGGCAATCCGGATCTGGCACCAGTGACACATACCGGATCTGGAGGAAAACAGAGCTCCTGAGCGGCGCAGCCGGCGGATGAGTCAACGGACACCGTGGTACGTGAGCTCAGTTGGGGAGGCTGAAAACAATGAAAAGCAGCATGCCAGCCGCCGCCGCGATCGGCATCGGCTACGTGCTCGGCCGCCGGAAGAAATTCCGCATGGCGGCCATGATGGCGGCCGGGATGACCGTCGGCGGCACGACTGTGGGCGCCCTGGTGCTCAAGCGGGGCATGAAGATGCTCGGCAACACCGAGGCGATCCAGAAGATGGCGCCGCAACTCGGCGAGATCGCCGACTTGCGCGGTGACCTGCTCAACGCGGGCAAGGCCGCGGCGACCGCTGCCGTGAGCAACCGGGTCGACGCGCTGACCGACTCGATCCGCGATCGTGCCGACCGACTGCGCAACCCTGCGGACACCGTGGCCGAGGGCACCGAGCAGGCGACCGAGACCGGCCGGAAGGCGGCCAGCGGCGGGCGCCGGGCGGCGAGCGGCACCGCCAAGCGGGCCGGCGGCGCGGCCGGGGGTGCGACCAGGCGGCTGACCGGGCGCGGGCGCGCCGAGGAGGCCGACGAGGCCGAGGTGGACGACGAGTACGACGAGCGCGACGACCGCGATGAGCGTGACGACTACGAAGACGAGTACGAGGACGACGACCGCGCGGACGAGGAAGACGACGAGGAAGACGTCGATGAGCCGGACGAAGAGCCGGCCCCGCGGAGCAGCGGACGTCGCCGGTCGCCGGTGTCCCGGGCGAGGAGGTGAGCGACATGGCGCGAGGGGAGAACAACGGTCCCGTGGACCGGCTCAAGTCAGAGGCAGGCGGCCTGGTCGGCGCGCTCACGGAGCGCGCCATGTCCTCCGTCCGCGACCGGGTGGAGCAGACCACCGGCCGGCTCACCGATTACGTGGAGGGCGACGGCGGGCCGGGTCTGATGGCCGCGGTCACCGGCGGGCGGAAGCTGGCCGAGGGCAAGAGCCCCGGCCGGTCGATGCTGAGCGCCGGCTGGTCCGGGCTCAAGGAGAAGGTCTCCGGCGTGTTCGGCAAGGGCAAGGGCAAGGGCGGCGGCAAGTCGAAGCTCAAGCTCACCAACATCGTCGAGTCCATCGACGTGGGCGTGCCGGTGCGGCTCGCCTACAACCAGTGGACCAGCTACGAGCAGTTCCCCACCTTCACCAAGAAGATAGAGAACGCCCGGCCGGACGTGACCGACCAGGAGTACAAGGTCAGCTGGAAGGCGCAGGTCTTCTGGTCGCACCGGGAGTGGGAAGCCAAGATCGTCGACCAGCGTCCCGACGAGCGAATCGTCTGGACGTCCAAGGGCGCCAAGGGCCACGTCGACGGCGCGGTTACCTTCCACGAGCTCGCGCCCAACCTGACCAAGATCGTGGTGGTGCTCGAATACCACCCGCAGGGCTTGTTCGAGCGGACGGGCAACCTGTGGCGGGCCCAGGGCCGGCGCACCCGGCTGGAGCTCAAGCACTTCCAGCGCCACGTCATGGCGCACGCGCTGCTCAACCCGGACGACATCGAGGGCTGGCGCGGGACGATCGAGGAGGGCGAGATCGTCAAGGACCACGAGACCGCCCTGCAGGAAGAGCAAGAAGGGCAAGAGGCCGAAGGGCGCGAGCAGGGCGAAGAGCCCGCCGACGCGGCCGAGGAAGAGCCCACGGGCGCCGACGAGGGCCGTGATGAGGAGCCCGAGGACGAGGAAGAGCCCGTGGACGACGAGGTCGACGAGGAAGAGCTCGGGGACGAGGCCGACGAGGAGGAGCCAGCGGACGAGGCCGCCGACCGCGGGCGCGACCGCGACGAGGACGGCGACCGCCGCGGCGACCGCCGTCGTGTGCCGGCCCGCGGCGCGAGCCGCGGCCGGGCACCAGTACGCGCCCGGCAGGGTCAGGGTGCGGCCCGCGGCGGAGGGCGATGACGCTCTCCGCCATGCGGCGCGCGGCTCGTGAGCGCGGCCCGGTGGCCGCGCTCACCGGCCGTGGCCGCGGCTGCGCTTACCGACCGCGGCCCCTGGCCCGTGAACAAGTGACGGAAGGAATGACGCAATGACCATCGCAGCGCAACCAGGAGGCGGGAACTCGGCCCGGCCACAGCCGTCCGGACTCGCCGACGTCATCGACACGATCCTGGACAAGGGTCTTGTGCTCGACGCCTACGTGCGGGTTTCGCTGATCGGCATCGAGCTCCTCACCATCGACGCCCGCGTCGTGATCGCCAGCGTGGACACCTACCTGCGATTCGCCGAGGCGGTCAACCGGCTCGACATCTCACAGGAGAAGGAAGGCCTGCCCGGCCTGCTCGGCGACATGGAAGAGAGCGGCGCCAAGCACAAGACCAAGGGCGCCCTTGAGGCGGCCGGCGACAAGCTCCGCGAGTTCGCGGACAGCCAGAGCGGTGAGAAGCAGAGCGTGGGGCGGCGCTCCCGAGGCGGGGAGGACAACTGACAATGACCGCGGAGACGGAAGACAAGCAAGCGGGTGGGGGCCGTACCGGCGTTTACGTGTACGGGATCCTGCCCGGCGACATCGAGGTCGAGCCCGGCGCGCCCGGCGTCGGCGACCCGCCGGGTGAGGTCAGGGCGGTCCGCTACCGCGACCTCACCGCGCTGGTCAGCGATGTGGACCTGGACCGGCCGCTCGGCCGGGCGGAGGACCTGGTCACGCACGAGGAGCTGCTCGACGGCAGCGCCGCCGACGTGCCGGTGCTGCCGCTGCGCTTCGGCGCGGTCCTCGCCAGCGACGAGGCGGTGACCGAGGAACTGCTCGGGCCGCACTACGACGAGTTCGCCTCGGCGCTGGAGCAGCTCGAGGGACGCGCCGAGTACGTCGTCAAGGGCCGCTATATCGAGCACGCGATCCTCCGCGAGATACTCGCGGACAATCCTCAGGCGGCGGAGCTCGGCAAGCAGATCAGCGGCGCGGACCCGGACGCCACCCGGGACCAGCGGATCCAGCTCGGCGAGATCGTCAACAACGCGGTCGAGGCCATGCGCCAGGCCGACACCCGCGCCTTCGGCGACGCGGTGGAAGGCAAGGTCGCCGCCAGCGCGGTGCGCCCGCCGAGCCACGAGCTCGACGCCGTTTACGCGGCCTTCCTCGTCGAGAACGACAAGGCGGAGGCGCTGCGCAAGGTGGTCGAGCAGCTTTCGCAGGAGTGGCAGGACCGGATGGAGCTACGGCTGATCGGCCCGCTCGCCGCCTACGACTTCGTCGGAAGCGCCGCGGCGGCCGGGTAACCGGCACGACAAGCCGCCTGGAATCGGGATGAGGTGAGATGGACCTGCTGACACTGCTGTTCCGGCTACCGTTCCTGCCTGTCCAAGGAGTCATCAGGCTAGGGGAGCTGCTCCAGGACGAGGCGGAGCGGCAGCTGCACGACCCGGCACGGATCAGGCGCGCGCTTGACGACGCGCAGCAGCGGTACGAGGCCGGCGAGATCTCCGCGGAAGAGCTCGTCCAGATACAGGACGAACTCACGAGCACCCTGATCACGAAGGCCGCTCCCCCTTCCGTGCCCAGGATGGACGGCCAGCCCGGCGACGACAGGAGCTGATCGACAATGGCTGAGCGACGACGGTCCGCCAAGGACCCCGAGCACGACGAGGCTGAGCGCGACGAGGCTGAGCGCGACGAGGCTGAGGACGAGCCCGAGGACGAGCTTGACGAGCCCGAGGACGAGCTTGACGAGCCCGAAGAGCCCGAGGACGAGCGGGAAGAGTTCGAAGACGAGCTCGAGGAGCCCGAAGACGAGCCCGAGGAGCCCAGGCGTAACCGGTCGAAGCGTGACGGGGCCGGCGACGGCGCCCGGCGGCTGTCCGCCGCCCAGGCGGGCCGGGCCGGGCTGCGCCAGATCACCGAGCTCACCGGGAAGCAGCCAGAGGGGGTCACCGGGGTGCGGCGGTCGGAGGACGGCTGGCTGGTGACCGTGGAGGTGGTCGAGGACCGGCGGATCCCGTCGTCGACGGACATCCTGTCCACCTACGAGACCGAGGTCGATGGCGACGGCGAGCTGATGGCCTACCGGCGGGTGCGGCGCTACTCGCGTGGCCATGGAGACGACGGGGACAGCTGATGACTGACAACACGCCCATGTCGGGCGCGGGCGCGATGCAGCGCTACGGATCGGGCAGCGGCGTCGCGGCCGGGGGCGGGCGGCCGCCCACCAACCTCGGCGACATCCTGGAGCGCGTCCTTGACAAGGGCCTGGTCATCGCGGGCGACATCCAGGTCAACCTGCTCGACATCGAGCTGCTCACGATTAAGTTGCGGCTGGTGATCGCCTCGCTGGACACCGCCCGCGAGGTCGGCATCAACTGGTGGGAGAGCGACCCGTGGCTGAACGCGGAGGCCCAGCGGCGTGCGACGGGCAAGCGCGCACGCGGGGAGGTCGACGACGGGGACGACGCCAGGGAGCTCGACAGCGGGGACGGCGCGCGTGAGCTGCGGGACGAAGTCCGCCGGCTCCGCGACCGCATCACCGAACTGGAGTCGGGGCAACGGGAGTAGCGCAATGAGCGAGGACAGCGGAGTCTGGGCGTACGCGATCACCGAAGAGGGCCACCTGTCCGGGCCAGAGGGTCCGGTGGACCTGTCCTGGCTCACCGGCGTCGGCGAGGCGAAGGTGCGCACCGTGACGTCCGGCGGGCTCGCCGCGCTCGTCAGCGACGTGAGCCTGGCGGAGTTCGGTGAGGCGGCGTTGCGCGAGAACCTGGAGAACCTGGACTGGCTGGACGAGGTCGCGCGGGAGCACCATTACGTCATCGACGCCGCGACCCGGCTGTTCCCGCTGCTGCCGGTCAGGCTCGCCACCGTCTACACCGGTGACGCCGCCGTGTCCGCCGCGCTCACCGAGCGCGGCGGCCAGCTGCGCGACGCGCTGCGCCGGGTCGGCGGCCGCGTCGAATGGGGCGTCAAGGCGTACGCGGCGCAGCATGAACCCGAGGGGCCGAACGAGGCCGAGGGCCCGGACGAGGCGAAGAGCGCGGACGCGGACGGGGAACCCGCCGGCGGCAGCGCCCAGCCGAGAACGGAAGGCGGCGTCGGCCTCGCGTACCTCAGGCGACGGCGCGCCCAGCTCACTGCGGCCAGGGAGACCAAGACGGCCGCGGTGACCGGCGCGCAGGAGGTGCACGCGGAGCTGACCGCCAAGGCCGCCGACGCCCGGCTGCACCCGCCACAGTCCCCCCAGCTCAGCGGGGTCCGGCAGCCGATGCTGCTGAATGCCGCCTACCTGCTCGACGCGGCCGGCAGCGTTGCCTTCACCGCGGCGGTCGGGGGCCAGGCGACGGCGCACCCCGAGTTGCGGGTCGAGCTGACGGGGCCGTGGCCGCCGTACTCGTTCGTGGGCGGAGACGATGACGGACGCTGACCTCGCCCGCCCCGACCTGACCAGCGCCGGCTACCCCGCCGAGCGCGTCTCGCTGGTCGACCTGCTCGACCGGGTGCTGGCGGGCGGTGTGGTGGTGACCGGTGAGATCACCCTGTCGATCGCGGACGTCGACCTCGTGGTGATCTCGCTGCGCGCCTTGCTCACCTCGGTCAGCGCCCTCACGGGACAGGATCCCGAGGCGGAACGGGCGGACCGGCGATGAGCGGCGGCGAATTGACGCGGCCGCCGGGACCGGCGCCCAAGCGGGTCCGCTACCGGCTCGACGCGGACGACGACCCGCGGTCGGCCGAGCGGGGGCTCGCCGCGCTGGTGCTCACGATCGTGGAACTGCTGCGCCAGCTCATGGAACGCCAGGCGCTGCGCCGCGTCGAGGACGGCACCGTCACCGACGAGCAGGCCGAGCGGCTCGGCTACACGCTGATGCGCCTCGAGGAACGGATGAACGAGCTGCTCGACGAGTTCGGCCTGGAACCGGAGGACCTGAACATCGACCTCGGCCCGCTCGGCCCGCTGCTCGACTCATAACCCCCTCAGCCCGCGAGCACCTCGCGCAGCACGGCGGCGAAGGCGTCCGGCTTGCCCATGCCGCCGTATTCGCCGCCGACGAACCCGTCATGACCGCCAGGGAACGTGACCGGTGCCAGGCCGAGCCGCTCGGCCACGGCGGCACCCGCGCGGCCGGCGATCATGTTGGCCGACTCGGATCCGACGCCGAGGACGATGCGGACCGGAGCCGCGCGGAGCGCGTCGAAGTCGTGGCAGTAGCCGACGGTCGAGTTCATGTTCAGCCCGACCAGCGGGTGGTCGCGCGAGCCGTCGTCCTCCGCCGGCAGGCCGAAGCTGGCCGGGTCCGGCCCCGGCTGGTTAGCGAAGCCGGCCGGGAGCGGGCCAGGGAACATGACGAACGCGATGAACTTCGCCATCGCCGGGCCGAACCCCTTGCTGAGGTAGGTCTCATGAATGGCCGCGCAGGTGGCGAGCACCTCGTCGCGGTCCGGCAGCGGCTGCGCGGACGGCGGCTCGTGCGCCACCAGGGTGCGGACCTGCTCCGGGTGCGTCGCCACGAGGGCGAGCGCGTTGACGGCGCCGCCGCTGCTGCCGAAGATGTCCGCCGGCCCCGCGCCCAGCGCCAGGATCAGCCGGTGCAGGTCGTCCGCCTGCTCCTCGGTCGTGGTCTCCAGCGCGCCGTCGGTCCGCTTGCTGCGCCCCGCGCCGCGGGGGTCGTAGGTCACCACCGTACGGTCGGTGAAATGCCCCGCCAGGGCGCCGAACCCGGCGGCCTCCATCGGCGACCCGACAAGCAGCAGCACCGGCTCGGTACTGGCGTCGTTGCGCCGGACGTCGTAATGCAGCACCGCGCCCGGCGCGTCCAGTGTGTACGTTTCCTGCTCGGCCATGACCGCCGACCTCCCGTGAGTTGTCGCCTCTCAGTTAAGACGACTCATCCCGTCAATAGTCATCGGCGCGGCGGAACCCCTCCGGCCCGGCTCAGCCCGCCGGCGCGGTCACGATCCCGTACTCGTGGATGCGCCGGTAGATCGTCGCCCGGGACATGCCGAGCGCCCGGGCCGCGCGGATCTTGTTGCCGCCGTGGTCGAGCAGCGACTGGACGATCGCGTCCCGCTCGATCGACTCAAGCGGGGAGAGCACCCGCCGGGAGACGGTCCAGCACTCGGGCGGCAGGTCCTCCGGCATGATCTGGCCGACCCGGCGGTGCCGCACCACCTGCTTGAGCACCGTCCAGAGCTGCGCCGCGTTGCCCGGCCAGGTGTGCCGCAGCAGCAGCTGCGTCGCGGCGGGGGAGCAGGTGACCCGGCTCTGCTGGCTGAGCTTGCCAAGGAAGAACGGGACCAGGTCGCGCAGGTCCTCGCTGTGGTGCCGCAGCGGCGGCACCTGGACCGTGCCAGGGAACAGCCGCAGCAGGCTGGTCAGGTCGGCCCGCGCGGCGCCGCGGTCCAGGGTGACGGCCACCCGCAGCCCGGTCTCCCGCCCTGCGCCCCGCGCCTGCGAAAGCGCGGCCGTCAGGCCGCGCACCTGGGCCGCGTTCAGCGTGTGCACGTGCCGCAGGACCAGCATCCCGGTGCTGTCGAGCAATTCCCTCCGGACCGAGGACAGCCAGTCGGCCCACCGGGCGGCGTCCGCCGCATCGAGCACGTGGCACCGCGCGGCCGGGTTGCGCCGCTGGTGCACGGCGCGCACCAGGGCCAGCTTGCCGACGCCGGGCTCGCCCTCGACCGCCAGCCATTCGCCGCGCTCGTAGGCGGCGTCCGCGGCGCGGCAGGCGCGCCGCCAGGCCGTGCTGGTGCCGACAAGCCCGGGCAGCGACATGGCCGCCCGGGTCGCCGTCACGTCGGCCGCCGGCGCGGTGGCGGCCGCCACCAGCTTCACGTGCACCACGCCGTCGGCGAGCGGCGCCGGCTCAGGCGCCGCGGCGAGCAGCCCGAACTCGCCCACCGGGCGGCAGAACATCCGGGCCACCGCGCCGCTCGGCAGGTCGACCGTCACCGCGCCCGACGGCCGCCGCCGCCGCTGGCTCCCGGCCGTCCGCGCCTCGGCGGTCAGCGTCTCGGTGGCCTGCGCGATCAGCACCGCCTGGTCGGCAGGCGACAGCGCCTGCCGCGCGTGGTCGTTGAGCATGACGACGTCGTTGCCGAGCGCCAGCACGATGCCGCCGGTATGCCGGCAGGCCCGGGTGTACTCCTGCAGCAGCCGCACGTCGCGGCTGCTGCTGGTCTCGGCGAGCGCCTGGGTGAGCTGGTCGGCGGTGGACCGGACGAGCGACAGCATGAGCGGGTCGGCGTCCCGCCGCCAGCAGGTCAGGTCGATGACGCCGACCGTCTTGCCGGATACCGGGTCGCGGACCGGCACCCCGGCACAGGCCATGCCCTCCAGGTGCTCCGCGTAGTGCTCGTGCCCGAACACGTGCGCCGGCCCGCCCGACTCGAGCGCGGTCCCGATGCCGTTGGTGCCGACGACGTCCTCGGCGTAACTGAAGCCGGGCACCAGCATGATCGAGTCGAGGTGCCGTTCCAGGTCACGGTCGCCGGTGTAGCGCAGCAGCACGAGACCGCTCGCGTCGGTCAAGATGATGCTGATCGGCTGGCCGTCCAGCTGCTCGTGCAGGTGCCTGAGCACCGGCTCCGCGGCGCGGGCGAGCGTGGTGTCCAGGTCGGGAGCGCCCAGGTAGCTCAGATCGAGCCGGTTGGCGGCGACGTTCCACTCCCGTGACCGCCACCAGGAGGCCAGGATCGGCTCCCTGACCGCCGACCGGTCCACCGGCTCGGCAGAAAGGAACCGGTCTCTGGCCTCGGCCAGCGGGTCCCGCTGGCCAGGCAGCGCGGGGCCGCTGCCTGGCGGGCTACGGTGCAGCCTCGTCGATGCACGTCCCATGCCGCCTCCTGCCTGCTCGTCCCAGTCGGAGGATCCTCATCTCGCCCGGACCGCACCGTCAGCGCGGAAACCGCCACGATGCACAAAACATAAGCCTGTCACCTATTCGCACTGTCTCAAGTTGAGATGCCCGGCGCAATCCCGCCGGCGTCGGCTTGGCCCATGGACAGCCCCATGGACACGCGCGAAGAGACCTACAACCCCTGGAGCATCGTCAACCTCGTCTTCCGCCACCTGGCCGCCGAGGGCCTGCACCCGGTGCTCGGCGAGTCCGGCGACCCCGGCCAGCCCGCCGCGGCGTTGCTCAGAGCCCTCGGCATCACGCCCGCCGCCGAAGGCAACCGCCAGGTGACCGCCCGGGTCCACGACGACCTCGCCCGCCTCAGGCAGGCCTTCGAGGCGGATCACCCCCGCTGACCCCTGTCTCAGGCTGAGAACACACACCCGCCGGATCCGGGGTGTGATCCAGGGCACAGGCCTTCAACGCGAGCCCAAGCAAGCCCCACCAAGGGAGGGATGCCGATGAGCCGCCAGAGCGTGGCCAAGGCCCACCAGAAGATCCAGGAGCTCTCCTGGGAACCCCAGTACCACACGCCGGTGAGCCACTACGGGACGGACTACACGTTCCGCAAGGCGCAGAAGAAGGACCCGCTCAAGCAGGTGCTCCGCTCCTACTTCCCCATGCAGGAGGAGAAGGACCACCGGGTCTACGGCGCGCAGGACGGCGCGATCCGCGGCAACATGTTCCGCCAGGTGCAGGAGCGGTGGCTGGAGTGGCAGAAGCTGTTCCTGTCCATCATCCCGCTGCCGGAGATCAGCGCCGCCCGCGCGATGCCGCTGCTGTTCCGCACGGTGCCCAACCCTGAGCTGCACAACGGCCAGGCGATCCAGATGATCGACGAGGTCAGGCACTCGACGATCCAGCAGAACCTCAAGCGCCTGTACATGAACAACTACATCGACCCGGCCGGCTTCAACTCGAGCCTGCGGAACTTCCAGAACGACTACTGCGGCACCATCGGCCGCCAGTTCGCCGAGGGGTTCATCACCGGGGACGCGATCACCGCGGCGAGCATCTACCTGACGATCGTCGCCGAGACCGCGTTCACCAACACCCTGTTCGTCGCCATGCCAGCCGAGGCCGCCGCCAACGGCGACTACCTGCTGCCGACGGTCTTCCACAGCGTCCAGAGCGACGAGTCAAGGCATATCAGCAACGGCTACGCGACGCTCCTCATGGCGCTGAGCGACGAGTCCAACCACCAGCT
>DASWAE010000057.1:0-29305 GCA_036391275.1 Trebonia sp.
GACTCCCGCGAGCACCGCGACGAGGAACGGGGTCGCGAGCATGGCGAGCAGCCAGCCGGGCGGCATCACGGGCACCGGACGAGTACCGGGCACCGTCGGGCTGGCGTGCGCGCTCAGCCGGTTGGCACTGAGGAGGAGGTAAAGCCAGCCCCAGAAGGCCGCCACGTACAGCGAGGCCATCAGGGTGCGGACACCCCGGACCACGCAGACGGGCCCGAGCAGCCAGGGCAGCAGCGCCACCGAGAGCACCGTCAGCACCGGCCGCAACAGGAAGGGTGCGCGCCCGATCGCCGCATGGACGCCATCGACCACCGGCACGGGTTCATCCCCCGCTGTTCGGCCCCTTACGGGTGGCGACATCGTGCTCCCTCGGACAGTGGTAAATCCCTGTATAGCGCATTCGGCGGGGCGCGCGACAGCGCGCGCGCGGGCACGTTGCGTAAAAGGCGCCCGTCCTGGGCCTCACCCCCGCCGGAAGAGCGCAGGTGACGGGGCGGGGGAAGCCGCCTTCGTTCGGGATAGCGATTTTGAATCTCTCTCTTTTAGATGGGGCAAGTGAGGTCGATTTCATCGCGGAGCGGAATCCCGAAATCGCCGGTGCGGGGAATCTCCGGCTTGCGCCGGCGGGAGCGGTCCACCGCGCCCGGGCGGATCGCGGCCAGCCGGAAGCCGCGGCGCTGGTAGAAGCGGAGCGCCCCGATGTTGTCGTTCGTCGTGGTGAGCGTGACCTGGTAGCAGCCCAGGCGCTTGGCCTCGGCCCGGACCGCCTCGATCAGCATCGTGCCGATGCCCTGGTACGGGTCCAGGGCGTTAATGGTGGCGATCTCCAGGGTGCCGTCGTTCACCTCGAACGTCACCAGGCCGGCGATGCGGCCAGCGCGCTCGGCGATGAAGCCGGGCAGGGCGGCCGGATAGAAGACCCCGTCATGCACGGCGACTTCTGGAGCGCCCCACAACTGGGTCGTCAGCCACTCGACGGTGGGCCGGTCATTTTCTTCCACCGGCCGGATCGCCACGTCCCGCGGGTACACGTCCACCATTATCTGCACCTCGCACGCGCTACGCGCGGCTCCTGGCGAACCGCCGCAGCCGTTCGGCGAGTGCCCGCAGGTCGCCCCGGTCCAGGGCGTAGGCCACCGCGCCGAAGACAGTAATCGCCAGGATCACGGCGATGAAACCCGAGCCGACCTCCACGATGTTCCCGCCGGCGGGCAGGACTAGCGTGACCGCGAGGCCCGCCGCTGCCCCGGCGGCGGCCGCGGCGATCCCGGCGATGGCCGCGTGACCGAGCCCGGCGACGGCCGCACGCCCGCGCAGCCGCCTGGTAGCGATGACCATCGGGATGGCCGTGATGATGAACCCGGTGCTGCCCGCGAGCGCGAGCGCCTCCGGGGTCATGCCGGGGGGTAGCAGCAGGACGAGCGGGACGGAGAGCATCGCGGGCAGCAGCTGCTGCGCCACCAGGGCGATGCCCGCCACCTTGAGCTTGCCCAGGGCGAACAGCACCCGTGACAGGTTGACGACGATAGCCCAGCCGGCCACGCCCGGCGCGTACAGCAGGAACGCCAGGGCCAGCGGCTGGACCTGATCGTGCCGCTGGGTGAGGACGTGCGCCGCGGGCAGGGTGACCGAGATCATGATCGCGGTGCCCAGCATGGACATGAGCATGACCGCGCGGGTCGAGCCGGCGCTCGTCCGGTCGAACTGCTCGCCGTCCGTCGCCGACAGCACGGGGAAGGTGCTGGTGACGATCGCGAGCGGCAGCACGGAGCAGATCGCGGTGAACACGAGGTTGCCGTAGTTGTACAGGACGAGGGCACCGGTTCTGCCGTGGCCGTTCGCCAGGTCGATCGTGATCACGCTGTAGATGTCGGCGGCGACGAATTCGAGGAGGCCGACGAGCGCCAGGCCGCTGGCCCGGCGCACCACGCCGGGCGGGAAGCGCAGCGCGGGGCGCCAGCGCAGGCGCAGCCGCCAGGTCGCCGGCAGCGTCACGATGACCAGCATGCCGATGTTCATCGTGGTGCCGACGGACAGCACCAAGTTGGCGCCGAGCGGGGTACTGGCCAGCGGCGCGTGGTGGTCGAGCGAGGCGAATACCAGGTAAGAGGTGATCGTCACGACGTTGCCGAGCACCGGGGCCAGGCTGGTGGCACCGAATTTCCGGTGGGCCTGGAGCAGCCCGAACAGCACGACGGAGATGCCGTAAAGCAGGACCTGCGGCGCGAACGAGACGAGCATGAAGCTGGTCTCGCTGAGCACGGCGCCGTGCGCGCAGTCGGCGTTGGGGTTGACCGGGTTGAGCAGCCCCGCGATCGGGCCGGCGGCGGCGGCGACGGCCACCGTGATCGGCAGCAGGATCAGCACCGACCAGGTCATCAGCGCCGAGGAGACCCGCTCGACGTGTGCCTTCGCCTCCGGGTCGGCGCCTGCCCGGCTGGCCGAGCGGGCCAGCACCGGCACCATCGCGCTGGTCAGGGCGCCGCCGATGGCGAGCTCGGCGATCAGGTTGGGCACCTGGTAGGCGGTGACGTAGGCGGTGCCGAGGCAGCCCGCCCCCACGGTCTGCGCGAAGACGACGGTGCGGAGCAGGCCGAGGATGCGCGACAGCCCGGTGAGCACCGCGACGATAAGGGCACCGCGGGCGATCCCGCGGGCGAGCTCGCCCGGGCCGCCGTCGGGAGCACCCCGCGTGGTCTCTGGTGTCTCAGGCGTTCCAGGCGACTCCGGCGGCTGCGGGCGTGACGGATCGGCAACCCCAGCTGCGTCGGACTGCACCTATCTCCGCCCCCTCGCCGGATGACATGGCCGTTCCGGACAGGCTACGACCTTCCGGTACTTTTTGCCGGGCTCATCGCGTCGTTTCGCCGGAGAACTCTCACGCCTGTCTATGACTGCTAGTCCGGGCGTGCGGGCGGGACTGGCAGTCAGGCCGAGCGGAGCCGCGCGACCTCGCGGGTCGCGTGCGGGTTGAGCTGGCCGCCGCGCGAGCCGGCCAGCTTGGCGGCCAGGTGCTCGCCGACCGTCACCGGCTCGTACCTGGCCGGGTTTCCCTCGCTGACGCAGCTGGGCAGGCACTCGATCACCGCGTCCACGTTGCCGTCGTGGAAGTAGGCGGCGGAACGCCGGGGCACGAGGGTGCCGTTCACCCGGGGCGCGGCGACGCGGTGCAGGGTGGAGATCCACTCTTCGTTCGTCCAGCGGGCGAGCGCGTCGCCCAGGTTGACGAGCAGGGCCCCGTCGGCCGGCATGACCGGGTGCCAGTTCCCGTCGGCGCCGTGGATCTCCAGCCCCGGCACCTGGTCGGCCCAGAGCACGGTCACGATGCCGTAGTCGGTGTGCGCGCCCATCCCGAGCTGGTCCTTCTCAAGCTCGGCGGCATCGGGCAGCCGGTAGTTGTTCATGCGCAGCACGTCGATCGAGTGGTCGGTGAACCGCTCGAAGTAGTCCTCGCGGCCGCCGAGGGCCACGCCGAAGATCCGCACCATGGTCCTGGCCACCCGGCCGGCCGCCGTGAACCACTCGGTCACCGCGGCCTCGAAGCCAGGTACCTCCTCCGCCGGGTAGACGTTCGCCGCGTAGATGTCCTCCGGCAGGTCAAGCCCGGGAAAGTCCGCCGTGGTAGTGCCCACGTTGATCGCCTCGAACAGGTCCGCGGCGCTGACCAGGCCGAGGCTGTTGGCGAGCGCTTCCGCCTTCGGCGGGGTATAGCCGCGGTTGATCCCTGGCGGGCAGCGGTACCTGGACTTGGCCTCCGGGGCGAGGGCGAAGAACGCGTCGGTCGCGCTGGTGAACTCACTGATGGTGGTCGCGGGGATGCCGTGCCCGGTGATCTGCATGAAGCCGACCGTCCGCGCGGCCTGGTCAACCTGCCTGACGACCGCGGCACGGGCGGCGGCGTCGGCGTAGGGCATCCGGAAACTGGAGATGTCGATCACGGGGACGGCGAGGATGCCGTTGCGCAGCGCGGCTGAGGACACCGGGGGTTTCTCCTTGCTGACCATCGTCAAGAGTCGGCTGCGCCACCGGTGGCAGCCATGACAACAGTCAATACGAGCTGATCAGCTAACACCAGTGGGTACTTTGGCCGGGATGCCGCGGACAGCCGCCGCATCGCCGGAACCGCTGATTCTGGCGGGGCCCGCGCGTCATCCTTGGGTGATGGACGACGAAGAAGACGCACTCGTCACGTCGCTGCTCGCGCAGCGCGAGCACGTGATCGGCGCGCTCGAGGGGCTTTCCGATGCCCAGCTGCGGCGGCCGGCGCTGATCCGCCTAACGCGACGACTTTCATGAAGGATTTGGTTGTTATGAAGCGTTTTTGGTGTGCGGGCGCTAATAACCCTTCACGATCATGACCGCGGGCTGCGGCAATGGTGCCGTTGAGGCCAGCGGTGTTAAGGAGGTTGGCCTCCAGCTCTCGTCAGGCCTCGTTACCGCGGCTATCGCCGCTATAGGGGAGGGGTGCCGGTTACTCGATGGGCGATTCGATATTCTCGCGGGCGAATGCCAAGTAATTGCCGGGTATTCGAGCTCGTGGTGATGCCCCGGCTGTCCGGCTCAGGTCTCGATGATCTCGTACTGGTCCCGGGCGAGGATGCCCTGCACGAAGTCGCCGTCGCTGTCCGCGGTTTGAGGTGCGACGGCGAGGGTCACCGGCATGCCGCTCAGGAGGGGCGCGAAATTTCATGATTGGCAGCATTATTGGTCCGTGGATGAGGCACTCCGAGAGGAACGCCAGCCGACGGTGCTGCTCGCGGACTTCTACTCACGCGAGCGTGACCGGGAGCGGGCGGTCCGGTGGCTCGGCTGGGTGGCGTATCACTGGGGCACCGAGCCGGTGGCCTGGTGGGAGATCCCGGACCGCGTTCCCGGCCAGTGGCTGGCCCGCACGCGGCTGGCGGTGGCGGTGCTCATCGCGATCGCCGCGCTCGGCGCGGCGATCGGGTTCAGCCTCTGGGTCGTGATCGGGCTCATGTTCCTGGTGGTCGTCTTGGGCGGCAGGGGCGTGTTCCTGCCCAGCCTCAGGCGGCTGCGGTCCGCGCGGTCCGGACCGCCCCGGCGGGTGGCGCCCCGGCGGCCTCGCGGACGGCGCGCGATCGCGCTGCTGGCGATCTCACTCATCCCGGTTGTGGCATTCATCCCCGTGCTGGTCAGCCGCTGGACCGAGCCGGCCCACGGGGATCCCGTCCGGACGTATCGCGCGGACCGCCGCGCTACCGCTGCCCGGTTGGCGGCGTGGGTCGGCAGCGCGGGCCTGGTCGCGGCGATCGTGCTCGGCGCCGGGGTTCCCGTCGGGGCGTGGCTCGGCGTTGACCTCTCGCTGGCGGCCGGGGCGGGCCTTATCGCCGCGCTGACCGCCGGGCCGTACCCGGTGGTCAAGCTCACCGAGTTGATCCTGCTCGCGCAGTGGCGGCAGCCCGTCCGCCTGCACCGCGTGCTCACCGGTGCCGCCAGCGGCCTGGTGCTCGTGCGAGCGGGTGAGCACTGGAGGTTCCGCGACGAAACCGTGCGCGTGTCGCTCGCCGGCGCGCATGCCGCGGAACTCCGTGAGCGGAACCAGGCGCGCGCGGCCCGCGCGGCACGGGTTACCGGGGCACGGGCACGGCTGGTCGCGAAAATGGACGCCCGGGGAATCACCCGCGCGCGGGCCGACCTCGCGGCCGGCGTCGCGATCTTCTTCCTGCTGCTCGGGCTCACGCTCGCGCCTGGGAGATGGCCGCTGGCGGGCGTGTTCGCCGCCATCGCGGCGGTCGCGGGCCTGATCTGCTACGCGTCCGCTCCCCGGCTGCTGCGCCCGGCCGTTGCCGGCGTCCAGTGGACGGTGGTGAACGTCGCGCCGTTCTCGCGACGTACCCGGCTGGCTGCCGCCGGCGCCGCCGTCGCCGTGGGGGCACTGCTCGTCGCGGCCGCGGGCCCGTTGCTTGCCGCGTTCGCCGCCATGGTCCTGCCTGCGCTGCTGGTGGCCGTATGCGGCGGCTGGGTGCTGGTGGTGACGCGGCGGGCGGGCTGGTGGCACCGCCGCCTCCGGGACGCGGTCGTCGCGGTCACCACGGGAACCGCGCTGCTCGCGCTGGCCCGGCGGGACGTGCTGGCCGTCGAGCCGGCGGCGGGGCTGCTGTTCCCCGTGGCCGCCTGGGCAAGCTACCGCGCCTGGCGCGTGATGAACGACTCCGGACGGCTGGCGGTGCGCGCCGCCGCCGACATCACGCTGTCGCTGCTGCTCGGGGCCGACCTGGTGCTCTTCGTGGTCTGGCTGGCCAACTTGCTTGGCCTCACCAGGCCCGAAGTGGCGACGATCCGCGACGGGCTTGAGCGGGCGGGCAGCCTCGCCGACCTGCCCTGGCAACTATGGGCCGGCCTGTACGGGGCGCTCGCGCTCGCGGCTGTCGCGATCGCGGTCTGGCCGGCCCGGCTGCGCCAGGCCACCGAGGTGACCCACTGGTCGCTGACGGCACCTGCCGTCAACGTCGTCCGGCGGGTGCTGACCGGGGCGCACATCGGCCTGCTGGTCGTCGTCTTGGTCGCCGTCGCCGGTCCCGCCGCGGTGTTCCCGGTGCTGCGCGGCCAACTTGCCGCCCGGTACACGGTCGCGTACCAGCGGCAGCTTGAGGCGACGGGCGAGCAGGCCGCTTACGCCGAGATCAGCGGGCAGTTCACGGTGCGGGCGAACCGCGTCGTGCTGACCGACATCGTGGAGAAGATTCACGCCATTGACCACCCGCGGCCGGGCGATGGCCACGCCACCGGCACGGAGACGGACATCGCCCGCCGGGTCGGCGAACTACAGGCGGCCACGCTGCTAGCGACCGGCCCGGGATCCTCCGCGGCCAGGGAACCCGTCGCGGCCAGCGAACAGCGCGCCGCCGCCACGGCTGGGTTCGCTGGGCCGATCCGGGATGCGCCGGACCTGCGGACGCGGACGACGAAGCTGGATGAGCAGGACAAGAAGGAAGAGGCGGCGCGCAAGCGGGCCGAGCAGGCCGGGGACCTCGCCGCCGCCGCCGTCGCCAACCTGCTGTCCGTGCCGGGCATCGGCAGCAACGAGGTGATCCAGATCGTCCGCGAGTACCTGAGCGGGCTCGTCGAGGAGAGCCCGCTCAAGGACGTCTTCGCCGCCTGGGCTGAGCGCCTCGCCGGAGCGGCCCGCCCGCCGGACGCGGAGACCCTCGTGGTCCCGGAGCCGGAGAAGCTTGCCACGGAAGCCCTGCTCGCGCGGTTCAGGGCGGAAGAGCAGGACCACTTCGCCGCGACGCTGCCGGGCACCGGACACGAGAGCGCGGTCGACGCGGCCGTCGACCTGGCCAACCAGGCCCGCTACCTGTCAGAAGGCGGCTCCGGGCCGTGCGCGGGCTGCGCCCCGTTCGAACCCCACGACGAGCCCGTCATTGAGGACCATCCCGTACCCTGACGGCCGCCAGCGGCTCAGCACCGGGCACCGTTCACCACTACGACGCGTGTATCCACCTGGGCTTCAATGGCGTTGCCGACCGCCACGCGCTCCCGTGCACAACCGCCGCCGGCGCGAACCTGGCCATTGAGATCCTCATTCCCGGTGGGCAACGACGGTCTCGGGAACCTCTGAGGGCGCCGCGGCCGTTCCCCCTCGCTGAGGTGTCTTTGCATAGCTGGCGACCACGCGCGAGCGGCTTTGCATAGCTGGCAACCAGATAAAGGTATAAATCGGGCGCGAGAATGGTCACCCGCTATGCAAAGAGCGTCTTACATGGTCCTCAGCTATGCAAAGTGGTGGCCCCGGCTGCGCGAGGCGGCACCGACCGGCTGGATGAGTACGAAGTGCGCTGTAGTACTGGTCCCGGCTGAGGATGGCCTGCACGAAGTCGCCGCCGGTGTCCGCAGTTCGCGGTGCGAAGGCGGACTCGGCCAGGCAGCTCCCGTCGGACCTGGCTTCGAGGACCGTCCCGACCGTCCCCTTCATTCCGGCCGGAATAGTCCGACCGTCGAAGATGCTCTGTGCGTCAGCCGTCGCGCCCGAGGAGTCGCGAGCGTTGCGCCGTGTCACGATCAAGCCGTTGCCCCAGATGCAATAAGCGACGCCCAGATAGCATTCAGGAGGGATGCGGCCGGTTAGCCGCACCCCTCCTGAACTGGTAAATCACCCGCTAGAGCCACCCGGAATTACGAGCAGCCGCTGGTGGAGCCGCAGCCTTCGCAGACGTAGCAGCTGCCGGCCGGGCGCATCTTGGTGCCGCAGGTCAGGCACAGCGGGGCGTCCGCGGTGCGGCCCTGCTGGAACTCGATGAGCTCGGTGGTGGTGTGCGGGCCGCTCGGGCGGGCGGTGCCGGCTGCCCCGGCAGGCGCGGCCGCCGGGGCGGACGGGGATGCCGTCGTGGCGGGCGCTGGCGCGGCCTCCGGAGCAGGGGCTGCCTTAGGCGAAGCCGCCCCTCGTTCTGGATGGACGCTTGATTCCACCGCCGCGGACTGGGCCAGCTCCACCGGGTCCGCCTCGACCCCGAGCAGGGCCGGGTCCTGGCCCGCGAGCTGGGCGGCGCGCTCGGCGGCGGAGAGGATGCCGAGGTCGGCACGCTGCTCGTAGGGCAGGTGGTCCAGGGCGAGACGGCGGAAGACGTAGTCCATGATCGAGGTGGCGATGCGGATGTCCGGGTCGTCGGTCATGCCGGCCGGCTCGAACCGCGTGTTGGTGAACTTGGCGACGTAGGACTCAAGCGGGATGCCGTACTGCAGGCCGACCGAGATCGCCATCGAGAACGCGTCCATCACCCCGGCCAGCGTCGATCCCTGCTTGCCGAGCTTGAGGAAGACCTCGCCCAGGCCGTCGTCGGGGTAGGTGGAGGCGGTCATGTAGCCCTCCGCGCCGGCCACGTCGAACCTGGTCACGGTGGCGGAGCGGGTCTTGGGCAGCCGCCTGCGGACCGGACGGTGCTCGTGCGGCTCTGGCGCTGTGACAGGAGCCGCCGCAACGGGGGCTTGCTCCGCCGTTTCCGCCTCGGTCTTCTTCTTGGCCGACAGCGGCTGGCCGACCTTGCAGTTGTCGCGGTAAATGGCGAGTGCCTTGAGGCCCAGCTTCCAGCCCTCGAAGTAGATCTCCTCGACGTCGGCGACGGTCGCGCTCTCCGGCATGTTGACCGTCTTGGAGATGGAGCCGGACAGGAACGGCTGGACGGCGGCCATCATCCGGACGTGGCCCATCGGGCTGATCGAGCGCTCGCCCATCGCGCAGTCGAACACCTCGTAATGCTCCGGCTTGAGCCCCGGGGCGTTGACCACGTGGCCGTGCTCGGCGATGTACTCGGTGATCGCCTCGACCTGCTCCGGCTGGTAGCCGAGGTTCTTGAGCGCGCGGGGCACGGTCTGGTTGACGATCTGCATGGAACCGCCGCCGACCAGCTTCTTGAACTTGACCAGGGCCAGGTCGGGCTCGATGCCGGTAGTGTCGCAGTCCATCATGAAGCCGATGGTGCCGGTGGGCGCGAGCAGGCTGGCCTGGGCGTTGCGGTAGCCGTTGGCCTCGCCCAGGTCCAGGCACTCCTGCCAGGTCTTGTTGGCCAGGTCGAGGATGGCCCGGTCGAAGCTCGCGACCGGCACGACGCTGTCGCTGGCGTCGGCGTGCATCCGCATGACGCGCTTGTGCGGGGCCGCGTTCCGCTCGTAGCCGTCGTACGGGCCGACGACCTTGGCGAGCTCGGCCGACATCTTGTAGGCGCTCGCGGTCATCAGGCTGGTGATCGCGGCGGCGATGGCACGGCCGCCCGCGGAGTCGTACGCGTGGCCGGTCGCCATCAGCAGCGCGCCGAGGTTCGCGTAGCCGATCCCGAGCTGGCGGTAGGCCTTGGTGGTGTCGCGGATCTTCTCCGTGGGGAACTCGCCGAAGGTGATGGAGATGTCCATCGCGGTGATGATCAGCTCGCACATCTTAGCGAAATGGACCGAGTCGAAGGTCTCGTCCGCCTTGAGGAATTTCATTAGGTTGAGGCTGGCGAGGTTGCAGCTTGAGTTGTCGAGGGAAAGGTACTCGCTGCACGGGTTGCTGGCGGTAATGCGGCCCGTTTCCGGGTTGGTGTGCCAGTTGTTGATCGTGTCGTCGTACTGCAGGCCGGGGTCGGCGCATTCCCAGGCGGCCTCGGCGATCTTGCGGAACAGCGCCTTGGCGTCGACCGTCTCGATGGTCTCGCCGGTAAGCCGCGCGTTGAGGCCGAATTCCTTGCCGTTCTCGACGGCGTTCATGAACTCGTCGCTGACGCGGACGGAGTTATTGGCGTTCTGGTACTGGACGGAAATGATGTCCGCGCCGCCGAGGTCCATGTCGAAGCCGGCGTCGCGCAGGGCGCGGATCTTGTGCTCTTCCTTGGCCTTGGTCTCGATGAAGTCGACGATGTCGGGGTGATCGACGTCGAGGACGACCATCTTGGCGGCGCGGCGGGTGGCACCGCCGGACTTGATGGTCCCCGCCGACGCGTCGGCACCGCGCATGAAGCTCACCGGGCCGCTCGCGGTGCCGCCGGAGCTGAGCAGTTCCTTGCTCGAGCGGATCCTGCTGAGGTTGACGCCCGACCCTGAGCCGCCGCGGAAGATCAGGCCCTCTTCCTTGTACCAGTCGAGGATTGACTCGATCGTGTCGTCCACCGCCAGGATGAAGCACGCCGAGACCTGCTGGCTCGCCGCGGTGCCGACGTTGAACCAGACGGGGGAGTTGAAACTGAAGACCTGGTGGACCAGCGCGTACTTGAGCTCATGGTCGAAGATCTCCGCGTCCTCGTCCGTGGCGAAGTAGCCGTGCTCCTTGCCCGTCTTGGTGTAGACGCCGGTCACCCGGTCGACGAGCTGCTTAAGCGACCACTCGCGCTGCGGGGTGCCCACCGCGCCGCGGAAGTACTTGGTGGTCACGATGTTCCCCGCGTTGACCGACCAGAAGTCGGGGAACTCGACCCCGTGCTGTTCAAAGTTGACGGAGCCGTCCCGCCAGTTGGTCATCACGACGTCCCGGCGCTCCCAGGTGACCTGCTCATAGGGGTGCACGCCCGCCGTGGTGTTAATGCGCCGGATCTTCAGGCCCTTGCCGCGCCTGCCCTTGCGCGCCGCCAGGCCGCTCACCGTCTCCGTCATAACTCCTCTTCCCCGTTGCTTAGCGGATCTCGCCGGATCCGCACTGGGACCGTCTTTTACTGCTTTCCCATGCGTTCAAGTAACTCGCGGCGCTTCGCCGCCCTGCGCCCGGGCCACGGACGCCCGCGCCAGCACGCGGCGGGCGGTCAGGTAGCGATGCCGCCGTCATCGGGCAGCCGCCTGCTGCGCAGCTCCGTGATGGCCTTCTCGAAGTCGTCGAGCGACTCGAAGCCCCGGTACACGGAGGCGAACCTGAGGTAGGCAACCTCGTCGAGATCGCGAAGCGGCCCGAGGATGGCCAGCCCGACCTCGTGGGACGGCACCTCCGCCAGGCCGCGCGACCTGATCGTCTCCTCCACCCGCTGGGCGAGCATCGCGAGCTGGTCCTCGTCGACCGGCCTGCCCTGGCAGGCCCGCTGCACGCCCCGGATGATCTTGTCTCTGGTGAACGGCTCGGTCACCCCGCTGCGCTTGGCGACCATGAGGATGACCGATTCCTGGGTGGTGAACCGCCGCCCGCACTCCGGGCAGGACCGCCGCCTGCGTATCGCGGCGCCGTCGTCGGCTACCCGGCTGTCGATAACCCGGCTGTCCGGGTGACGGCAGAACGGACAGTGCACGTGATCACCTCCAGGAATGCCGTGTGGTACCCATACCGATGAGGATTATCCACAACTTCTAGAAGAACCACACCCATGTAACTACTAGATGTTGTGGTCAACCCTAGTCCGCGCGGCACCCCTAGGCAAGCGGAGACGGCCATCGAAGCCAAAAAAACCTGGCAGTGCCCGGCGCGGCGCGCACGCGCCGGCGTGTCGCCGGGAGGCGGCCTGCCGGCTGGCGGCTCAGCCGCGGGGCACCCACAGCACCTCCCCGGGCCGCACCTGGTCTCCCGCCATCGAGTTCAGCTGCTGAATCTGCTGGACGACGAGGCGCGGGTCGGCATCCGGGTCGTAGGACTCCGCCAGGGACCACAGGCTCTGCCCCGCCCGCACCTCAACCTTGGCGGCATACCGGCCCGGCGTGGCCTGGCCGGCGTGCGAGGCCTGCGCCGCGGTCGCGAGCGTCATGGAGAGCGCGCCGATGGCGAGCGCCGCCGCGCCGGCCGCCGCGACGCGCCCGCGACGGGTCAGCCGAACCGCGGGAACGGCCGCGGGAGGGGCCGTTCGCGTTCGAAAGCGCACCCCCGGGCGCGCCTCATCGCCCGCCGCGAGCCTTCGCCCCATTGCGGCCATTGGCTTACCGCTCACCATCGCCACCATGTCCACCACTTTCCTCAAACGTTTATTCGATCATACACCCGTTCGATCGAGACACAGTTCGATCGAACAGACAGCTGCCATCTTTGTACCTCTCGGGGCCGGGAATCAAGCGACACGTCGAACAGATGTTTGGTGATATCGCAAATTGCCGCTAGGCTCGTATCCGTAAGCGACAATCCAAGGAATCGGAGGTTCATCCGATGGACGACATGTCCGACCGCGGCGGTCCCGAAATCACGGACGCACCCGTTCGGCCTAAGGGCAGACCCGGCCGGAAGCCCAAGGGCAGCGTTCCCGTTGTGATCCCTGAGACGCCAGACAAGCCAGACCCGGATCATGTCCTCACCTGGCGGCAGCGCAAGGTGCTCCAGGTCATCAGGGACTCGGTGCAGAAGCGCGGCTACCCGCCGTCGATGCGGGAGATCGGCGAGGCGGTCGGCCTGACCAGCACGTCGAGCGTTTCGTACCAGCTGTCGACGCTGCAGCGCAAGGGTTACCTGCACCGGGACGTGGGCCGGCCGCGCACGGTTGAGGTCCGGCTGCCCGGGCACCCCGCCATCCGCCCCGAGCAGGGCACGGGCAGCAGCGGCGGCGCCGAGGCAGCGGACCTGTCCGCCGACGGCCTTGACATCGCGTCGCAGGAGGCCACCTACGTGCCGCTCGTCGGCCGGATCGCGGCTGGCGTGCCGGTCACCGCCGAGCAGATGGTCGAGGACATCTTCCCGCTGCCGAGGCAGCTCGTCGGCGAGGGCAGCCTCTTCATGCTTAAGGTCGCCGGCGACTCCATGATCAACGCCGCGATCGCGGACGGCGACTGGGTTGTCATCCGCCAGCAGGAGAACGCGGAGAACGGCGAGATCGTCGCGGCCATGATCGACGGTGAGGCCACCGTGAAGACGCTCAAGCAGAGCGACGGCCACGTGTGGCTCATGCCGCATAACCCCGCCTTCACGCCCATCCTGGGCGACGAAGCCGCCATCCTCGGCAAGGTGGTTGCTGTTCTGCGCAGGGTGTAAGGATGTTCGGCACCGGGGGACGGTCACGTCCCCCGTACGATCATGCGGCGACGATGTTGACCAGCTTCGGCGGGCGGACCACCACCCGCTTGACCTCCAGCCCGGCCAGCGCGCGGGTGACTCCGGGCGCGGCTGTCGCCAGGGCGTGCAGCTCTTCCTCGGTGATGTCCGGAGAGACCTCCAGCCGGTCGCGGACCTTCCCGTTCACCTGAACCACGCAGGTGACGCTCTCTTGCACCAGGAGCGCCGGGTCCGCGGCCGGCCACACGGCCCTGGCCACTGACGGGATGCCGGAGGGCCCGGCGGGGCCGTCCAGCACCGCCCAGCACTCTTCCGCGGTGTACGGGGCGAACAGCGACAGCATCACGGCCAGCGCCTCCGCGGCCTCCCGCACCGCCGGGTCGGCGGCGCCCGGGCCCGAGTCGATCGCCTTGCGGGCGGCGCTGACCAGCTCCATCAGCCTCGCCACGGCGACGTTCAGGTGGTAGTTCTCCACCTGGCGGGTCACCTCGTCGATGACCCGGTGGGTCACCTGCCGCAGGCCCTGGTCCCCCGCGCCGGCCGCGACGTCACCCGTGGCCGTGCCCGCCGCGGCGACCTCGGTGGCGATCCGCCACACCCGGCCCAGGAACTTGACCATCGCGTCCGGGTTCATGTCGGCCCAGTCGATGTCCTCCTGCGGCGGGGAGGCGAAGATCATCGTCAGCCGGATCGCGTCGACGCCGTACAGCCCGATCTGCTCGCCCAGGTTGACGCCGTTGCCCAGCGACTTGGACATCGCCTTGCCCCGGTTGATCACCTGGCCCTGGTTGATCAGCCTGGTGAAGGGCTCACCGAAGTCGATCATGCCCAGGTCCTGCAGCACCTTGGTGAAGAACCGCGCGTACAGCAGGTGCAGGATGGCGTGCTCCACGCCGCCCACGTACAGGTCGACGGGTGCCCAGCGGTTGACGTCCTCGCTGCGGAACGGGGCGCCGTCGTAATGCGGCGAGCAGTACCGGAACTGGTACCAGGACGAGTCCACGAACGTGTCCATCGTGTCGGTGTCCCTGCGGGCCGGGCCGCCGCACTTCGGGCACTCCACGTTCACCCAGTCGGCCGCCGCCGCCAGCGGCGACACGCCTTTGGGGGCCAGGTCGGCGCCGCGCAGGTAGGGCAGCTCGACCGGCAGCTGCTCGTCCGGGACGGGAACCTCGCCGCAGGACGGGCAGTGAATGATGGGGATCGGCGTGCCCCAGAACCGCTGCCTGGACAGCAGCCAGTCGCGCAGCCGGTAGTTCACCGCTGCCTTGCCCAGGCCCTTGCCATCCAGGATCTCGATGATCCGGGCGATGGCCGCCTGCTTGCCCAGCCCGTCCAGCGGTCCGGAATTCACCAGCGTCCCGTCGCCGGGGGTCGCGGTGCCGCTCGTCGCCGGGTCCGGCTGATCGGTGGCGACTACCACCCGGACCGGCAGGTCGAACCTGCGGGCGAAGTCCAGGTCGCGCTGGTCGTGCGCGGGCACCGCCATGATCGCCCCGGTGCCGTAGTCCGGCAGCACGTAATCGGCCGCCCACATCGGGATCCGCTCGCCGTTCACCGGGTTGACCGCGTGCACGCCCAGGAAGACGCCCGTCTTCTCCCGGTCGGTCGACTGCCGCTCGATGTCGGTCAGCTTGCGCACCTGCGCCACGTACGCCTCGAACTCGGCGCGCTGCCCCTCGGTGCACAGCTCGGCGGCCAGCGCCGAGTCGGCCGCTACCACCATGAACGTCGCCCCGAACAGCGTGTCCGGGCGTGTCGTGTACACGGTGACCGGCTCGGCCCGGCCCTCCACGACAAAGTCAACCTCGGCACCAGTCGACCGGCCGATCCAGTTGCGCTGCATCGTCAGCACCCGGTCGGGCCAGTTGCCCTCCAGGGCCTCAGCGTCGGCCAGCAGGCGGTCGGCGTACTCGGTGATCTTGAAGTACCACTGGGTCAGCACCCGGCGGACGACCTCGGTCCCGCACCGCTCGCAGCGGCCGTTGACGACCTGCTCGTTGGCCAGCACGGTCTGGTCCCTGGGGCACCAGTTGACGTAGCCGCCCTTGCGGTAGGCCAGCCCGCGCTCGTAGAAGCGCAGGAACAGCCACTGGTTCCACCGGTAGTACTCGGGATCGCAGGTGGCCAGCCGCCGGGACCAGTCGAATGACGTCGCGTACCGGCGGAAGGACGCCGCCTGGGTGTCGATGTTCCGGTACGTCCAGTCGGCCGGGTGCGTGTTGTTCCTGATCGCCGCGTTCTCCGCGGGCAGCCCGAACGCGTCCCACCCGATCGGGTGCAGCACGTTCTTGCCGCGCAGGAACCAGTACCTGGCCATCGCGTCACCGATCGCGTAGGCCTCGGCATGCCCCATGTGCAGGTCACCCGACGGGTAGGGGAACATGTCGACGAGGTAGAACCGCTCGCGCGGGTCATCGGGCGCGTCGCTGGCGCGGAACGGCTCGATCTCCGCCCAGCGCGCCTGCCACTTGTCCTGGATGTCGCGCGGATCGTACGCTTTCGCCTCGTCGGCTCTCTCGGCCGCAGTCATCGTGTCCTCACCCCAGATCAGTCCGGCTTCGGGAGATCCCCTCACAACGGGTGCGCTTCCCGCCCCAACAAAAAAAGCTCCTCGGGCATGAGGAGCGGCCGCGCCGACGGTAGTTACCGAGCTACCAGTGTGTCGGCGCGGCTAGCTAAGGAGCAGCCGGACAGGACGCATGGCTACATGTTACAGGATCGCCCCTGGCGTACGGGCCGGCCGATGAGCACGCCGCATGCACGATCCGGTAACGTCGGCGAGGCGGTACCGCAACGGCATCCGCAGACCCCGGTCCAGCTCGCGGCGGTCAACACCCTGGGCACCGCCCCGTACCCCGGCGCCCCGAGGTCGGGCCCGGTCCACGTGGTGCTGCGCCGCGAGCGGGACCCGGCCCAGCGCCCCGGCCGGCGCCGCAAGCCCGCCCCGCTTGCCGTCGCGCCGGCCGGTTAGGCGGGCTACGCCGAGATCTTCGCCCGCTCGACGGCGGGCTCCCAGTTGGGCCGCAGCGGCATGCCGGACGTCCCGTCCTTGTGCAGCTTGACGCCGAGGATCTGGTGCAACTGCACCACGTTGCGGTCGAAGCCCAGGATGCAGCCCGCCATGTAGAGCTTCCAGACGCGGGCCGTGCCCTGCCCGACCTCGGCGACGGCCTCGTCCCAGTGGGCGTCCAGGTTGTCGCACCAGGCCTTGAGCGTCTTCGAGTAGTGCTCGCGGAGGTTCTCCTCGTGCCTGATCTCGAAGCCGTTGTCGTTCATCACGCCCGCGAGCCAGCCGGGGCCCTCAAGCTCCCCGTCGGGGAAGACGTAGCGGTTGATGAACCCGTCCGTGTAGATGGACGGGCCGGTGTTGTCCGGGCGGGTAATGCAGTGGTTCAGCATCCGGCCGCCCTCCTTCAGCTTGCCGTTGAGGAACTTGAAGTAGCCGGGGATATTGGCCTTGCCGATGTGCTCGGTGATGCCGATCGAGCTGATCGCGTCGAAGTCGGTCTCGGTGACATCGCGGTAGTCCATGTGGCGGACCTCGGCCAGGTCCTCGAGGCCCTCGCGCTTGATGGCCTCCTGCGCCCAGGACGCCTGCTTCGCCGACAGCGTCACGCCGAGCGCCTTGACGCCGTAGTTCTTGGCGGCGTGCCTGACCATGCCGCCCCAGCCGCAGCCGACGTCGAGCAGCCGCATGCCCGGCTTGAGGTCGATCTTGCGGGCGACCAGGTCATGCTTGTACTCCTGCGCTTCTTCCAGCGTGGCGTCCGCGGTGGGATAGCAGGCGCAGGTGTATGCCATGCTCGGGCCGAGTACCCACTCGTAGAACGTGTTGGACACGTCGTAGTGGTGCGAGATGGAGTTCGCGTCACGCTTCTTGGAGTGCATCGCGCCGAGGCTGAACCGGCGGCGGTCGGGGATGACCTCCTGCGGCGGCGGTGCGATCCGGGGGAACAGCACTTTCGGTCCGCCGAGGTCGCGCAGCAGCTTGATCCGGTCTGCCCAGCCGATGTTGCTGTCCTGGGCCTTGGACAGCCGGGACAGGGCCGTGAACATGTTGCCTTCCACGTCCAGGTGGCCGGAGACGTAGGCACGGGCCAGGCCGAGCGCGCCTGGCGCCTGGGCCAGGTACGACACGGCGACCGGCGACCGGACGGTGACCTTGACCGGCGAGCCGGGAACCCCGGCGGTCGACCCGTCGTATGCCTGGAACTCCACCGGAGCATCCGGGCCAGCGATCTCCTCAAATACCTGCGCCAGCGCCATGTGCCTTCCTTCCGTTTATGGTCGCTTTGGATCCCGTCGCCGCTGTCGCCGAATCAGCGGCGGCGCACGGCCTTGTCGTAGAGGCCGAGCAGGCGGCCGCCGCCGTCGTACTCCGCCTTGAGCTTGTCGTAGGCCGCGCCGTTGTACCGGGCGCGGAACTCTTCCTCGGAGTAGAAGGCCGTGGAGTACAGCGACTTGTGCCCGCCGAGCGCGCTGACCTCCTCCTCCACCATCCGGTTGTAATAGCCGTCGCCCTTGCCGGGTGGCAGCGGGGCGGTGCCCCAGAAGCCGAAGTTGACGTAGAGGTCACCGGGGTGCATCGGGTAAAGGGTCCACGACTCCGTGCCACGCAGCCGGATCGGGCACATCCAGACCGGGGTCATCTTCACCTTCTCGGTGAAGAACGCGAGGAACTCGTGCCCGCGCTCGACCGGGATCTCCACGTCCTGGGTGACGAACTCCCGCTGCGGCCAGTGCCGCTTGGCGTACATCGCGGCGGTGAGGCCGTGCCGCTGGTCAAGCGCGACGAGCTTGCGGTAGACGTCCGAGCGCCGGTACCGGCGCGGCCACAGCCGGCGGACCACCTTGTTCTTCAGGCCGAACGCGCCGGCGCACCAGAACCAGTCGGTGTCCCAGCGCCAGATGTAGTCCTTGACCGTGAGGAAGTCCTCGCGGCTGCGCTGCAGCGACAGGTAGTAGATGTCCTGGCCGGTGTAGTCGCTGACCCACGGGGCCTTGTCGCTGAACGCGCCGGCCGTGAGGTACAGCTCGTCACCGCCGAAGGCCACCCCGTCGAGGAAGTCGGCCTTGTGCCCGTGGTAGCTGCCGTCGCGCGCGATCTCGGCGATGGCGTCCATGCAGCTCTTGGGATCGCTGAAGCGGAAGTGCCGGACGTGGACGTACGGCTTGACCGGCATCAGCTCGATGGTGAGCGCGAGCGTGTAGCCGAGGGTCCCGTAGGAGTTGGGGAAGCCGTAGAAGAGCTCGCTGTGCTCGTTGTCCTTAGTGGCGATGACAACCCGGCCGTCGCCCGTCAGGAGCTGCATCTCGGTCACCGACTCGTGCGGCAGGCCGTGCCAGACCGAGGTCGCCTCGATGCCGAGGCCGGTAACCGCGCCGCCCAGCGTGATGGTCTTGAGCTCGGGCACCACGAGCGGCATCAGGCCGTGCGGCAGGGTCGCCTCGCACAGGTCCTCGTAGGTCGTCATGCCGCCGACCACCGCGGTCCGCGCCGCGGCGTCCACGTGGATCACACGGGCGAACGCCGACACGTCGAGGCTGACCCGCTCGGCGGCAGACGCCGAGTCGCGGAACCGGAACAGGTTCGACGTGGGCTTCGCAAGCCGAACGGGCACGCCCGCCGGGACGGCCGCGTACGCGTCGCGCAGCCGGGCCACCGCAGCCTCGTGAGCGGCCCGCTTAGCCGGTGGCAGGCCTGAGATGCCAGTCACGTGCTCCTCCTCACTTCCGCCTGGGCACCGCCGCGCCCGCTTCTTCCTGTCCACCATCGTGACAAGAATGCGCACCGGAGCACAAACGGGGTAAGTACCACACCCTGCCAGGCAAACGGCTCAGGCAGTGTATCGGGTCGCAAGACGTCGTTATCACGCCCTTACCTGCGGGGACGGTCCTGCCCCGCAACACCCGTCGATCGCGCCACAGGAATCAGGCCGTCCGCGCTCCGCCTTCCGCGGCGTCGTAGGCGGCGGCGACCTCCTCCGGCGTCATCGGCAGTCGCGCCATGGCGGGAGGCGCCCCCGAGTCGAGCGCCTCGCGCAGCAGCAGGGCCATCGAGTAACCGGGGTTGTCGGCGAGCGCGCGGTCGAGGGCGACGTTGGCCAGCGCCCCGTCGCCGGCCTGCCACGCGCAGAAGGCGAGCAGCGCGGCCGGGGCCGCCACGTAACCGGGCCGCGCCAGCCGGGTCAGGTCGGTCCACAGCCGCAGGTGGGCGCTCCGGTGCTCGGGCTCCATCCGCGCCCAGGCGTCATCGCGGACGCGCAGCTGGCGCAGCGCCACCGTCAGCCAGGCCGCGTGCTCCGTGCCGACCTGCTCGCCGTCGCGGTAACGACGGATGGCGTCGCGCACCGCCACCTGCCCGAGCGCACCGGTGAGCCGCGCCGCGGTGACCTGAAGCCCTGCCCGGTCGAGGCGGGCCACGCACCGCGCGACCTGCGCGTGGGCCTTGGCTGTCCCGCGGCGCATCGCCGCGCCGAGCTGGCCGCCCGCCGGAGCGAGGCTGGCGGACAGCTCGTCCCGGCCGGCCAGCACCTGGCCGCCGGCCGCCGCCAGGGCGCGGGCCGCCGGGTGCCCGGTGACGTCGTACGGCGTGCCCTCCGGCGGGCAGCACGCCGGGTCGGCGCACACGTAGGACCAGTAGCGCTGGCCTTCCGCCCGGAGCACCTCGGTGAGCGCGATGCCGGCCTCGGCCGCGCGCTCGCGCAGCGCGGCGGCGACCGGCGAGACGGCCGCGTCGCCGCCGTAGCCGACCGCGACCGCGGTGGTGACGCCCTGCGCGGCGAGCACAGCGACCGCGTGCCCCGCCAGCGCGGCGGTCGCCGCTGTCCGCCGCGGATCCGGCACGTCGTAGCGGAGCGTGACCCGGACAGCGCAGCCCGGCGACTCGGTGCCCACCACGACGATGCTGTTCCCTGGCTCGAACCCGAGCAGGCCGGGGATGACCGCGAGCAGGGACTCCGGCGACCCGATCCGGACCCGCAGCGGCGGCGTGCGCGCGTCTGGCGCGCCGCCGCCGCGCGGAGCCCGGCCCGGCCATGGTTGCCGCGGCTGTGCCTGTGCCTGCTGTGCTGCTTGACGTGGCCGTGCCTGGCGTGCTCCCTGCCGCGGGGCGCGCTGGGCGCGCTTGGACCGGGCCGGGGCCGCTGTGCTTGCGGACGGGGACGGCTGCCCGTCCGCGGGGAGGTTGCGTGTCATGTTCCCAGGGTCATCGGGGGCGCCCGGGGAAGGGAAAGGGAAGGTGAAGAGGCTGTGGATAACTTGCGAGAAATCCACAGGGAGGAGAGAGGGGCTTGCGGAGCGGCCTGAGGCTGCCTCGGACCGCTTCGTGCGTTACAGCGCGACGCCGAGCAGGGCGTCGGCGACGTCGCGGACCAGGGCGGCGTCCTGCGGCGCCGCGCCGCCCGCGCTCACGCCCGCCGGGCCCGGGCCGGCAGCGCCCGGGCCGGCAGCGCCCGGGCCGGCAAGCACCGCGCCGGCCCACGCGTCGATCGCCGCCAGGGCCCCCGGCGCGTCCAGGTCGTCGGCGAGGCGCTCGCGGACGGCGGCGAGGACCGCCTCCGCCGCCGGGGTCACCCCCGCCGACGACGCTGACGCCGACGTCGGCGCGGTCACCGGTGCGGGCACCGCCGGCGACACGGCGGCGCGCCAGCGGCCCAGCCGCCGCTCCGCGTCAAGTAGCACGTCGTCGGTCCACTCCCAGTCCACGCGGTAGTGGTGCGCGAGGAGCGCGAGGCGGATGGCCATCGGGTCGGTGCCCGCGGCGCGCAGCCGGGAGACGAAAACCAGGTTGCCGAGCGACTTGGACATCTTCGCGCCCGCGTAGGCGACCATGCCCGAGTGCGCGTACACCCGGGCGAACGCGTGACCGCCGTCACCCGGCGCGCAGGCGACCCGCGCGTGCGAGGCGCTCATCTCGTGGTGCGGGAACACCAGGTCGCTGCCGCCCGCCTGCACGTCGAAGGACGGCCCGAGGTACTCGGTGGCGATCGCGGCGCACTCGACGTGCCAGCCGGGACGTCCCGGGCCGAAGCGCGACTCCCAGGAAGGCTCACCGGGCCGTTCCGCCCGCCAGACGAGCGGGTCGAGCGGGTCCTTCTTGCCCGGCCTGGCCGGGTCGCCGCCGCGTTCGGCGGACAGTTCGGTCATCTCCGCGACGGAGAGGCCTGACGCGGTGCCCGGCCCGGCCAGCGCGCCGAACTCCAGGTCGGCTGACCTGGTGAAGTAGACGTCGCCGTCCACGTCGTAGAGCGCGCCGCGGGCGGCTAGCCGCTCGGCGAACCGGTCGATGAGCGGGATCGCCTCCACGGCGCCGATGTAGTGGTCCGGCGGCAGGTTGCGCAGCGCCTCCATGTCGCCGCGGAACCGGTCGATCTCGCGCAGCGCGAGCTGCCACCAGTCGTCGCCGTCCCGTTCGGCCCGCTCGAGCAGCGGGTCATCCACGTCGGTGATGTTCTGCACGTAGGCCACCTGGTGGCCGGCGTCGAGCCAGGCGCGCAGCAGCAGGTCCCAGGCTGTGTACGTCGCGGCGTGGCCCATGTGCGTGGCGTCGCAGGGGGTGATCCCGCAGGCGTACAGTGACGCCCGGTGACCGGTAGCTGCGACGGCGAGCCTTCCCGTGACCGTGTTGTGCAGCCACACTTCCGGACCGTGTCCGGGAAGCGCGGGAACTTCCGCGCTACGCCATGCATCCATGAATGCCAGGTTACTGGCGTCTTGCCGGGGTCCCGTCCGGTGTCTCGCACCAGGCGGTCCCCGGCCGGCGGGGGAAGGCCGCGGCGCGGGCGGTCGCGGTGAAACACGCCGCCGTTCGGGATGACTTGAAGACCGCGCGCACGGGCGAGCCGCCCGGTCCGCCCTGGTCTCGTCCGCGCGGGGAAACGCTGCTAGCGTCACTGGCATGACGCTGGTCGCAGGGATCGATTCCTCCACTCAGTCCACCAAGGTGCTGCTCGTCCAGGCCGAGGACGGCGCCGTCGTAGCCGAGGCGTCCGCGCCCCACCCGGCCGGGACGGAGTGCCATCCGGACCGCTGGTGGGAGGCGCTCTCGGCGGCCGGGCGGGACCTGCTCGCGCGGGCGGAGGCGGTCGGCGTAGCGGCACAGCAGCACGGCATGGTCACGCTGGACGAGGCCGGCGCGGTGGTGCGGCCTGCCATGCTGTGGAACGACGTGAAGTCGGCCCCGCAGGCGGCGGCGCTTGTCACCGAGTTCGGCGGAGCGGCCGAGTGGGCGGCGCGGACGGGCTCGGTGCCCACGATGTCCTTTACCGTCACGAAGCAGCGCTGGCTGGCCGAACGCGAGCCAGACAACGCCGCGCGAGTGCACCGCGTGGTGCTGCCGCACGACTGGCTGACCTGGCGGCTGTCGGGCGGCGGCCCGCGGGCCGCGGACGGCGACCCGTCGCTCGAGCCCGTCACCGACCGGGGCGACGCCTCGGGGACCGGGTACTTCTCACCCGCCACGGGCGAGTGGCTGCCCGATTACGCGGCACGGGCGCTCGGCCGCCCGGTCGGGCTGCCCCGGGTGGCAGCGCCTGCCGCGGTCGCGGGGCGGACATCCTGGGGGGCAGCGGTCTCGGCGGGCACCGGGGACAACATGGGGGCGGCGCTCGGCATGGGGCTGCGCGACGGCGACGTCGCGGTTTCGATTGGCACGTCAGGCACGGCGTACGCGGTGACCTCGCAGCCGTCCGCGGACCCGACCGGGCTGGTCAGCGGATTCGCCGACGCGACCGGACATTTCCTGCCGCTCTCCGCTACGCTCAACGCGGCCCGGGTGCTTGACGTCACCGCACGGATGCTCGGCGTCACCGTCGCCGGGCTGTCCGACCTCGCGCTCAAGGCGGAGCCCGGGGCGGGCGGGCTTGTGCTGCTCCCCTACCTGGACGGCGAGCGGACACCCAACCGGCCGGCCGCGAACGGGGTCCTGCGCGGGCTCACCACGTCCAACGCCACGCCGGAGAACCTATCCCGGGCGGCGGTCGAGGCCGTGATCTGCTCGCTCGCGGATGCCGTCGACGGCCTGCGGCCGTGCGGGATCACCCCGGCCCGCATCGTGCTCACCGGCGGCGCGGCTAAGTCGGAGGCGGTGCGGGCGATCGCGCCAGCGGTGTTCGGGCTGCCGGTGACGGTGCCGGAGGCGGCCGAGTACGTCGCGCTCGGCGCCGCCCGCCAGGCGGCCTGGGCGCTGTCGGGGGCCGCCTCGCCGCCGGCCTGGGCGGAGCGGCCGTCGGTGACGTTCGAGGCAAGCGCTACCGCTGGGGTGCGCGAGCAGTACGCAGCGCTGCGCGACGACGCGGCGGCCTGGCAAGAGCCCTAGCCGGCAGATCGCCCGGGCTCGGGCGGGACGCGGAAGAAGACCACCGCGGCGGCCAGGGCGAGCAGGCCGGCGAAGACGAACAGGCCACGGTAGCCGCCCGCGCCCGCCACCACCAGCCCGGCGACGGGAGCGCCGATCACCTGGGGAATGGCGGACGCGATGTTGATGATGCCCAGGTCCCGGCCTGCGTCGGCCGGGCTCGGCAGCACCACCATGGACAGCGCCTGGCTGACCGACTGGAAGGCGCCGTAGCCGGCCCCGAGCGCGAGCGCGCAGACGACGGCCACCAACCACTGGGCGAACCCGGCGAGCACGAAGCCGGTCGTCGCCATCAGCACCGACGAAAGCACCGCGTACCGGCGGTAACCGTCCGACAGGTCTGCGAAGCGCCCCACGGCGACGGTCGCCACGATGGCCGCGAGCGTGGCGAGCAGCACGAGGATCAGCTGCCCCTGGCCAGGGTCGCGGTAGCGCACCACGTCCTGCACGTAGTAGTACAGGTAGAGCAGCGCGACGGTCTCCGCGAGCGTGATGAGGAACTTGCCCGTCCAGACAAGGCCGAACCCTTGCTCGAGCGACAGCAGCGCGCGGATGCCCCGGCGGCGGGCGGTGCGAGCGGTGCCGCCGGCCGTCCCGGTGCCGCCGGCCGTCCCGGTGCCGCCGGGCTTGGCCCCGGCAGGCGCATAGCTGACCCGGGGCAGCCGGTAAAGCACGAGGATCAGCGGGATGAGGCAGATGACGTAGCCGACGGAGAGGGCGGTCATCCCGGCGGTGACCGAAGGGAACACGTAGACGACCGCGGCGAGGCCCACGATGAGCCCGACCGCCTGCGCGACGGAGATGAGTCCCCAGACGAGCCCCCAGGACCGCCGGTCGACGTGGTCCACCACGATCGCGGACATCGGCGAGTACGCGATGTTGATCGTGGCCTGGCAGATCGTCCACCAGATGGCGACCCACACGACGGAGTGCTGGAAGCCGAGGATCACGTGCGCCGCCCCGCCGGTGACCAGCCCGATGAGGATGGTCACCACCCGGTTGTCCGCGCCGACCCAGCGGTCCGAGTAATGCCCGGCCAGCGGGTTGGCGACGAGCGCCGCGAACGCGCCGAGCCCGGTCACCAGGCCGAGCGCGAGGGCCTTGCCGCCCGCCCCGGCAGCCGCTTCTACCATCCGGGGCAAGACGTTCTGGATCGGCGCGATAAGCGCCATGTTGGTGCCGAAGTTCGCGAGCATCAGCGCGGCCACGAACGGCCGGCTCAGCCGGGGCGCGGCGTGCACCGCCGCTGGCGCGGCATCCTCCAGAGCTGACACCTGTCCCTCGGTCACGTAAGCGGCGAGCAGCACGCTACCACCGCTGCCCCCGGCCGTGGTTCCACCTCCCCGTCCCGCCCGCGAGCCGGAGCCGAGGTTTCCGGCACGGCTTCATCGGCCCGGAGCTCCCTCGGGCCGATACCGTTCTGGCCCGATGTTCCACCGGGTCACATTCGTTCTGGCCCGATGTCCCACCGGCTCAGCTCTACTGGCCCGATGTTCCATAGGGCCAAGACCGCATCGGGCGGCAGGGGCGGGTGAGGGCAAGGGCTGGCGGGGCGGGGCTGGCGGGTGGGTGAGGCAGGCCGGCCCCGCCGTGCTTTTGACTTTCGGTGCTGAACTAAGAGCTCACCGCACGCCGTAGAGGTGCTCGAGCGCTAGCTGGTCCAGGTGCTCGTAGCCCATGCCGCGCTCACCGAGCGCGTCGATGTCCGCGGTGGCGGCGCGGACGTCGCGCCAGGTCTCGCCGGAGGCAAGGGTGGGCTCGGCGAGCTCGGGGGCGCGGGCGGCGGCGAGGGCCGCCTGCACCTCGGGGTCGGCACGGAACGCCCTGGCCTTCTCCCGCAGGATCAGGTAGTTGCGCATGCAGGCGGCGGCCGAGGCCCACACGCCCTCGTCGTCCTCGGTGCGCGGCGGCTTGTAGTCGAAGTGCACCGGGCCGTCGTAGCCGCCGGCCAGCAGCGTGTCCACCACCCAGAACGCGCCGCGGGCGTTGCCCGCGCCGAACCGCAGGTCCTGGTCGTAGCGCGGGCCGTTCTGGCCGTTGAGGTCGATGTGGTACAGCTTGCCGTGCCACATCGCCTGGGCGATGCCGTGCGCGTAGTTGATCCCGGCCATCTCCTCGTGGCCGACCTCGGGGTTGACGCCGACCAGGTGCGGGTGCGCCAGCTCGTTGATGAACGCGATCGCGTGCCCGAGGGTGGGCAGCAGGATGTCGCCGCGCGGCTCGTTCGGCTTCGGCTCGATCGCGAACCGGATGTCGTACCCCTGGTCGATGACGTACTCCGACAGCAGGTTCAGGCCTTCCTTGTACCGCTCGAGCGCCGTCGCGATGTCCTTGGCGGCACCGGACTCCGCGCCCTCGCGGCCGCCCCAGAAGACATAGGTCTTCGCGCCGAGCTCGGCGGCCAGGTCGAGGTTGCGCATCACCTTGGCGAGCGCGAACCGGCGCACCGCGCGCTCGTTCGCCGTGAACGCGCCGTCCTTGAAGATCGGGTGACCGAACAGGTTGGTGGTGGCGGTGGTCACCACGAGGCCGGTCTCGTCCAGGGCCTTGCGGAACGCGGCGATCTTCGCGTCCCGCTCGGCGTTCGACGCGTCAAAGTCGAACACGTCGTTGTCGTGGAAGTTAACCCCGTAGGCGCCGAGTTCCGCGAGCTTGCGGACCGCCCGGTCGGCCGCCATCGGCGGTCGCACCGCACCGCCGAAGACGTCTACTCCCTGCCAGCCCACCGTCCATATCCCGAACGAGAACTTGTCCTCCGGCGCCGGCACGTACACGTCTGATGTCATGATCTACCTTTCCTTCCCATACCTCTGACCGTAATGAATCGCTTGTGCATCCGACTAGGCCCTCGCCCGCTTGTCAGCTCAGCGCGGCCGCGGTCCACGAGACGGGCGGCAGCTCGATGGTGAGAATGCCGTCGGCGAGGGCCGCGCTCGCGTTGGCGGCGGGGGTTACCCGGTCCTGCTCGGCGAGGGTGTTCTTCGCGTAGACGTCGGCGTCGGCCAGCGTGACCGCCTCGGTGACCCGCGTGGAGCCGAGGCTGCGGACGTCGATCGTGACGTGCGCCGTCTCGGTGAGGTCGCGGTTGACGAGGAACACGGCGGCCCGGCCGTCGTCGACGGTCGCGATGGCGTCAATGAGCGATGCCTCACCGTGGCGTGCCGCGTGGTAGGCCGGCGCCTGGATCACGGGGCGGATCACCTCCCCGGCCGCGAGCCGGCTCGTGACCGCGAACGGGAAGAAGGTCGTCTGCCGCCACGCCGGCCCGCC
This sequence comes from Trebonia sp., assembly GCA_036391275.1. GTDB lineage: Bacteria > Actinomycetota > Actinomycetes > Streptosporangiales > Streptosporangiaceae > Trebonia. The sequence continues at coordinate 27,015 of DASWAE010000057.1, forward strand.
GGGCTCGGTCATGATCGGCGCGATCACGTTGACCAGCTGGGCGAGCGACGCCGCGGTGACCCGGTCACTGTGCTTGAGCAGCGTCATCAGCAGGTTGCCGACGACGACGGCATCCGCGACCGTATAGACGTCCTCGAGCAGGCGCGGCGCGTAGGGCCACTCGTCGCTGGCCTCGGCCGCCTGCTGACGCTCCTCGTGCTCCCTGAGGTACCAGACATTCCATTCATCGAACGAAAGCTGGATCTTCTTCTTCGACCGCTTCTTGTGGCCGACGTGGTCGGCCGTCGCGGTGACGGTGTCGATGTAGTAGTCCATGTCGAGCGCCGAGGCGAGGAAGGAGCCGAGGTCGCCGTCGAGCTCCTGGTAGTAGGCGTGGCAGGACACGTAGTCGACGTGCTCGTAGCTGTGCTCGAGCACGGTGCGCTCCCAGTCGCCGAAGGTCGGCATGCCCGAGCCGGAGGAGCCGCAGACCACAAGCTCAAGGTCCTTGTCGGCCATCTTCATCGCCGCGGCGGTGCGGGCGGCGAGCTTCCCGTAGTCGTCGGCGGTCATGAAGCCCTCCTGCCACGGGCCGTCCATCTCATTGCCGAGGCACCACATCCGCACGTTGTGCGGTTGCGGCGTGCCGTTCGCGATGCGCAGGTCCGACAGCGCGGTACCGGCGGGATGGTTGGCGTACTCGAGCAGGTCGAGGGCGGGCAGGATGCCACGGGTGCCGAGGTTCACGGCCAGCATCAGCTCCGAGCCGGTTAGCCGCAGCCACTGAGCGAACTCGTCCAGGCCGACCTGGTTGGACTCGAGCGAGCGCCAGGCGAGGTCGCGGCGCACCGGGCGCGCCTGCCGCGGGCCGATCGAGTCCTCCCACCGGAAACCGGAGACGAAGTTGCCGCCCGGGTAGCGGATGGTGGTGCTGCCGAGCTCCCGGACGAGTTCGACGACGTCCAGGCGGAAGCCGTCTTCGTTCGCGGCCGGGTGCCCGGGCTCGTAGAGCCCGGTGTAGACGCACCGGCCGAGGTGCTCGACGAACGCGCCGAAGGTGCGGCGCCGGACGGGCGCGATGACGGCGCGCTTGTCGAGCTCGATGTGAGCGCGAGGCAAAACAGCGGTCCTTTCTGGCGGACGCAGGCGGGCACGATCGCCGGCCTCGCCGGCGACCCTGCCCGTGCGTCTAGCCCTTAACCGCGCCGGTGAGGCCGCCGACGATGCGGCGCTGGAAGATCGCGAAGAACAGCAGCGCGGGCATCATCGACAGCGAGGTGAACGCGAGGACCCGCGCCGTGTCGGAGGAGTACTGCGAGGAGAACTGCTGCACGCCGAGCGGCAGCGTGTAGTTCGACTGCGAGTTCAGCACGTACAGCGGCAGGATGTAGTTGTTCCAGCTGGCGATGAAGGCGAGGATGGCGACGGTGATCACGCCGGGCATCGCTAGCGGGATGGCCATGCGGAAGAAGAACCCGAGGCGGCTCGAGCCGTCGATGGCCGCGGCCTCCTCGATGTCCTTGGGGATGGCGCGCAGGAAGGGCGTCAGGATGATGACCGTCGTCGGCAGGCCGAATGCGATCTGCGGGATGATGATGCCGGTCAGGCTGTCGATGAAGTGGAGGTCCTTGACGATGATGAAGAGCGGGGTGATCGCGACCACCAGCGGGAACATCAGGCCCGAGGCGAACAGCGCGTATATCGCGCCCTTGAGCTTGAACTGGTAGCGGGCGAGCGCGAAGCTCACCATGACGCCGAGCACCACGACGCCGGCCGTGGTCACCACCGCCACGATGACCGAGTTCTTGAACTCGCCCCAGAAGGTACCCGACTTCAGGACGCTGAGGTAGTTGCTGAAGACCCACGGGTGCGGCAGGCCGGCCGGGCTGACCGTGATCTGCGAGTTGGTCCGGAAGCCGCCGAGCACGATGTACACGACGGGCGCGATGCCGACCCCGATGAGCAGCAGGGCGATGAAGTAGACGCCCGGATTTCCCCACTTGGTCGGCTTGTCACCGCGCTTGGCGGGCCGGACCCGCAGGAACGGTGCGCCGGGGACCGCCACACTCATTTAGCTCACTCCCTGGGTGATGGCGCCGGTCAGGTCGCGGCGCAGGACGAAGCGCTGGTAGAGCAGCGCGACGACGAGCGAGATCAGGAACATGACCACGGCGACCGCGCTGCCGTAGCCGTAGTTCCCGGCGAGGCGGCCGTTAAGTGCCATGTACGTCGCCATGGTCGAGGTGCCGGCCGTGTCGGAGATGTACTGGCCCCAGATGATGTACACCAGGTCGAACAGCTGCAGTGCGCCG
>DASWAE010000058.1:0-18481 GCA_036391275.1 Trebonia sp.
GACCACGACCAACGGCACGATCCTCACCGGGCCGCTGAACCTGCCGACCCTGTTCCAGGACCCGAACGCGTTCAGCGACCCGCGCTGCCTGTTCGACCCGTCCACGCAGTCGTTCTACTTCACCCAGATCAGCTTCCCCCCCAGCGGGCCGGTGAACAACCTCCTGGAGAACACGGTCAACGACGTCCTCGTGGTCAACTCCCACGGCGCGGCGACTTACCAGTTCGACTCCTCGCTCGGTGGCCACTGCCTCGGCGACCAGCCGAAGGTCGGGTTCGACAACAACGCGCTCATCATCTCCACGGACGAGTACTGCGGCCCCAACCAGGTGGAGCAGGGCGCTATCGTCCAGGTCATCTCGAAGTCGCAGCTGGTGAAGGAGGCCGCCACGGTCAACTTCGCCACGTCGTCGCTGCTGTCACTGGCGGGCAACCCGATCGTCGGGCTCGACCCGGCGGTCAACACCGGCACGGCGACCGCCTACCTGGTGAACTCGGTGCCGTTCCTGCCCGACGGCAGCAACAACCCGGTTGGCAACACGCTCGGGCTGTGGACGCTGTTCAACACGGCCTCGGTGACGACCGGATTCGGTTCGCCCTTCCTGACGAGCAAGGTCCTGGCGAGCGAGCCGTACGCGTTCCCCGTCCCCGCGCCGTCCACCGGCAGCGGGGCGGTCATCAACACGATCACCGTCGGCAACAGGAGCTTCCCCATCACCTCGGAGGCCGCGCTCAACCCGGACGACAGCCGGCTCTCCGGGCCGGTCAACGTCACCCCGGGACCGGCCGGGACCCTTAACCTGTGGACCGCGCTCGACGCGGCGGTCATCCCCTCCACCGGCAGCGCCACGCGGGACGGCGCGGCCTGGTTCGAGATAAACACCGGCATCGGCCGGGTGATCAACCAGGGCTTCGCCGCCGCCAGCGGCAACGCCAGCCTGCTCTACCCGGCCGTGCAGCCCACGCCGGGCAACAAGATGGCGATGGTCTTCACGATCACCAGCCCGACCGTCAACCCGAGCGCGGCGTTCACGGTGCTCGGCAAGCCCGCGATCACGATCGTGGGCGCGGGGTCTGGCCCGCACTTCTCGTTCTCCGACGCGCCGCCGTTCAACAGCCCCCGCTGGGGCGACTACTCCTGGGCGACCACCGACCCGGTGACCGGCAACGCCTTCTTCGCAACGGAGTACATCCCGCCGACCGCCGAATATGACCCCTTCGACAACTGGGGCACCTTCGTGTTCGAGGTCAAGGAGTAAGCACACTCTGGGGCATTTTCGTGTTCGAGGTTAAGGAGTAAGCACACTCTGGGGCATTTTCGTCTTCGAGGTTAAGGAGTAAGCACCCTCGCCGCACGGTCATTCCCCGCGGCTGACCGCGGGGAATGGCCGTGCGCTTGCAGCGGCGCGCCGCGGGCACGCCGCCATGCCGCAGTGCGGCCAACGGAAGTTCAAGCCGGCGCGGACTGATGTTCGCCGCGCTCTTGAATACATTTCATCTTTCATTAGGCTCCGGAGTTGAAGCCGGGCGACGGTGCCCTGGCGGCAGAGGCAGGGAGGCCGCCATGACGGCCGAGAAGGAGATCTTTCGGAAGTCAAGCCGGGACCTCGAGGAGACCCGCGCGGGCCTCGTGGCCTGGCTGGCCGGGAAGCTGCCGGGCGGGTCGGCGCATGAGGTGACGGAGCTGAGGGCGCCGTCCACCGGCCAGTCCAGCGAGACCCTGTTCTTCACCGCCGCCTGGCATGACGGCAACGTCCGGCAGGCCCGGCGGCTGGTCGCCAGGGTGGCACCGCGGCCGGTGGACATGCCGGTATTCCCCAGCTATCACATGGAGCGGGAATTCCAGGTGATCCGCTTGGTCGGGGAGCTCGCCGGCGTCCCGGTGCCCGAGGCGGTCTGGGTCGAGCCCGACCCGGCGGCACTCGGAACGCCGTTCTACATCATGAGCCGCGTTGACGGGGACGTCCCCGACGACATCATGTACAGCAGCGAGGGCTGGCTGTTCGAGGCAAGCCGCGCGGAGCAGCGGCGCGTGCAGGAGGCGACCGTTAACGCGCTGGCCGCGCTGCACGCCGTGCCCGACCCGGAGCGGAACTTCGCCTTCCTCCAGTACCCGCAGGCGGGGGAGGATGCGCTGCGCCGGCATGTCGCGCACGCCCAGGCGTGGTACGGCTACGCGGTCTCGCTGGGCGGCGGCTGCCCGCTCATCGAGCGCGGATTCCGCCACCTGGCGCAGAACTGGCCGGCCGATCCCGGCGAGACGGTGCTGAGCTGGGGTGATGCCCGGGTCAACAACGTGATCTACCGGGACTTCGCACCCGCCGCCCTCCTGGACTGGGAGATGGCGGGGCTGGGCCCCCGCGAGATCGACATCGCCTGGCTGGTGAGCGGCCACCGCGTCTACCAGGACATCGCGGCCCTGTTCGGCTCGCCCGGGATGCCGCACTTCCTGCGACTGGAGGACGTCGTCGCCCAGTACGAGGCGGCGACCGGGCACCGGGTGCGCGACATCGACTTCTACCTCACGTACGCGGCGGTCCAGTGGGCCATCGTGTTCGTGATCGTGGGCCTGCGCCGCGTGCGCTTCGGTGAGCAGCCGATGCCCGGCGACGTCCATGACCTGATCATCAACCGCGGCTCGCTGGAGCAGCTGCTCGCCGGCGGCCCCGGTACCGCCTGAAGCACAGCCCCGCGTGAAGCACAGCCCCGCGTGAGGCACCGAACCCGCACCGCGACGCGATCGAAGGAGAGACCCGGCCGTGCCCGTGCCGATGGACGAGTACCCGATTCACCAGCTGCCGCTGTCGCTGGAGTACGTGGGAACCGGCGACCGCAACTTCTACGACCGCTGCTACTTCGCCGGCCACGACCGCACCGGCGACATCCTGCTGATCACCGGCCTGGGCGTCTACCCCAACCTGGGTGTCACTGACGCCTACGCCACCGTGCGGCGCGGGGACCGGCAGTGGACGGTGCGGTTCTCCGACGCGCTGGGCACCGACCGGCTGAATCAGCGGGTTGGCCCGTACCGCATCGAGGTGATCGAGCCGCTGCGGCGGATCCGGCTGGCCTGCGACGGCGATGAGCACGGAATCGGCTTCGACCTCACCTGGGACGGCTCGTTCCCGGCGGTTCACGAGGCACAGCACGTTTCCCGGAACGGGCCGCGGCTCTTCCTGGACGCGTCCCGCTTCGCGCAGCTGGGCACCTGGGCGGGCGTCCTGCGGGTCGGCGGCGATGAGGTCGCGGTCGACCCCGCTCGCTGGACCGGGGCACGGGACCGGTCCTGGGGCCTGCGCCCGGTCGGGGAGCCGGAGCCGCCGGGCCGGCCCGCGGAGCCAGGTTCCCGGGGATTCTGGTGGGTGTACAGCCAGCTGCGGTTCGACGACTACGCCATCGTCTTGCTGGCCCAGGAGGAGACGGATGGCTACCGGACCACCAACGACGCCGTGCGGATCTGGGGTGACGGCCGCCGGGAGCAGCTGGGCTGGCCGGAGTTCGACATCCGGTACCGCCCGGGCACCCGCCATCCCGAGCACGCCGCCATCCACCTGCGGACCCGGGGCGGCAAGCAGCTAACGATCGAGGTGGACACGCTGACCTCGGTCGCCTTGCACGTCGGGGCCGGCTACAGCGGCGACCCGGAGTGGAGCCACGGCCAGTGGAAGGGCCGGGACTGGGCATCGGGGGCCGTGTACGACCTGACCGACCCCGCCGTCGCCGGCCGCGTCCCGTTCGGCGTGATCGACCACGCCTGCCGGGCCACCTGCGACGGGGCGGAAGGGTGGGGCATCTTCGAGCACGCCACCATCGGCCGCCACCAGCCGAGCGGCTTCGCCGACGTCATGTCCGTCGCGCCCTGATCCGCGGGGCACCGCCCGGCCGGGCGCGGCGCCCAGCCGGCGGGCTAGCCGGAGATCCGGGCGTAGTACTTCGGCGCGCTGAGGATCGTTGCCGAGTGCGGCCCGGTCAGCTGCGCGTAGACGTGGGCGTGCTTGCCCGCCTGGTTTGCGGAGGCAGCCAGCCCGGTCACCGTGCCGGGCGCATGCGGCAGCCTGATATTGCCGGGGACGACGCTGACGTCATAGCCATTCACGGTGATCGAGCAGCCGACGTCCCCGATCGCGATATGGACCGCAGACTGGTCGCACCCGTCCTGCGTGATCTTCCCCTGAAGCCAGACCTCGCCATGGCGGACGGTTGTCGTCTGCGGGCCGCCGGCCGCAAGCGCTCCGCCAGGGCCGCCGCTGAGCCAGAAGGCGAGCGATCCGGTCATCGCCGCCGCGATGGCGACCGCCGCCACGCCCCAGCGGCGCCGTGCGGTGAACCGCCTAGGTCCAGTGCCTGACATGGTTGCCCCCGATGTCCTGTCTCGGCGTCCGGGTCGTCGGTCCGGTGATCCGGGCCAATTCGCCGCCGCCTTACTGAATTGCTGGTGTTTGGACGCACCGGGCGTGCCCGCGGTTCCGGGCTGGCGGGGCGGAATTGTGCAGCGGCGCAGATTCGGTAGCGGAGAATCGCGATCTAACAATCTCGCGGAAGCGCAAATCATCTCATTACGGTGCTTGCGGCAACCGAGGAGATAACAGCCTGATGATCAGCCACGAAGCCGGCTAGCAGTGTCCGCGGCCACCGATCTGCGGGCGCCCGCCGGCCGGACTCGGGTCACGGGCCGGCGGTGGCTTGTGTCAGCTGCCCTGATCCTGCTGTCACGAACTCGCTGATCCTGTCCGGCTCGACCGTCCTGATCTCCACCGCGCTCGCGGTGTACCTGGCCTGGACGGTCGCCCGGACGGCCACCCTCGGAAGGGGAGTACTCAACGGTGCTCGCCGACCCGGGCCCGGCCGGCCGGCCGCGGTTGTCCGCCATCAAGGTGTTTCCCTATATTCCGCTTAGCGGGATTCCCGCCGCCGACGGCGCCGCCATCACCCGGGCCCAGCACGTCTACGGCTGACAACCCTGAGGAGGGACAGCTTTGCTGAGCGAAGAGCGGAACCGCCTGCTGTGCCAGACGGGTCCGGCGACTCCGATGGGAGAACTGCTGCGGCGTTACTGGCATCCGGTCGCGGGCACGGCGGAGTTCAGCCGGCAGACCGTGAAGGCGGTGCGCATCCTGGGCGAGGACCTGGCCCTGTACCGGGACAAGAGCGGGAACTACGGGCTCGTCGACCAGCACTGCCCGCACCGGCGCGCGGACCTGACGTACGGCTTCGTCGAGGAACGGGGGCTGCGCTGCAATTACCACGGGTGGCTGTTCGACCATACCGGCCGGTGCCTGCAGCAGCCGTTTGAGGAGACCCTGCACCCAGCGGGCAGCTTCAGGGACAAGGTTCGCATCAAGGCGTACCAGGTGCAGGAGAAAGCCGGGCTGCTCTGGGTCTATATGGGGCCCCGGCCCGCGCCGCTGCTGCCCGACTGGGACCGGTATCACTCCCGCGGGTTCAAGCAGGTAGCCATCTCGGAGATCCCGTGCAACTGGTTCCAGTGCCAGGAGAACTCGATCGACCCCGTCCACTTCGAATGGCTGCATGACAACTGGTCACGGGTGCTGCGCGGCGCGGACGGCCCCCGTGCGCCGGCCCATCAGCGGCTCGGCTTCGACGAATTCGACTACGGGTTCGTCTACCGCCGCATCCGCGAGGACACGACGGAGAACGACGAGCTGTGGACCACCGGACGGGTGTGCCTGTGGCCCAACTGCTTGTACGTCGGGCACTTCGAATGGCGGGTACCCATCGATGACGAGCGCACGCTCAGCGTCGGGTGGTTCATCGACGAACTGCCCGGTGACACGCCGTTCGAGCAGGACGTGATTCCCTGCTGGCACGCCCCGGTCCGGGACGAGCGAACGGGCCGCTGGATCGACAGCCATGTCATGAACCAGGATTTCATCGCCTGGGCGGGCCAGGGCGTCGTCGCGGATCGCACGAAGGAGCACCTGGGAGAGAGCGACCGGGGAGTGATCCTCATCCGCAAGCGGCTGCTCGAGGACATCGATGCAGTGGCCGCCGGGCGTGACCCCAAGGGGACGATCCGCGATCCGGCGGCCAATCACCGCGTGCACCTGCCGATCATGGGCGGCCTCAACCGCCCGGCGCCGGAAAACGGGCCGCATCCCTTCCCGTTCCTCGCGGGCCAGCCGGAAGAGGTGACCAAGGAGTTCGAGCGGGCCTGGCGCGACTGCGCGGCCGCCGCGTCAGCGAAGCCATCCAGCGGTGGCTGAGACCTTCACCGGGACCTGGACGTTCGCTGGCGCCGGCAGGCTTGACCGGGAACCGGCGCTCCCGCAGGCCCAGACGCGGCGTTGAGCGGCGGCCGCTGCGTTTCGCGGGACACTGGTCTCATGCTGCTGCATGTGGAGAGAGGTGGCGGAGAGAACCGGGACGACGGACCGGTACTGCTCCTCTTGCACGGTATGGCCGGCACCGCCGAGGTGTGGCGGCCGCTCGTGGAGGCATGGTCCCGTCGCGGCGGCGTGCCCGGCTGGATCGCGCCGGACCTGCCCGGGCACGGGCGGTCTGCCCGGCGCGGCCGCTACTCCTTCGGCGCGCTGGCGGCCGACGTCGCGGAGACTCTCGACGACGCCGGGGCGGGTGAACGCGACGTGGTGGTGCTCGGCCACTCGCTGGGCGGCGCCGTCGGTCTCGTCCTGGCGACAGGCCTCTTCGGCGTCCGCGTGTGCCGCTGCTACGGCGTCGGCGTCAAGCTCTTCTTCTCCGCGGGCGACCTTGAACGTGCCCGGGCACTGGCGGCCGCGCCGCAGAAGGAGTTCGGCTCCCGCGCGGAGGCGGCGGAGTTCTGGCTGCGCATCGCGGGCCTGTCCGGCCTGGTCACGCCGGAGGACAGCCTGGCCGACGCGGCGGTCGCCGGGCCGGACCGCGGCACCTGGCGGGTCGCGTTCGACAATGCCGTCAACGCGATCGGGGGCGTTGACGCTCGCGCCCTGCTCGGGCACGGGGCGCAGGCGGTCCTCGCCCGGGGGAGCGGGGACCGTATGGTGTCCGACGAGGACATCCGCTCCGTGGGGCTCCAGCCCCACGTGATCGCGGGGGCCGGCCACAACGTCCACCTCGAACGGCCGGCAAGCGTTATCGACCTGGTCGCCGCCGAGTTCCGCTGACGACGTGAACGCCGGCCGGCAAGGAGTATCAGACATGACGACTGAACACGCCCTGGCGGGCATCAACCCGGAACCGGTAACCCGCTGGCTCGTCGGCCACGTGGATAGCCTGGTCCCGCCGGTCGAATTCGACCTGATCTCAGGCGGCCGGTCGAACCTCACGTACCGGCTCACCGATGCAGCGGGCGCGGTCTACGCGCTGCGCCGTCCGCCGACCGGCGGCGTGCTGGCTACCGCGCACGACATGAGCCGCGAATGGCGGTTCATCTCCGCGATGGCGCCGACGGCGGTGCCGGTCGCCGCACCGCTCGCTTACTGCGCCGACGCTGGCGTCACTGGTGCCGAGTTCTACGTGATGGGGTATATCGACGGTCAGGTCCTGTCCGACCGTGACGCCGGGCTCGCCCTCGCGCCCGCGGCCCGGGCAACGGCGGGGGAGCAGGTCGTCGACGTGCTCGTCGCCCTGCACGCGCTCGATCCGGCCGAGGCCGGCCTCGGGGACCTGGTGCGCCGCACCGGCTACGTCGAGCGGCAGCTGCGGCGCTGGCACGCGCAGGTGCACGCCCCAGAAACGGCCGAGCACACCAGCCCGCAAGCGCTCGCCCTCCTGGACGAGGTGCATGGGCTGCTTGCCCGGCGGGTGCCCGCGCAGGGCAACGGGGTGGTGCACGGCGACTTCCGGCCGGGGAACATGGCGTTCGGCCCCGACGGCATCGTGCGCGCGGTCTTCGACTGGGAGCTGGCCACCACCGGCGACCCGATGGCCGACCTGGGCTGGCTGGCGGCCACCTGGGAGGACCCGGGCGACGAGGTCCCGCCCGCCACCCCGGGGCCGAGCACCGCCCCCGGGTTCCCGCCGCGCGCCGAGATCGTGGCGCGCTACGCCCGGGCGTCGGGCCGGGACGTGTCGGGCCTTCCCTACTGGGTGGCGTTCTGCCGGTGGCGTTCGGCGTGCATCGGCGCCGGGGTGCGCGCCCGGTACGTGAGCGGGCGGATGGCCGACGACGGCTACCTGCGGCAGGCACTCAAACGCGGAGACGACGGCATCCGACTAGCCGAAGCCGCCCGCGACGTCCTCCGCGAGCTACTCGTCTAGTACGCGATACGAGGAGCGCATCACCGCGACCGGCGGTCGGCGAGTACCTGGACACGTCGGCGGACACCCCGGTCGCTGTTATGTCATCAGATTAGTGGTTTGATGTTGCGCATTGCGGATGAGCCGGGCACTCTGGGTGTGCACACATGTAGCACTCGGCCCTCCCGCGATCCAGGTGCTTCCCTGGAGGCCACTTGTTCACTTCCGAACAGCTTCCCGAGCTGCGGCGCAAGATCCGCGCTCAGGCCGTGCTCGAGGCCCGGGTCCTCGACGAGCTCGTGAAGCAGGCGGCCAGCCTCGCACCGCACGTCCGCCCGATCAGGCCGCGCACCGCCACCGCCGTCGCGCTGACCGCCGCCGACGGCGGGAACAACTCGGTCGCCTTCAACCCGTTCGAGCTGCAGGTCATCCGGGTCGTGGACTCGCTGGGCAAGGAGCTGTTCCTTGACGTGGTGTCGCCCGCCACCGACATCGACGAACTCGGCCGCCGCCACCGGGCCGACCGCACCGTCCTCGGGACGCTCATGGACGACCTGGGCGCGCAGCGCCTCAGCGACCTATCCAGCATGATGACCACCGGTAACAAGGAATGGGTCAAGGTCTACCGGGACCTGTGCGAGTGGGCCACGCTGCATGACCTCGTCACCCGCCACGAGTTCGCCGCCGACACGCTCATCGTGCGGGACGGCCTGCTGCGCACTAAGATCTTCGCCGGTGACACCCTCCTCCGGCTCGGCGAGCTCATGAGGCAGGCCATCGACCGGCAGGCCAAGGACAACCGCAGGCGGATCTGGCTGGCCGGACTCGCCAAGAACAGCAAGGTGCTGGATCACTACCGGCTCGCCATGTCGCTGGCGGGGATCTTCGACCGGGGCACGCCGTGTTTCGTGCCGGTCCCGCACGAACTTCAGGAGCGCGTCTACCGCTCGCAAGCTGACTACCTGCGCGAGCCGGGCGACGACGAGTCCGGCGGGCAGACGACGGAGAACATCGGGGCGATGTACTTCGTGCGTTTCGGCCCCCATGCGGGTGATCCCATCTGGACCGCGGACCTGCTCGCGTGGCAGCGGCAGGACGCGCAGGCCATCTTCGGCCACCTCCAGGCCGACGCGGCAGCCGGGTTCCCGGTGCCGTTCTACCCGTATAGCCTCCAGCAAGCCGACGCGCACTCCCAGGTCGCCGACCTGGACCTCGACATCATCGAGGACGGGCTGGTCGGCGCCGTCCGCGAGCACGTCGGCGACGGCAAGCGGCACATCGTGGACGCGCTGCTGCTCGCCACGCAGAACGTCGCAGCGCGGCGCTACGGGTTATGCGGCTCTTCGACCCCCATGCCGTCGTCGGCGTCTTCCGCGGCTTCTCCGCCAGCGGCATGGAGTTCCACGCCGACCTGGTGCTCCCTTACCGCGACGAGCTCCAGTCGATCCCCATGCACGGCCAGTTCGTCCTGGTCCAGCTGGAGCACGAGGACGAGGCGGTGCTCGGCCGGATCACGTCCGTGTCGGCTGAGGGCCGCCTGGTCTCTCCCATCGGGGAGGACTACGCCATCCGCGCCATGCGCGACGACCGGCCCATCCCCGATGAGCTGCGCGACCAGTACCTGAAGTACCGGGTCGACATCCGGGTGCTTGGCGTGGAGCGGCTGGCGGGCGACAAGCTGATCTTCGTCCCCAGCCACCGCAGGCTGCCGCACGTGGGGGCGAAGGTCGCCCTGTGCTCGCCCGAGGTCCTGCGCGAGGTGGCGAACGCGTCCGGCTCCGACACGATCGACATCACCGGCGCCGAGATCGGGTTCCTGGCCTTCGGCGAGTTCGTCTACGCCGGCGACGACCCGCGCGGCCAGCCTGAGGACTGGATGGTGGTCCTGCACCCGCCGATCCTGCCGCGCTTCCAGGCGGCGCAGCTGGTGTCCCGCCGCACCTTCGTCTTCGCTCGCGCGGGCTTCGGCAAGTCGAACCTGATCAAGCTGCTCTTCGCGCGCCTGTACGCGGGCAACCCGGTCCTCCCCTCGCGAAACGGCCCAGCTCCCGTCGGCACCATCATTTTCGACCCGGACGGCGAGTACTTCTGGCCTGATTCCGGCGGCCGTCCTGGGCTGGCCGACGTCCCTCTGCTGACAGAGCGAACCGTCGTATTCACCGCACAGCAGCCGCCAAGTCCGGCTTACGGGTCCTTCGTCGTAGACTCCGTGAAGCTCGACATCCGCCAGCTCTCGGCGCAGCGGGTGATCGGCCTCGCCCTCCCGGCCGACCGCCAGGAGCAGCAGAATGTCACCAAGCTCAAGTCACTCGGCCCCGACCGCTGGAGCCGGCTCGTTGACCTGATCGCCGCGCACCGCTACGACACGGATCCGGCGGAGGTCCGGCGCCTGTGCGGCATCAAGCCCGCCAACGAGGAACTGCAGACCAACGCGATCATCTCCAACATGACCCGCGTTGTTGAAGCGCTGCACGACCCGTCGAGCCAGCTGCTGCGCGCTCTCATGACCGCGCTGCGGGCCGGCAAGCTGTGCGTCGTGGACATCTCCCAGCTGCGCGGGCAGCGCGGACTCCAGCTGGCCAGCATCATCCTGGCCGAGATCTTCGCGCACAACCAGCGAGAATTCACCAAGGCCATTCCCCATAACGTCCCGTGCATTGCCGTGATAGAGGAGGCTCAGGCGGTACTCGGGGCCGGCGGGTCAGGTTCCGGTGCCGGCTCGGCTGCCGCGGAGGACAGCCCGTTCGTTTCCTGGGTGAAGGAGGGCCGCAAGTACGGTCTCGGCGCGGTCCTGGTCACTCAGCAGCCGGGCAGCATCCCAGCGGAACTGCTCAGCCAGGGCGACAACTTCTTCGTGTTCCACCTGCTGTCCGCTGGGGACCTGGCGGCATTGAAGCGCGCCAACGCGCACTTCTCCGACGACCTGCTCGCGACCCTGTTGAACGAGCCGCTGGTCGGCCACGGGATCTTCTGGTCAAGCGCGGCCGGGACCGACCGCGGCGCGCGGCCCTACCCGCTGCCGATCCGCGTGCTGAGCTTCGAGGCAGAAAACCGCATCCTGCGCGACCCGGCCTACAACGGCGACGCGGTCGACTGCTACGCCTCCCGGCTGAAGGCGACGTTCCGCTCCGCGCTGGCCGCCGCGGGCGCCAGCACCGGTGCGGGTGGCCAGGGCACGGGCAGGGACGCCCGTCCCGTCGCCCGGTCGGGGATAGACACGGTCCTGGAGGAACTGGCAGCGGACGCGGCCGCCGCCGCCCCTGGCCCGACGGACGTAGAGGCCGCCTACCGTGCGGCGGCGATCGACGCCCTGCGCAAGCGGCCCGAGTTCACCCGCTACCTGTCCAGTGCCGAGGGCCTGGCCTGGGGCCGGGTCCAGGCATGGCTCGCGCAGGCCGCACCGCCGGAAGAGGTCGTCGGCAACCGCTTCGACTGGGCCCGCCCGGTCGTCCTCCCCGCGCTGATCGCCATCCTGGGCCCGCAGGGCGCTGGGTGGCGCACCGAGTCCCGCCCCCGCCCCGACCGCCCAGGATCCTCCCAGACCTGGATCCACCTCACGGAAACGGCCGAGCTTCCCAATCAGGCGACCCGGCCCGAGGACTCAGGCGAGAGCGACTGAAAAGGCCGAGAACGCCAGGTTCTCAGTCTTGGTCCTAGAAGGCCGGACCGGGCACGCTGATCCGCCGGCACCTCCTTAGGGGCGCAGTTCACGGCACGGGTAAGCACGCCCTCGTTCGGGATCACCCTTGCTTACCGCCCCTGGGTCAGGGCGATCGCCGCGCATGCTGGTGGCCGCGCACAGGCACACCCGCTGGTTCGTGCGACCACCCACGAGCCAGCGGGTATGCGCGATGCCGTCACTGCTGCCGTAAGCCGCTCGCAGGCACCGTCGACGGGACCTCAAGGTCGGCGAAGGCGGGCGCTGTCGCGGTCGGCATCAGCCCCGGTGTCAGCTGGACTTGACGCCCGGCGGCGAGTAGCCGGCAGCGTCCTTACCCATGAACAGGCCATCCTGCGCCGGGACGAGCCCGCCCACGGCAGTCGTGCTGGCCTTCCAGATGTACGCCTCGTGCGTAGGCGCGTCACCGACCTTCGTGTAGTTGAGCACCGGGAGCACGCCGTTGGTGTCGATGCTGCTCAGCGAACGGAACGCGTTGTAGATGCCGGCGCGGGTGAGGTCCTTGTTGGCACAGGCCTTCAGCAGCACCTGGCGGTAGAAGTTCTTCGCCAGCGCCGGGCCGGCCGAGGTGGCCATGATGCCCGGGGCGAATCCGGGGTTCTGCGACAGGAGCGGCACGTTGAAGCCCAGCGCTACGGCGGCCGAGGATGCCGACGCCGACTGCAGGGGGCCGGCCGTGAGCAGGATCGCCTTGACGCCCTTCGCCTTCAGGTCCGCCACCTGGGCGCTCACGTCGCTGGTGGTCGCCGTGATCTTCTCTTGCACGACGGTGAGGTTGTTCTTGCTCGCGGCGTACTCGCTGCCGAGCAGGCCGTTGGCGCCGTACTCACCCTCGAAGTAGATGTGCCCGACCTTGTCGCCGGACTTGATGAGCCCCTTCTGCATAGCCCAGTCGATAAGGTTGATCATCTCGAAGTCGTAGGTCGACCCGACGTCCATGATCTGCTTGTTCGCGAGCAGCGTCGACGCCCACGCCGACGGGATGGCGAGCATCTGGTCCTGGGTGTAGCTGCCGAGCAGCGCGGTATTGATGGGCGAACCGAGCGCCTGCTGCAACGACAGGACCTGGGTGCGCAGCTGCTGGTAGAGCGGAAGCGCCTGCTGGACGTCGTAACCGTGGTCCTTGACCACGATCTGAACCTTGCGGCCGCAGATGCCGCCCTGCGCGTTCTGCTGGTTCCAGTAGAGCTTGTTGGCGTTGGTGATGCTCTTGCCCAGCGCGGCGAACGTGCCGTGCAGGTCGGTGAGGACCCCAAGGGTGATGGTGCTGCTGGTTACCCCGGTACCCATCTTGACCCCGCCGGCGTTACCGCCACCCGTGCTCTCGGCCTTGCTGCTGCAGGCGGTAGTGACGAGCAGTGCGGCGATGACCGCCGCGCCCGCCCCCCACATTCTTCGTTTCATCGTGTCGCGCTTCCTTTCACGTGGGGTGCGGATCTCCGCACCGTTCATGGACGGACAGATGCTGACGAGTCAGGTCGGCAGGCCGGCACCCTTTGACTGCTCGGGCGCCCCGGCATCGGCAGCGGTTCCCGGGCGCGGCCTGCGCCCGGCCGCCAGCCAGCCACGCGGGCCGGATGGCCGCCGGTTCCGGCGCCCTCGTCCGAAGCGGCGGCCGAAAGCGGCGAGGCCGCCGCGCTCAAACAGCACGACCAGGACTATGAGGGCTCCGTAGACGTAGCTGCTGAAGACCCCGGGGTCGACGCCCCCGGAGCCGGGTGCCGCCAGGAACGGCACGCTGTCGCTGTACTGGAGCAGCAGTTGCGGCAACGCCGTCACGAACACCGCGCCGAGCGCGGCACCGCCGACGGAGGCGAGACCGCCGATCACGATCATCGCCAGGTAGTTGATGGACATGTTCACGTCGAAGGCGTCCGGCACGATGTGGCCGAAGGTGAGCGCGTAAAGCACGCCCGCCAGTCCGGCGTACATCGAGGAGAGCACGAACGCCGCTGCCTTGTAGCGCCGGACGTTGACGCCCATGACGGCTGCGGCCACCTCGCTGTCGCGAACCATGTGCATCGCCCGCCCGGGGCGGCCGCGGAGGATGTTCTTGGCGAGGACGTACCCGCCGATGACCAGCACGAGAGCGAGGTACCACAGCCGCTCGTACCGTCCGAGCGGCACGTTGAGCACGACGAGGTTGGGGCTGGAGTCGGAGAAGTGGAACCCGCCAAGGCTGAAGTCGGTGACGTCGCGGCCGTTGAAGCCGCCCGTCACTGCCGACGCGTTGAACATGATGTGCTGGCCGATGAAGACCAGCGAGAGCGACGGCGAGCACGAGCGCCAGCACGGGAGGCAGGTGCAGCCCGTTGACCTCGTTGGTGCCCTGCACGCCACTCGTGCCGGCGAAGTAGGAATAGCCGTAGGCGCCGACGGCCACGAAGAAGGCATGCGCGAGTGACAGCTGTCCAGTGTCGCCGGTCAGCAGGTTGAGCCCGATAGCGCCCAGGATCGCCGCCATCGAGAACAGGCCGGTCTGCAGCAGTGCGGTGCTGAGGTAGAACGGCAGCACAACCGCCACGATGACAAGGGCGACGCGGGTGAGGGTGCCCGCCGACGGCCGGCGGAGCCGGCCGCCTCTCCCACGGGTCGCGTCGGCCTCAGACACGGGTGACCTCACGGGTGCCGAAGAGCCCGGACGGTCGCCACAGCAGCACCAGGATCATGATCGCGTAGGGCACGATCGAGCTGACACCGCGGCCGAGGAACGTGAGGTTCCCCTCGTAGCCCGCCGTGAGCGTCTGCGCGAGCCCCACCGCGATCCCGCCGGCGAGCGCGCCGGTCGTCGAGTCAAGGCCACCGAGAATGGCCGCCGGGAACGCGGCGAGCGCGAGCACGGCCACGGTGTTATCAAGGCCGGGCGACGGGAACGCCGTAAGGAAGATGCTCGCAACGGCCGCCAGGACACCCGCCACCACCCAGCTCACGATCGCCACCCGGCCGAGCCGGATTCCCATGAGCGCGGCCACCTCCCCGTCCTCGGCGGCCGCGCGCATCGCGATCCCCCAGTTAGTGAACTTCGTGACCACGATGAACCCGATGATGAGGACGAAGAAAAGAGTGAATGCCTGCCAAACTGAGCAATCGTGATGCTTTCGTGGCCAGGTCTTAACGCCCGAACAGAGATCCAAAACGTGGGGCTAAGGGTGGAGCTAAGGGGACCTCACACTTGATGATCTCGACCTCGTGGCCCGGGCTGCTGCTCGAAGGTCACGCGCTGAGTTTGTTTGAGCCAACTTGAGCCGAGGCCTTAACGTGCACTCATGATCCTTGACGACCTGGTCAGCCGGCTCAGGGCACTGGACAGCTGCGCGGTGTCTGACGCGCTTGACAAGCACGGCCTGCCGAGCGCGGTCGGCGGGCTCCGGCCGCTAGCCGCGCAGCGGCCAGCGGCGGGCCGGGCCGTCACCGTCCTGCTCGGCGTGCCCGCGGCAGCGCCCGCATCGTCACCGGGCGCGCCGAAGCGGCACCTCAGCACCGCAGCCGTGGACGCCTCGGGACCCGGTGACGTGATCGTGGTCGCCCATCAGGGCCGGACCGACTGCGCGGGCTGGGGCGGGCTGCTGTCCCGGGCCGCCGTCATCCGTGGCATCGACGGGGTTGTCGTCGATGGCGCGGCCCGCGACCTAGCCGAGGCCGCCGCCGTCGGCCTGCCCGTGTTCGCCAGCGCCAGCACCGCCGTCACCGCCAGGGGGCGCGCCGTCGAAGTCTGCTGGGGCCAGCCTGTCGAGTTCGCCGGGGTGCCGGTCGTACCGGGCGACCTGGTGCTCGCCGACGCGGGCGGCGTCGTTGTCATCCCGTCCGCGCATGCGGAGGTGGTGCTCGCTACCGCCGAGCGGATCGCCGCGACCGAGGCCGCGATGGCGGCCGCACTCGACGCGGGAAGGCCCGTGTCCGAGGTCATGGGCGCCACCTATGAGGAGCTGACCGAGGAGCGGCACTGACGAACCGCTGGGCGCGTGGGGACTGACTCGGTCAACCGGCGCTCCACCCGCGCTCAACAGCGCGGCAGCAGGATTCCTGAGCACCGGCCGCGTGTCGCGCCCGGTGCATGAATCGGCGGGCGCCGACGGGTGCGGCGACCGCGCATCACAGCGAAACAAGGGGGACTGTCATTCATACTTGCCTTCCGTTAATGAGCATCCCGGGCGATATTTGCCCGGGGACCCGTGGGCGGCCAGTTAACCGGCCGATGCGCAGATCGCGGCCGGTGCCGGTGGCGCACTCTTGACCGCTGGCGGAGCCAGGTGTACTGCTTCCCTCGGTAGGGTTTGTGCTCAGCGGGACAAAGGAGTTGTCATGCGCAGGACGATCAGTCGCCGTTGCCGGTACTGGGCGATCGGCGCGCTAGCGGCGTTGGCTGGGCTGGGGATGCTGGCAAGTCCTGCCGGTCCTGCCCGGGCGGACAACCGCGCGGACCTGAAGAATTACCAGCACGTGTTCGTGATCATGATGGAGAACACGGGCTTTGCCGCCTTGATCGGGAACCCGAACGCCCCGTGGATCAATCAGGCGGCGCAGCGGTACGGTCTGGCGACGAACTACTTCGGTGTCACGCATCCGAGCCAGCCGAACTACATCGCGGCCACCTCCGGCTCGACCAACGGCGTCACTTCGGACAGCGACGTCACGGTCAACGTCCCGAACATCGTCGACCAGCTGGAAGCGCACGGGAAGTCGTGGAAGGCGTACATGCAGTCGTTCGCGCTGTGTGCGACGCCGCTTGACCACGCGTGCGGGAACCAGCTGTACGAGCGCAAGCACAACCCGTTCGTGTCCTACCTGGATGTGCAGTCGAACCCGGCGCGGCTGGCGAACATCGTCGACCTGAGCCGGCTCTCCGCCGACCTAGCGGGCAACACCGTGCCCGATTTCGTGTGGATCAGCCCTGACCAGTGCCACGACATGCACGGCCGTGCTGCCACGTCCTCCGATCCGTGCGACTTCTCGCAGGAGCAGTCGCTGATCGCGACCGGAGACGCGTTCCTGCACAGCACGGTCTCCGCGATCATGAGCTCGCGTGCCTGGACCGGGAACTCGGTCATCTTCATCACCTGGGACGAGAGCGACTTCACCGGGTCTGGCTTCCATGGCTTCGGGGACGACCAGGGCTGTTGCGACAGCGCGGCCGGCCAAGGGGGCGGCCACGTCGTGACACTGACCATCTCGCACTCGAACCACTCGCCGGCCACCTCCGGTGTCGCCTTCAACCACTACTCGATGCTGGCAACGATCGAGGACGGCTGGCACCTCGGCTGCCTCGCCTTTACCTGCGACACCGCCAATGTGCAGCCGATGAGCGACCTCGTCGGCCCACGGGGCTGAACACCGCGGCACCAGCAAGGCAGGGGGCTGCGAAGCACCAGCCCCCTGCCACTGCCCGGCATCCGGGCGGCACGGCTGCGGTGGTCCCTTGGCTAGCCGCCGCGACCAGGTCGCAGACAGACCGGGTGAAGACGGCACGCAGCCTGGTCGCGGGCCGGCCCGAGATCACGGCGGCGCCTCCCCGGCGGCGTTGAGCGGCTACCGTCTGCATGCCGTGCACCGCGGTTCGTCTGAGGCGGTCTCGCTGAGTCCGTTTCCCGTTCCCGTCCCGGATGATGTCACTGACAGGCCTTGAGTGGCCCAGGGGAAGGCAGGTTTCAGTGGACTCCGATCAAGCGCAGGCGCTGCAGGCGGCCGCGGCCCGGGACGGCGACCGGACCCGGCTTCCCCGCTACGATGACCTGCCCGCCGCGCCGCAGGGCGGCCGCAGCGGGTGGGGGCTGTTCGGGCCGGATGACCAGGTCGGGCTGCTCAACCTGCAGACGCCGGAGCGTGTGGTGGCGGCCGCGCGGCTGGTCCGCAAGGGCGCGGTCTTCCCGCTCAACGCTCCGCTTGGCGCGTTCGACCCGGCGATCGCGGCCGGCCGCAGCGTCCCCAGGCAGCACGTGCTGCACGCCCCTGGCAGCCTCGGCTTCGACGACGTGCTGGACAACTTCTACCCGCAGGCGTCGAGCCAGTGGGATTCCCTGGGCCACGTCGGCTACGCGGCGGACGCCTTCTACAACGGCGCCACCGAGGCCGAGGTGGCCTCGGGGCGGCGCAACACGGTCGACCACTGGGCACGGCGCGGCATCGCCGGCCGGGCCGTGCTGCTCGACCTGCCGCGGCTGGCGGCGGAGGAGGGCCGGGGCTACAACCCGGGCAGCTCGACCGCGTTCAGCGTGGACGAGCTGGAGCGGGCACGCGCCCGCGCCGGCCTGGAGTACGCCCCCGGCGACATCCTCCTACTGCACACAGGCTTCGCCCGCTGGTACACCGAGCAGGACCACGAGCGCCGGCAGCAGATCCGGCGGGACAGCACGACACCGGGGCTGGCCCGCGGCGAGGAGATGTGCCGCTACCTGTGGGACGCGCACTTCGCGGCGGTTGCCAGCGACACCTACGCGGTGGAAGCGTTCCCGCCGGACCGCTCGGGCCCGATGGGCTTCCTGCACCGCATCCTCATCGGCCAGTTCGGCATGGCCCTGGGGGAGCTGTGGTGGACCGAGGACCTCGCGGCCGACTGCGCCGCCGACGGCGTGTACGAGTGCCTGCTGACCAGCGCGCCGCTGAACTCCCC
>DASWAE010000059.1:0-26561 GCA_036391275.1 Trebonia sp.
AGGCCGCCGACGCCAGCGAGCTTGAGGTGCACGTCCGTACCTGGCGGGGCAGCCCGGCCCGGGAACTGGCCGCGATCGCCGCCGAGTTCAGCGCCGACGCCCTGGTGATCGGGGCGCCGCGGCACTTCTGGCACCACCTGATCGGCTCAGTGCCGAGCTGGCTGGCGCGCAACGCCCGCTGCCCGGTCATCGTGGTGCCCTGAGGTAAGACCATCCGGCCCATGGCCCCGCCGAAGTCGATCGTCATCGGCCGGACGCCGAGGCGCATGCCTGGCGGGACGTGCCTCGGCGGCTCGCCCGCCGGCGCGACCGTCCAGGTCTTGTCGGTCCGGTTCCTGAGCACCACCCGGCCGGGGCGCCCGGGATGCGCCTCAACCACCGCCTGGACCTGCCGGTAGCCGCGATCCCTGTACAGATGGTGACTGGTCACCGTCGCGCCCTCGGACAACACGAGCGTGCCGCCGGGCACCTCAAGCCGGGGCGGCACGGGCAACGGCTGATGGCAGCCCCAGCAGCGCTGATCGGGCCGTTCCGGGTCGTAGAACGCCGCGGCGCCGCAACCTGGGCAGGGCGCGACGCTGTCATGCAGGCTGAGCAGCGCCCGCCGCCAGGTGCTCTCGATGACGCGGCCGGAGAGGGACGCCTCGCGCAGCCCCACCGTGAACGCCTGGATGAAAACCCGGCGGAAGCTCAGCGGGTAGATCGACCACCACAGGTTCACCGGCTCACCTGGCAGCGGCCGGTTCGCCGGGTCGACCGGGTCGAACACGAACAGCGGCGACCGGCCGAAGTTCTGCACGATGATGTCGATTTCCGGCGGCCGCTCACCCTCCCAGTTGTAGGAGGCGTCGGTGCGCTGGCCCTCAAGCGGGTGATCGTGCATCAGCATGTAGAAGAGGAACACCGCGAGAGAGTGCAGGTCGGTCACCGTCGACGGGAGCGCCTCGTCACGCAGCACCTCGGGCGCCATGAACTTGCCGGTGCCCTTGACAAGCGCCTGACCGCCATCGGGCCCGACGTGGTCCACGTCGATGATCGCGACCTCGCAGGCATCGGGGTCCACCCGGACGTTGCCGAAGCTGATGTCCCGGTAGCACAGGCCGGTGGCGTGCAGCACGGCGAAAGCCTCGACCAGTTCCCTGCCCAGGGTGGTCACCACGCGAAAAGACGGCTGCTCGGGCAGGTTCAGCATGTGCGCCAGCGAGATGAACCTCGGCTCGAGCAGCGGCATCACGTAGCCGAACCCGGGCACCTGACTGGAGCTGACCAGGTCGATCGGCCAGACGAAGGACTTGTGCGGCGGACGACCGCGCTGCAGCAGCGCGGTGATGGACTTGCGCAGCTCCTCCATGAACGGTCCCGGGCGGTACCACTTCACCGCGAACGGCGCCCCGTTCAGCCTGGCCCGGTGCACGACGCCCACGCCGCCCTCGCCGATCCGGTCCTCCACGATGACGGCCGCCTGGCCGCGCTCCATCCGCAGCGTCATGCCTGGCTGTATCAGCGGGTCCATGACGCTTATCCTCCCTGGTTCCCGGCCGGCTTGGTGCGGGTCGGCTGCGCGTGGGTCGCACCGCCCCGCGAGGTGCCGGTGCCGTTCGGCGCGGTGGCGGAACCGCCGTTCGACGGTTGTCCAGGCCGGCTGGCTGGTCCGGTCGGCGTGCTCACGGCGCCCGATGGCGAGGGCGTTGCCCGGGGAGCGGGCTGTCCGGTTGGCTGGAGTGCCGGCGGCTGGCCGGAGCCCGATGACTGCGACATGACCACCGCGGTGGCGATCGCCCCGGCGGCGGCCACGGCGGCGATCGCCGCGGTGACCGCACGGCGCCTGGAGAACCTGGCTGGCGCAGGCCCGCCGCCCGGGAAGCCGGCGGCGGAGACAGCAGCGCCAGGGGAACCAGCGCTTGGGGAACCAGCGTCAGGGGAACCAGCGCCGCGGTAAAAGGTGCCAGGGGAACAGGTGGCCAGCGGCGGCGCCTGGCGCGGGGGCTGCGTCACCTCTGCCATCAGGGACCGGGCAACGGTGCGGTCCGCCGCGGTCGCCGGGCGCGCGGCGGCGGCGAGCCGTTCGCTGCCGGGTGCGAGCAGCAACGCGATCGTCGTGTCGTCCGCGCTGCCCGCGGCCGACGCGCACCGCTCGGCCCAGGCGGGCAGCTGGACAGCGAACCAGCCGTGGTCATGCCGGGCGGCGAGCTCGGCGAGGTCCCGCGCGACCACTGGCTGCCATGGCTCCTCGGCCTGGGCATTGCCGTAGCCGTCGGTGCTGAGCAGCAGCGCGAGCAGCGGCGTGGTCCGCAGGTCGTGGCTGGCGGTGCGGAAGGCGGATACCGCCGCCGGCTGGCACAGGCTTGTCGTGCGGTAGCCGTCCAGCAGGTCGTCCCCGGTGACCGGGGACCATGCGCCGCCATCTGGCCGGACGGCGAGCAGGTCACCGTCACCGATCTGCGCGCAGATCAGCCAGCTGCCCGCGATCAGCGCGACGATCAAGGTGGAGCCGTAGGGGATGTCCGGCCCGTCGCCGGCCTCCTCGAGCACGGACAGCTCCGCCGCCGTGTACGGATGCGCCGCGATGTCGAGCGCTACCGCCTCACGCCAGCGCGCGACGATGGTCTCGGGCAGCCGGTCGCGCAGCGCGGCGGCCCGTTCCGGGGTCCACGGCTGCCTGCCCGCGTCGGCCGTGAGTTTCCCGACCACCGCGCAGGCCGTGCGGACCGCCAGCCTGGAGCCGGTCGCGCTGCGGAAGTGGCGGTCATGACCGTGCCCGTCGGCGACCGCGACGACGATCCCGTGCGCTTGGTCGATGGTCAGGGACTCGGCGCTGTCCTGATTAGGCACGCCGCGCGCGTCGTGCGCGGCCCCGCGGGCGGTGCCGGTCATGACCCGCCAGGTGACGGGGAGACGTTCGCTCGTCATGGCGGTTAGATGATGGTGTCCTGATTGAAGATGGCGGACGGGACGTCCACCCCTGACTCCATGCCGAAGAGCTTGCGCGCGACCTCACCGCGGTCCGCGCCCGACTCCGACATGCGCGACACGGCCAGCGAGGCGGCCACCAGCCGATCGGCGATGTCCTCGGTGCTGTCCGCCACGATCACCGGGACGCTCGGGTCGCCGATGAACCTGTTCAGCGACTCGGACTGAGCGTCACGGCCGATGGCGATGGACAGCCGGAGCGCCGCCTTCCCCGCGGGCTGTGCCATCAGTGCCGCCAGTCCTGCCTCGAACTCCCCTGGCCTGTCGGTCGACAGGCCGTCAGTGATCAGCAGCAGCGCGGGGCGCAGCGCGCGGCGCTCGATCTGCCCCGGACCGAGCGCCTCCGCCGCGAGCCTGAACGCCGGGCCCATGTTGGTCAGCCCTTTGGGCACCGCCTGGAGCGGCTTCCACCTGATGCCCGTGACCGGGACCGGGTCCTTGATGTGCCAGCGCGGCTCGGTCGCGAACGCGATCGCCCGCACGAACACCTGGGCCTGCTCCTGGTCCCGCTCCCACTCCGCCAGGTGCGGCAGCATGTCGGCGATCGCGTAGTTGAGCGCCTGGATCTTCTCGCCCTTCATCCCCCATGAACAATCCGCCAGGATGATGATGTGCAGCGGCCGACGGGAAATGCCGCCGCCTGGCATCCGGGAGTACTGGGCCGAAGGGGTCATACCGAGTTGTCCTCCCACCAGGTCTCGAGCTTGCTGAACGTCCAGCTCTTGTCCGGCTGCGCCACGATGAACGCGTTCTCGGTCGGGTAGGTCCACACGTACACGGGCCCGCTGGAGCTGGTGAAGCACTCGAGCACCTGGCCAGCGCGCTTGGGGAAGCGCGGGCCCCACCACTCGCCGGGGCCGCCCTGCGTCTGACCCGTCCCTGGCGGGCAGGCCACGGTGTTCGACGTGCCGAAGTTCGCCCAGGTGTTGTAGTTGGTCCAGGCCTGGTTGTAGTCGGCGGTGCTATCCATCTGGTACCCGAATATCTGGCCGTTCGGCATGTCGGGAGCGGTGCACGAGTCCGCCTTGACCAGGCCGGGGTTGGTCCACGGGATCTTCGTCTGGTCGGCGCACTCCGTGCCCGCGTCCTGGATGTCGGTCGGCAGCAGGACCTTCAGCGGCTTCAGGCCGGCCGGCAGGAGCGCGAGCGTGCCGGTCGCCGTCGGCGACACCGACGAGGACGCGGAGGCGGACGAGGACGCGCTCGCCGAAGTGGTCGCGATCGGAGAAACGCTCGGCTTCGAAGGACTGGGCGTCGGCGTCGGGGTCGGCTTCGCCTTCGAGAACGGGAACGTCGACGCGACGGCCGCGATAACGAGGTAAAGCACGATAACCGCCGCCGCGCCGCCGCCGAGGAAGAGGCCAAGCCGCGACTTGCGCTGCCGGGTGGGGGCAGCGGGCCAGGGGCCTGGCGACGGGGAGACCGGCGGCACCGGGCCGGGGTACGTCGGCCCCGCCGGGCCGGGGTACGTCGGGCCAGCCGGCGGGGTAGCCGGCGGCACCGGGCCTGGGGGTGAGTAAACCGGCGGCTGGAACACCTGGTTGGCCGTCTGCGTCTCATCGTGCTGCGGCCACGCCGGGGTATCGGTGACCGCCTCCATCGACGGCGGCATCTGCGACCTGACCTGGTAGCCGAGCGCCTTCGCGTACTCGGTCGCCACCCACATGCTGGCAGCAGGCTCCAGTGCCCTGCTCTCCGCTAGCGATCGCGCCACGAGCGAGACGGCCGTGTCGGCGTCCATGCGCTGCCCCTCGACGTGCTGGGTCAGCTCGTCCGCGACGCCGGCCTCGGCCCCGGTCACCAGCAGGCTGCGCTCGCGCGGCAGGTCCGGCAGCAGGTCCGTCACCAGGTTGCCCAGGACACGCGGATCGTTCAGCACTCGCTTGCCGTAGCCCTCGACAGCGGTGTTCAGCGCGTCGCGGACCTCGCCCTGCACGTCATACGTGTCCCCGCTCATGGCGTAACCTCCAGGCCTTCCTTCATATGGTTCGTCGTCATGCTGGTCCGCCTGCCTTACCGGGCTCCGGCGGCGCCGCGGTCGCCGATTGAGACCGCGGCGGCTGTTCCGATCGGCGCCAGGGTCGGGCCGCCGTACAGCTGGATCTGATAGGTCCCGGACGGGAGCGCGGCGAGACCGAGCTGCGCGGCGGATACCTGGATGGCGAAGCACCCGCTGCTCGAGGTTGCGGTGAGCTGCGGTAGCCCGCCGGTGGGTGCCGTCACGGCGGAGCCGTCCGGCAGCTGGACGAGCATGGCGAGGTCAAGGCCCTTAGGGACGCTGGCGAAATCCGTGCCGAACACCGCCGACGCCGCGGGCGGCAGCGCGGTGCCGCCGCCACAGGCCGCGCTCTGGCTGGCGCCGACGCCGACGCCGGCCACCTGCTCGGCGCCGGTGCGCTGCACCAGGATCTTGCTGTGGTACGGCTGGCCGGCCTTGGCCGCCGCGATCAGCGCCTGCGCCTCGGTGACCGCCCGCAGCCGCCACGACAGGTCGCCGCCCTGCCCGGTGACCTCGAGGCTGGGCACGCCGATCAGCTGGCCGGTGTCGTTGACGGCCGCGCCGCCCGAGTTACCGTGCGCCAGCCGGGCGGTGGTCTCGAGCTCAAAGCGCGGGTCGGTGACGTGCCCGAGCGGGTCGGGCACGAACGTCGAGATGACCCCGCTGGTGACGGTGATGGAGTCGGAATCGGCCACGCCGGGGAAGCCGAGGACCGTCACCGTCTGGTCAAGCTGGACCGTGGCGTCGTTGCCGAGGCTGAGGTAGGGCAGGCGCAGGGACTTGAGGTCGACGGGCGTGCCGTCGCTCGTGGCGTAGATCTTGACGACGGCCAGGTCAAGGTACCCGTCAACCGCGACCGGCCGCGCCCGGTACCTGGCCTTGACCGGCGATGACGGGCCGGTCGTCAGCTCGACGGTCAGGTAGGGCGGATTCGGCTCAAGCTGGCTCTGCGGTTCGCCGAGCGCCACCGCCAGTCCCGGCGCCTGCGGCTCGGCCACGTGCGCGTTGGTCAGGATGAGCCCGTCGGGCGCGATGACGGTCCCTGACCCCCACCCCGAGTACGAGGTCTGCGAGCCCTGGAGCAGCCGGACCGTGGCGGCCTGCGCGTGCGTGAGCGCGTTCAGCGTCGGTGTCGTGGTGACCGGCGGCTTGCCGTTGTGGGCGGGCGACCCGATCGCGGCGAGTGCCACCGCCGCGATGCCGCCGGCCACGACGACCGCGCCGGCGGCGATGGCGCCGAGCCGAACGCGGCTGCGCCGTATCCGGCGTTCCCGGTTGAGCTCGAGTGTGGCGCTGCTGAGCGGCGGCGTGATGCCGAGTTCTTCGCCAGTAGCCGGGTCGCCAAGGCGCAAGATCACCGATTCCGTGATGCGCAGCGGCCCATTCAGGCGTTTTCCGTCGAGGAAGGTGCCACGGCGCGATCTATCGGTGTAGACGGCGCCCTTTTCATCGGAGGTGATCAGGCCGTGGGTATCCCTGGACACCAGCGGGTTTACCGATACGAGCTCAAGCGCCGGATCACGGCCGACCCGGATTTGCATTCCCACCGGAAATACGTACTGCTGACGGCCGATGCGCGCCACCAGCACCGGCGGCCGTGCCGTCTCTCCTGCCGGGTTCGACGTCATGTCGCCTCCGGGCGGACTGAAAACTCAATGTGCGTAACGCACATCCCCCACGCCGCTCCCAGCACCTTCCCGCCCCGCCGCGCAGACATGGCCGTATCGCGCACTTAGAGATATAGCTATAGATCGCCCGCCGAGGGTCCCCGCGCAAAGGGACACTTATTGGTATGACAGCGCAATGCTACGCCATGCCGCACACGCGGGGAACAGGTATATACGGCCGCGTTACCAACATAAGCACTCATTAGCAATCAATCGCTTTAGGCGTGCGCCCCGGGGGTACCAGGTCGCGGCCACAGGCCAAGCACGCCCCCGTTCCTTCACTCGAAGATGCCCCAGAACGGAGGCGGGCTCCGCCGCCCACCTCAGCCGCCACCCGCGGCCGGGCGGACGCTTCCAGCAGAAACCCAGAGCAAGAAACCAGCAGAACCGCACCGAGGGGAGGGTAGTCCAGGGTGGGCAGCCACCAGCGCTGGCCTAGGGCAGACATATAAGTGAGGCAACCGGTGCTCGCGCAGGCGACAAGTACGGTGACCACGGCACTCCGGGGCACGGGAACCCGCGCCGTCCGTCGGCGCAGCCGACACCGGGGGGTCCGGGGGATCGTCCGTAAGTGGATACGGGACCCTCGCGCTTCCGTCGGCGTAAGCCGACACCGGGGGGTCCGGGGGGTCGTCCCCCCGGGAGATACAACGAAGGCGACCCAGGTGCTGTGTCAATCAGCACATAGGTCGCCCATCGCCTTCGTGGGCGAGGAGGGATTTGAACCCTCACATCCTTTCGGACACACGGACCTGAACCGTGCGCGTCTGCCGTTCCGCCACTCGCCCCGAGCAGGACGACTTAGGTTAGCACGGCCTCCGGTGTACTCGTGCCCCGGATAACATCAGATGGATAACAAGCCCGAAGGGAGGCTCGACGGGTGGGAGTTCTGCAGCGCTTCGAACGACGGCTTGAGGGCATGGTCGAAGGAACCTTTGCTCGCGTGTTCAAGTCCGAATTGCAGCCGGTCGAGGTGGCGAGCGCGATCCAGCATGAGATGGACGAGCGCGCGGCCATCGTGGCCCAGGGCAGGACCCTGGTGCCGAACGACTTCGTCGTCGAGATCGCGCAGACTGACGCCGAGCGGCTGGACATCCTCGTCGAGAGCCTGAGCCTTGAGCTGGCGACGCTGGCCAGGGATCACGCCAAGGAGCAGGGATACTCGTTCGTCGGGCCGGTGCGCATCAGGTTTGAGGGGGTTCCCGACCTGGCGACCGGCTTGTTCCGCATCAGGTCCGGAGTGATCCGCGGGCACACGGTGGAGGCGGGCGAGGTGAGGCAGCCGGTCAGCGACCTGCCGCGGACGGGCGGCAGCCAGTTCCCCGGCAGGCCACGGCTGGTGATCGCCGGGTCGCAGCCCGGCACGGGCATGGAGACGGGCAGCACCTATGAGCTGCAGACACCGGTGACCCTGCTCGGTCGTGGCACTGACTGCGACCTGCGGATGGTTGACGCCGGCGTTTCGCGGCACCACGCCGAGCTGCGCGTGGAGGACGGCCAGGTCGTCCTGGTCGACCTCGGCTCCACTAACGGCACGTTCGTGAACGGCCAGCCCATGCGCCGTGTGGTGCTCACTGACGGCACCAATGTGACACTTGGCCGCACCACTATGGTTTTCCATCAAGACAACCGGTATTGATCACGAGCAGCCAGCTGGCGCATAGACAGGCGCTAGAGGACCGAGGAGTGACTACCCTTAGGGCAGCCAGCCGACAGCGACGAAGAAGCCGAGGACACAGCACGGAATGAACGCGCTCACCCTTACCCTCATCAGGGTGGCCTTCCTGGCCGTCTTGTGGCTCTTCGTCATCGCTGCGATCGGCGTCGTGCGCACGGACCTGCTCGGCACGGTGACCGCGAAGGTCCGCCGCGGGCGGAACCAGGCGCCGCCGATGCAGCAGCAGCCCCGTCCGCCGCGGCCCGCGAAGCCCGGCCGGGGAACGCCGCGTTTTCTCGTCGTAACCGAAGGCGCCCTGGCAGGCGTGAGCATCGACCTGGCGGACCAGCAGGTAACGATGGGCCGGGCCAATGACGCCACGCTAGTTCTGAATGACGACTACGCTTCCACGTACCATGCCCGGATATTTCCGCAGGACGGACAGTGGCTCGTTGAGGACCTCGGTTCGACCAACGGCACCTACCTGGACCGCCAGAAGGTGGCCCGCCCGACCCCGGTCCCGGTAGGCGTGCCCATTCGCATAGGAAAGACCGTTCTGGAACTGCGCAGATGACACTAGCCCTCAGATTCGCGGTACGGTCCGATGTCGGTCTCCTCAGAGAGGGGAACGAGGACTCGGCGTACGCCGGCCCGCACCTGCTTGCGGTGGCCGATGGCATGGGCGGCCACGCGGCCGGCGAGGTGGCCAGCGCGGCCACCATTCAAACGCTCGCACCGCTCGACGCGGAGGATCCCGGCCCCGACCTGGTCGGCGCACTGGCCGACGCGGTCTCGACGGCCAATCTCAGGCTGCAGGAACTGATCATCTCCGATCCTGCCATCGAGGGCATGGGCACGACGCTGACCGCGCTGCTGTGGTCTGACGGGTACGCCGCGCTCTGCCACATCGGCGACTCGCGCGCCTACCTGCTGCGCGACGGCCAGTTCGCGCAGATCACCCACGACCACACGCTCGTGCAGTCGCTGGTGGACGAGGGCAAGATCACCGAAGACGACGTGGCCACCCACCCGCACCGGTCGCTGCTGCTCCGCGCGCTGGACGGCAGGACGATCGCCGAGCCTGACCTGCGGCCGCTTGAGACGTTCACCGGTGACCGCTACCTGCTCTGCTCCGACGGCCTGTCCGGTGTGGTGACCGAGCAGACGCTGCACCAGACGCTCACCTCCTTCCGCGACCCTGACCAGGCCGCGGTGCAGCTGGTCGAGCTCGCCATCAGGGGCGGCGGCCCGGACAACATCACCGTGATCGTGGCCGACGTGGTCGACACCCGCAACGGCCGGGTACCGCCGACCTGGCAGCCCGTGTTCGCCGGCGCGGCCACCAACGGCGCGCCGGACGGCCTGCGCTCGTCGGCCAGGCAGAGCTCCCCGGCGACGCGGGCCATGCGGCTCAGCAGGACCGCTCCGCAGCCGGTGGTGCGGGAAGAGCCGACAACCGGCGTCTGGTCCACCAGCTCCCGTGACGGCTATACCGGGACGTTCGACGCGCAGGCGTTCGACCAGGGCGTGCCGGCCGGCTTCGAGCGAACCGAGCGGCCCGCGGACCGGGGCGGCCGGATCAGGGATACCGCCACCTTCGACCAGGTTGACGGGTACACCGGCACCGGCCTGGAGGGCGACCGGGACACGACGACGGCAGGCGACCGGCCAAGGCGGCCGGGCGGCCACCGGGCCGTCCGCCGTGACTACGACGAGGACGACGATTACGAGCGGCGCGGCAGGCGCCGGTGGCCGATCGTGTCGGCGGCGCTCGTACTCCTCGTGCTGCTGGTGGGCGGCGGCGCGTACGGATTCTGGTGGTACAACCAGCGCCAGTACTACGTCGGCGAGCAGGACGGCTTCGTCGCCATCTTCCGCGGTACCGACCAGAACCTGGCCGGCATCAGCATGTCCAGCCTCGTCCAGCGGACCACCCTGTCCGTGAACCGGCTGACAGCCAGCGACCAGACCTCGGTGACGCAGACGATTTCGCAGGGCAGCGTGAACAGCGCTCAGCTGGTCGTCGACCAGCTCAAGACTCATGCCGACGACTGCCAGGCGCAGTGGCAGGCGCTCGCCGCGTGGCAGGCCAAGAACGTCAGGTACCAGGCGGAGCTGGCGAACGCCGCGAGGAGCAAGGGCAAGATCAAGGTCCCGCCGCAGGACAATCCGGGCACCCAGCCGGCCCCGGCCGACCCGGACTGCGCGCCGGCCCAGGCGTTCGGTATCGCCGCATCGGCGCTGCCGACCGTGCAGGCGAGTGCCACGCCGTCCGGCACCCCGTCCACTACGCCGAGCAAGACGCCTAGCAGCACGCCGGCCGCCAGGGCTACTTCGTCACCAACGTCCAAGGCGTCGCCGGCGGCGGCTATGGCGGCCGCGTGAGCAGCATGACGATGCCTTCCCCGGCGCTCGGCGAGCCGCCGGAGGAGGCAGCCGCCAAGCGCCGGTCCACCGAGCTGTGGATGGTCCTCTTCGCCTGCGGCATCGTCGCGTTCGCGTTCGCCAACACGGCGCTGAGCCTCAAGGGCCAGCACCCGTCCACCTTCGCGGAGTACATGGTCGCGTTCGTCGTCATCGTCCTCGGCGCGCACCTCGCGATCCGCCGGTGGGCTCCGTACGCCGACCCGCTGCTGCTGCCCATCGCGACGGTGCTCAACGGGCTGGGGATCGTGATGATCTACCGGCTCAACCAGGCTGGGCGGTACGGCAACGCGAGCGCGAGCGGCTCCCCGATCTCGACGCTCAGAGCGTCGGCCACGGTCACCCAGATCATCTACACGGTCCTCGGCGTCGTGGTGTTCGTCCTGTTCCTCGGGCTGATCAAGGACATCAAGCGGCTGCAGCCGTACACCTACATACTGGGCCTGACCGGCATGGCGCTCATCGCGATCCCGGCGCTGCTGCCGTCAAGCATCAGCGGCGTGGCGGGCACCGGCGCCAAGATCCAGGTCAGCATCGGCGGCTTCGCCTTCCAGCCGGAAGAGTTCGGGAAGCTGCTGCTCGCCGCCTCCTTTGCCAGCTACCTGGTGGTCAACGGCAAGAAGCTGTCGCTGCTCACGGAGAAGTGGTGGATCTTCAGCCTGCCGCGGCGGCGTGACCTCGGGCCGATCCTGGTGGTCTGGGCGCTGAGCATGCTGCTGCTGATCTTCGAGAGCGACATCGGCACCAGCGCGGTCTTCATGGGCCTGTTCGTGGCGATGCTCTACATCGCCACCGGGCGCAGGTCGTGGGCGATACTCGGCTTCCTGATGTTCATCGTCGGCGCCTTCCTCGCATCCGAGCTCGTGCCGCACGTGCACCAGCGGTTCATCGTCTGGCTGCACCCGTTCAGCCAGGCGAACCTCATCAGGCCACCGCAGCTGTCCTACCAGACTGTGCAGGGCCTGTACGGGATGGCGAACGGTGGCCTGCTCGGCCGCGGGCTCGGCGGCGGCCAGCCGTTCTGGACCCCGCTGGTTCAGAGCGACTTCATCTTCACCGCGTTCGGCGAGGAGATCGGCCTGACCGGCGTGATGGCGCTGCTGCTGCTCTACGGCCTGTTCGTGCAGCGCGGCCTGCGCACCGCGATGCTCGTCAAGGACGACTACTCGAAGCTGCTGGCGAGCGGCCTGTCCTTCATGTTCGCCCTGCAGGTCTTCGTGATCGTCGGCGGCGTGACCCGGGTGATCCCGCTCACCGGCATCACCACGCCGTTCCTGTCCCAGGGCGGTTCCAGCCTGGTGGCGAGCTGGCTGTTCGTCGGGGTGCTAGCGCGGCTGAGCGACGCCGCGCGCCGCCCGGCGCCACGCCCGATTCAGGACGAAGGGATGACTCAGGTGGTGTCGCTCCGGTGACCGGGATGAACCGCTCGATCAAGCGGGTATCGCTCGCGGTGCTCGTGATGTTCGTCGTGCTGCTCGTCAACGTGAACTACCTGCAGGCGGTCCAGGCGCCGAGCCTGGCGAACCGGCCGCTGAACGACCGCACCGAGTACGAGCAGAACCAGATACAGCGCGGCAACATCGTGACCGCGGACGGCAAGGCGATCGCCACCACCAAGCCGTCCAACGACCTGTTCAAGTACCAGCGCGTGTACCCCGGCGGCGCCGTGTACGCGCCGGTCACCGGCTACGACACCATCTTCACCCAGTCGCAGGCGCCCAACTACGCGACCGGCGTCGAGCGGGCGGAGAACGCGCTGCTGACGGGCACCGGCTCACAGCTCGCGTTCCGCAACTTCCTCGACATGATCACCAACAAGCCGCAAAAGGGCGCGACCGTCCAGGTCACGATCAACTCCAAGGCGCAGCTGGTCGCCTACCAGCAGCTGCAGCAGGCGCTCGCGGGTCACACCATCAACGGCAAGCAGCAGGTCGGCGGCGTGGTCGCGCTCAACCCCGCCACCGGCGCCATCCTGGCCATGGCGTCCTACCCGAGCTTCGACCCGACCCAGCTCGCGGTGCATGACACCAACCAGCTCAACAAGATCGACACCACGCTCAGCGGGCAGAGCCCGAGCCCGCTGATCAACAACGCGACGCAGACCACGCTGCCGCCAGGCTCGACGTTCAAGATCGTGACCAGCTCCGCGTGGTACACCCAGGACTCGACGCGGAACCCGGACACCGTGATCGACTCACCGCAGCCGCTCACCCTGCCGAACGGGAACACGCTGAGCAACGACAACGGCGAGCAGTGCGGCAACGGCTCGGGCAAGACGCCGGTGCTCTACGCGTTCGCCCAGTCGTGCAACACCCCGTTCGCCAACCTCGGCATCCAGCTCGGCGGCTCGACGATCAAGTCGATGGCCAACGCCTACGGCCTGAACAACGCGCTGGACATCCCCGGCGTATCCGTGGCACCGTCCAACTTCACCGCGGAGCAGGACAAGTCCTTCACCGCCTTCGACGCGATCGGGCAGCACGACACCACGGTGACGCCGCTGCAGGAGGCGATGTTCGCGGCGACCATCGCCAACGGCGGCACGCTGATGAAGCCTTACCTCGTCCAGCAGGTCACCGCCAGCGACCTGTCGATCGTCGAGCAGACCCAGCCGCAGCAGCTCAGCCAGCCGATCTCTGGCACCGTCGCCAGCTACGAGAAGCAGATGATGACCGCGGTGGTGCAGCAGCAGGAGGGCACCGGCTTCGCCTTCAACGCGGCCAATGAGGGCGGCCTGGTCATCGCGGGCAAGACCGGAACCGCGCAGAACGGGGCCAGCGCCAACCCGGACGCCGTTTTCACCGCTTTCGCCCCGGTAAGCAACCCAAAGATAGCCGTGGGCGTCATGATAGAAGGCGGGGGCTATGGGGCTGCCGCCGCCGCGCCGATAGCCGTCGCGGTTATCAAGGCCTATCTGGCAACCCAGGGGATTCAGTGACCGACTACGTACTCGACGGCCGCTACACGCTCATCGAGCGGATCGCCACCGGCGGCATGGGGGAAGTCTGGCGAGGATCCGACCAGATCCTCGGCCGTCCGGTAGCGATCAAGATGCTCGCCGCCATGCACGCGGGCGACGAGCAGTTCCGCGCGCGGTTCCGGGCCGAGGCACGGTACGCGTCGTCCCTGTCCCACCCGGGCATCACCCGTGTCTTCGACTACGGCGAGGAAAGCCCGCTCGGCGGTCCCTACCTGGTCATGGAACTGGTGGACGGCCAGCCGCTGTCGGAAATCCTCGAGCGGTACGGCCGGCTCGACCCGTACGTGGTACTCGACATCGTCGCCCAGGCGGCCCGTGCCCTGGACGCCGCGCACCGGGCCGGCATCGTGCACCGGGACATCAAGCCCGGCAACCTGCTGATCACCGCCGACGGCACGACCAAGATCACCGACTTCGGCATCGCGAAGGCGAACGTGCCTGACGTGAACCTGACCGCGACCGGCATCGTGATGGGCACCGCGCTGTACGTGTCGCCGGAGCAGGCGACGGGTGCGCCGCTGGCCGGCGCATCGGACGTGTACTCGCTCGGCGTGGTTGCCTACGAGTGCCTGGCCGGCGACCCGCCGTTCGTCGCTGACCAGCCGCTGGCGATCGCGATCATGCACAAGCACGACCCGGTGCCGTCGCTTCCCTCCGACGTGCCGCGCCCGGTCGCCGACCTTGTGTACCAGATGCTGGCGAAGAACCCCCAGGACCGGCCCGACTCGGCCAGGCACGTGGCGGACCGCGCCGACGTGATCCGCGATGCGCGCCACCGCACCGGCTACCACGGGCCGGTCACCGCCGATCTCCCGCTGGTGCCGAACTTCCCGCCCCCCACCACCGCTGATTTTTATCAAAATGATGCGGAACGGATGCCTGCTTCGCGCGGCGGCTCGCGCGGCGTCCTCTACGGGGGGATCGGCGCGGCGGCGATCGGCGTCATCGCCATCGTGGCCGTGCTGCTGTCTAACAGCAACGGGCCGACGTCGTCGATAACCGGCACCAACACCACCATCTCGCCCCCGACCACGGCGTCCGCGCACCGGGTGAGTTCTACGGCGAGCGGCACGCAGCCTGTAAGCATGGTCAGCTCCGCACCGGCAAGCGTTAGTCTGGTACCGACATCACCAAAGGCATCCCCGTCGACATCAGTACACCCGACCACAAGCCGGAGCGTGTCTTCGACGGCGACGGGCACCGGCACCGCGACTGCCACCAGTACCGCGACGGGCACCGGCACCGCGACCGGCACCGGCACCGCGACCGGCACCAGTACCGCGACCGGCACCGCGACCGGCACCAGTACGGTGACCGGGCCGGCGAGCAGCTAAGGGGCGATACTTCGATGCAGGGCGGTTTGGAAGAGTGCGAGACATGACACAGCCCCGGCTGCTCGGTGACCGGTACGAGCTCGACGGTGTCGTCGGCCGGGGCGGCATGGCCGAGGTGTACCGGGCCAGGGACCTCCGGCTTGACCGCGTGGTCGCGGTCAAGACCCTGCGCACCGACCTCGCACGCGACCAGACCTTCCAGGCGCGGTTCCGCCGCGAGGCGCAGTCCGCCGCGTCGCTGAACAACCCGTCGATCGTCGCGGTGTACGACACCGGCGAGGACATGTCGTCCGGGGTGCCCGTCCCGTTCATCGTGATGGAGTACGTGGACGGCAGGACGGTGCGGGACCTGCTGATCGAGGGCCACCGGCTGCTGCCTGAACGGACGCTTGAGATCGTCTCCGGCGTGCTGCGCGCCCTTGAGTACAGTCACCAGGCGGGCATCGTGCACCGGGACATCAAGCCGGGCAACGTGATGGTGACCCGCAACGGCGACGTCAAGGTGATGGACTTCGGCATCGCCCGCGCGATGAGCGACGCGCAGGCGACGATGACCCAGACCGCTCAGGTGATCGGCACGGCGCAGTACCTGTCGCCGGAACAGGCGCGCGGCGAGCGGGTGGACGCGCGGTCCGACCTGTACTCGACCGGCTGCCTCATGTACGAGCTGCTCACCGGGCGCCCGCCGTTCACCGGGGACTCCCCGGTGGCGATCGCCTACCAGCACGTGCGGGAGAACCCGGTGCCGCCGTCCCGGGTCGACCAGTCGCTGCCGCCGTGGGCCGACTCGATCGTGCTCAAGGCCATGGCCAAGTCACCGAACGACCGCTACCAGAGCGCCGCCGAGATGCAGCAGGACATCCAGCGCGCCGCATCCGGCATGCAGGTGGCCGCGGCCATGCCGCCGACCCGCGCCGAGTACTACGACTATCAGCAGCGGACACAGCAGATGGGCCCGCAGGCCGTGATGGGCGCGGCGCCGACCACGGTGGCCCCGTACCAGACCGGGTACCAGCAGCCTTACGGCTACGGTAACGGCGGCGGCGACCAGCGCGGCGGCGCCCGCCGCTGGCTTCCCTGGCTCATCTCCGGGCTGGTGGTGCTCGCCGCGATCATCGTGGCCGTCATCCTGCTGAACGGCGGCGGCGGCTCCTCCGCGTTCGTCCCGCAGGTGGACGGCATGACCTGGCAGCAGGCGCAGTCCGCCATCAGGAACGCGGGGCTGGTGCCCGTCGAGCACAAGGAGGCCAGCTCAACCGTGCAGTCTGGCCTCGTGATCAGCACGAACCCGGACAACGGCAACAGCGCGCCCAAGGGCAGCACGGTCATCGTCAACGTTTCCACCGGCGTCGCGAGCATCACGCTGCCCAACCTCCAGGGCGCTCAGGCCACCGCCGCGGAACAGCAGCTCAAGAACCTCGGCTTCACCAACGTTCAGCCGGTGCCGGACGCGCAGTCGACCCAGCCCGCGGGCACCGTCGACCACATGACCCCGGCGCCCGGTAAGTACCCCCCGGATCAGCAGATCACACTGTACGTGTCCGGCGGCGGCGTCCAGGTGCCCAACGTGGTGAACCAGACCGCGGTCGTGGCGCAGTCGATCCTGCGGCAGGACGGGTTCACCGTGCAGACGATCAGCACGCCTGCCCCGGCTAGTCAGATGGTCCAGCCCGGGACGGTCTACAACCAGAACCCCGCCGCGAATACGGTGGAGCCCAAGGGCACGCTGATCCAGATCTTCGTGCAGCCCCAGGCCACCGGGAGCCCGACGGACACGGGGTCGCCGACCGATACCGGATCGCCGACGGTCACGACCAGCCCGACGGTCACGACCAGCCCGGCGGCCACGCCAACCGTCAGCACCACCGGACCGTGACGCCGGTCACGGCTGACGTCACGGTCATGGTGGCCGGTCGGGATAGACTCTCGGGGTCACGCCCCGGAAGGAACTACCAGGAGGTGCGCGGTGCCTAAGTCCCGCGTCCGGAAGAAGCCGGTTTACACGCCCCCGCCCACTCGGTCACCCAAGCGCGCGGTCAGCCCGGCGTGGCTGGCGCCGACGATGATCGTCTGCCTTCTCGTGGGCCTCGCCTGGATCGCGCTGTACTACGTCACCGCCGCGAACATGCCGGTGCTCCGCACGCTCGGCGGCTGGAACCTGGTCGGCGGTTTCACGCTGATCATCGCCGGCGTGGTGCTCGCCACCAGGTGGCATTGAGCCGCTAGCCGAACTGGCTCGTCAGGTGGTGCGTTTGCTGGATCACGAGCACGACCAGCACGGCGAGTATCACGACCGCGGCGCCCGCCTGAAGGGCCGTGCGGTTCTTGCGCGGAGCGTACGCGAAAGCCACGGTGGTCAGCGCGCCGACGATCAGCCCCCCAACGTGATCCTGCCAGGCGATCGTTGACCGGTAGAACAGGCTGAACGCCAGGTTGATCGCGATGATCGTGACAATCCCGCGCGCGTCGAGGCGCAGCTTGCGGGCGAGCACGAACCATGCGCCGAACAGCCCGAAGATCGCGCCGGACGCGCCGGCCGCCAGGCCATGGGGCTGCATGTAGTAGAACAGCACCGCGCCGCCGAGGGCGCTGAGCAGGTAGACCGCGAGGAAGCGCACGCGGCCGAGCATCTGCTCAAGGCTTGGCCCGACCACCACGAGCGCCCACATGTTGAACAGGATGTCGAGGAAGCCCAGGCCACCGAGCGAGGTGCCGGGCGAGGTGAACGCGGAAGTGAGCAGCCGGTACCATTCCCCGTTCACCACCCCGGCCTGTATCCCGGCCGGGGTGAGCGCGGGCGTGCCGAGCATGCCCCATTCGTACAGCAGGTTCGGCTTGGCCATTTCGATCAGGAAGACCAGCACGTTAACGCCGACCAGGGCCCAGGTCACCGCGGCGGTGGCCACTGGCCGGCCACCGAAGGCGGTCCGCGGCCGCCGGGTTCCCTGCCCGGCGTCTCGCACGCATTCCACGCACTGCTGCCCGACTGCCGCCTGGCGGAGGCAGTCGGGGCAGGCGTGGCGACCACACCGGACGCAGGAGACCCAGGTCTCCCGGTTCGGGTGCCGGTAACAGGTGGGCGGGGTTTCCTGGCCGGCTGAGCTGGCCTGGTCCGGTGTGGTCATGGGGGATTACCGGAAATCCTTAACCGCGCTGGATGGTGACCGACTCAAGCACCACGTCGGGCACCGGGCGGTCACCGGGAACTGTCTGCACGCGGCTGATCTTGTCCACCACGTCGGCGCCGCCGATGACCTCGCCGAAGATCGTGTGCTTGCCGTTGAGCCACGGGGCCGGCCCGACGGTGATGAAGAACTGCGACCCGTTGGTGCCAGGGCCAGCGTTCGCCATCGCGAGCAGGTACGGCTTGTCGAACCGGAGATCGGGGTGAATCTCGTCCTTGAACTGGTAGCCAGGGCCGCCAGTGCCGGTGCCGAGCGGGTCGCCGCCCTGGATCATGAAGCCGGCGATCACCCGGTGGAAGATCGTGCCGTCATAGAGCTTGTCCTTGGTGGCGGCCCTGGTCTTCGGGTTGGTCCATTCCCTGCCACCCTCAGCGAGCTCGACGAAGTTGCGCACAGTCAAGGGCGCGTGGTCGGGGAACAGCCGGACAGTGACCGTTCCCTGCGTCGTCGTCAGCGTCGCGGTCAGCGCTTCGGTCATCGTGTAATCCCGTTCATTTCCAGGCCGGCCAGTCCGGCCAGTTCACGTCTCTGACACTGCATTAATCACCGTACCGGCTCAACGGTAGTGACACTCAGCCGCGGACCGAGATGATTGAATCCCGCGCCCCTGGGAACTTTGACGTACCGAGACCTTGACGAGGGGGTTCTACAGATGTTCAGCAAAACCCAGCAGGTCGCGAACCGGACCAAGGGCATGAGCCAGGCTCTGGCCGTGAAGCGGGCGCGGAACGCCAGTTCGGTCGCCGCCGCGAAGGCCGCGAAGGCCGCGACGCTCACTGCGAACGCGGCCCAGGCGAAAGCACAGGTCGCCGCGCAGAACGCCGCGGCCGCTGCGCAGGTAGCGGCGCAGAACGCCGCGGCCGCTGCGCAGGTAGCGGCGCAGAACGCAAGCGACGCCGCCCAGGCAGCTGCCCAGACGGCGGCCGTGAAGGTACGCAAGGGAGTAGACCAGGGAGTCTACGGCGCTCGCCGCTGGGCCGCGCCGCGCCTGGAAAGCGCCGCCGACTACACTGTCAAGACGGCCGCGCCCAAGGTATCTTCCGCACTCAGGAAGACCGCACGCCAGGTTAAGCCATCCGAGGGTCGCTCGAAGCGGAGCGCGCTTGCCTGGACGGCGTTCGGCGCGGCTATCCTGGCCGCCCTGGGCGCCGGCGCCGCGGTCGTCCGCTACCGCTACCGCTCGGCGATGACCGCCGACAGCGAGCAGGCAGGTAGCAAGGCCGAGGAGCAGCCGAACGCGCCAGCCACACCGGTCGACCCGAATGCTGAGACTTCAGCGAACGGACGGGTCACGACATCCCAGTGGTAGTTCCGAGTCAAGGGCGATCTCCTGACGCAGGTGATCGCCCTTGACACCGTGCGGACGCACATTCATTTTTTAATACGGGACCGCTCTTCCATCCGGGAAGGAATCGCCATGACTGGGTGGGACGAGCGGGTCGCGCGCGTAGAAGCCGATTTTCCCGGGTGGCACATCTGGCACAGCAACGCTGGCCGCTGGTGGGCCACCCGGACCGGTTTGGTGGTACGGCGCGAGGACCTGGGCACCGGGCGGGTCATGACGCTGGACGCCGACGACGAGGCGTCCCTGCGCCGGCAGCTCGCCATCCAGTGCAGGCTCGACCGCGAGCTGGAGAGCTAGGAGCCCCCGCCCCCTGAGCCGCGCGGCACTCCCGGCCCCAGGTAGTCGAGTGCCCACTGGCAGTCGATGAACATGCTGCCGACGGCATCGGCTGTGCCCGCGGCCGCGAGGACGGCGGGCCGGGCCACCCCGGTGATCACCTGGTCGGTCAGCTCCGCGCCGAGCAGCCATTCCGGCTCGTCGGGCGAGCAGTGCCATTCGCGGTGGTCCGCCCAGGCACGGATGGCCTCCGCCACGTGCACGGCGAGCGCGTCCGGGCGGGCGACCGGCGGGCGCGCGGCCACGGCCGCGTCGGCCGCGTGGGCGAGGGCGCACTGAGCCAGCCGGGCTGACGCCGGCCAGGCCGCGAGCGCGCCGGTGACGGGCACCGGCATCGGCCATCCGGTCAGGTGCGCCAGCACCGCGAGCTCCGCCCACAGCCGTATCAGCGGCACGTCCTCGAGCAGCCGCTGGCCCCCGCGCATTTCGCGCAGCGTGCACGGCCTGGCCAGGCACTCGCTGCCGCAGCTGCCCGACCGGGTGCTTACCACCGTGCGGGCATCGGCGGTGCTCGCGGTCGAAGCAACCTCCCGTTCGGATCCATCTTTGACCTGCACCAAGACCGGGAAGTCCATCCCGTCGGAGAAGACGGCGGCCTGCCCGGGCGGCAGGGTGACCAGGTAGCGGGACTGGCGCGGCGTGGCGTTCATCGTGGCGCCGACCGCCTCCCGGTCATCGGCGGCCGGCAGCCGGTGGGTGATCTTCACCGCCGTGTTCTTGATGACGTCGGGGACCAGGCGGGCCGGGATCTGCTCGGCGATCACCAGCCCCTCGCCGTAGGCGCGGATCTCCGCGAGCAGCCCGGCGAACAGCTCCACCGCGTGCCCGGCGGCCCCGGCACCGGCGGTACCGTTCGGCTCGGGACGGCGTAGCAGCCGGTGCGCCTCCTCCACGACGGTCAGGTGGGCCAGGCCGGCCGCCCGGCCGCCGGCGCGGTGGGCCAGCCGGAGGTGCTCGGCCAGCCTGATGAGCACGGCGCCCATCAGGAACGCCTTGTCCGCGTCGTCGCCGACGTCCTCGATCTCAAGTACCACGTTCGCGCGCAGCAGCGCGCCGAAGTCCAGCGGGTGCCCGCCCTCGAGGAACCGCCCGGTGGTGCCGTGCCTGAGGCTCGCCAGCCGGACCCTGATGAAACCGAGCACGTCGTCGGTGACCCGCTGGCTGTAGCCGATCTCGGCGACCACGCTCTCGGCGGCACGCTGCAGGGCGGTGAGGGTCGGGTAGGCGGCTGCCGGCGGCGGCGGCT
Source organism: Trebonia sp. (assembly GCA_036391275.1). Classification (GTDB taxonomy): domain Bacteria; phylum Actinomycetota; class Actinomycetes; order Streptosporangiales; family Streptosporangiaceae; genus Trebonia. The sequence continues at coordinate 21,144 of DASWAE010000059.1, forward strand.
GGCCGGCACTGTGCTGGCCGGCCCGGGTCAGGCCGCCCCGCGGCTCGCCGAGCGCCAGGTCCCAGCCCGCCTCCTCGTAGACCCGGCCGAGCGCGGCGCTGAGCACCTGCGGGAACGGCTCCTCGGCCTGGAACGACGCGATGAACAGTGCCTTGACCAGGTCCGCGTGCGTCTGCAGCGGGAAGCTGCTGCCCGGGCCGAAAGTGGCGGGCTCGAGCGGGTTGAGCCCGGCCGCGATCGCGTCCGGCTCGCCTGGCCTGATCGTGATGATCCTGGTCCCGGGGAGCCTGCTCGCCATCAGCCGGTACTCGGCCTTGGCCGGCTCGACCACCAGCCACGGAATGCCGCGCGCGGTGGCCGACTCGAGCAGGCAGCGGACGGTCTGCGACTTGCCCCCGCCGGTCGCGCCGCAGACGAACACGTGCCGGTTCAGCGAGCCGGCGGAGAGGGCGAACGGCCCGGCGGGCATCAGGTTCCCGTCGAGCACCTCGCCAAGGTGGATACCGCCGGAGGCCGGCTCACCCGCCGGTGCCTCAGGCGTCACGTCGAAGTCCGGCCGCAGCGCGAAGCGGACGCCGGGCACCTCTCCCTCGGGCGGCCGGGCCAGCGCCGCGAGCAGCGCCGTCGACCCGTAGAACGGCGCAGCCGCCCGGCCGTCCCCGCCCGGCTCGCCAGCCGGCGCCTGCACGCCCGCCGGGCTGAGCGCATACGGCAGCCCGGCGAGGTCCGTGGCCGCACAGAACAACCCGGCGACCCGGGCCGCGCTCACCTCATCCGCCGCCCCCACCGCGACCCGTATCCGCCAGAACCCCTCGGACACGCCACGCAGCAGTTCGGCATGCCTTTCTTTCAGCCGTCGTGCCTGCGCCTCCCGTTCGGGAAACCGGTCCGCCGACGCGGCCGCGAGCCGCTCCCGCCGCCCCGCCTCTTCAGCCAGCGCCTCGAGCTCCGCCGCCGCGAGCGGCTCAGCGACAACCACCCACCCGAACGCCCCGGTCCAGCTCCCGAGCAGTCCCGTGTCAAGCGAGACACCGCCCGTCCGGTCCCTTCGCGCTTCCCCGTCCCGCTGCCTCCCGTCCGCGACAAGCAGCCCGTCGCTGATCCCCGCGATCTCCCGCCAGCAGGCAAGCTCCCCTGCCAGGCCGGCCAGTTCCCCCTCGGCAAGCACTCGGGCCCGCGCCCCGGCCGGCAGTGAAAGGAACACCTCCGCCGTCCGCTCGTCCACCCCGCCGGCAAGCACGTCCCCGGCAGCGACAACCCGGACCGGGCCGCCAGCAGAACCGCGCACCCAGCCGAACGCGACCGTACGCTTCGTGCCTCCGGTAGCCCCAGAGTGATAGGCCGCCAGCAGCGCCGCGAGCCGCTGGGCGCGGCCTGTGTCTGAGACCTCCTGCTCCGTCGTCGCCTCATGCGCCACGTCTTCGCGCCGGGGAATCTCCCGGATCACGTACCCCCTCAGGCCCTTGAGAGCAATGTCAAGACCGTTAAAACCAGCCCCGTCGACCGCCACGACACCTCACAGCCACGTCCGCCTTGCCTATGTAACCCACCGTCCACTAACAGACACGTATCGAAGTCGCGATCGGCTCAGCGGCTAGCCCGCTCAGTTACCTGGGTTACCCGCGCGCCGATTGAGGCGAAGGAGAAACCGGTGAGTCGCCGGGCCAACCGGGCCGGACAGCGCCCAGGCCACTGGCCGACCATGATCATGTAGTGCTTTAGGTGCCATCGCACCGAAAACCCTTCACGACCCCGCAACCCTTCATGATCATGCGTTACGCCACAGGCGTGGAGGGACTGGCGGGGAAGGCGGGACGGCAAGGCGCGGCAAGGGCGGTTCAGTCTCCGAAAACCTGCTTCGTGTAGCCGTTAGCGAACACCCGCGACGGATCCAGTTCGTCGCGCAGGCGCAGGAAGTCAGCGAAGCGCGGGTAGGCGCCGCCCAGGTAGGCAGCGTCGCGGACGTGCATCTTGCCCCAGTGCGGCCGGCCGCCTACCGCGCCGGCGATCGACTCGAAGAGCTTGAAGTACTCCTGGTAGGGCAGCCCGGTGTACTGGTGAATCGCCACGTACGCCGAGTCGCGCCCGTAGGCGGTAGACAGCCAGACGTCGTCGGCGGCGGCGACGCGGACCTCGACGGGGAACATGACCGGGTCCGCGAGCCGCGCGACGCCGGCTCGCAGCTCGGCGAGCACGCCGAGCAGGGACTCGGCCGGCACCGCGTACTCCGACTCGACGAACCGGACCCGGCGCGACGTCACGAACACCTCGTGCGACGGCGCGGAGTACGACCGCTTGGACAGGCTGGCGGCGGCCAGCCGATTCAGCGGCTTGATCGCGGTGGGGATGGCCCGCCCGGTCCTGCAGAGCGCGCCGAAGGCGGCGTTCTCCATCACCTCGTACTCAAGGAACCGCCGCCACCGCGGCATCGGCGGGGGAACTCGCGCTCCTTCGCCCGGTACGCCCGCCCCGGCGATCCGGTTGTTCCGCTTGACGAGGGCGTTCTTGCCATAAGGGAACCAGTAGAACTCGAAGTGGTCGTTGCCCGCCGCCAGTTCGGCGAAGCGGCCGGTCACCTCCACGAGCGGCATCGGCCGCTCGTCGGCGGCCAGGGTGAAGGCGGGCACGCACTGCAGGGTGACCGTGGCGAGCACGCCGAGCGCGCCGACCGACACGCGGGCCGCGTCGAACAGGTCCGGGCGCTCGGTGGCCGAGCAGGACACGACGGAGCCGTCGGCGAGCACCACCTCGAGCCCGGCCACCTGGGCGGCGATGCCCTGCAGTCTCGCGCCGGTGCCATGGGTCCCGGTCGAGATGGCCCCGGACACCGTCTGCGCGTCGATGTCGCCCAGGTTCGCCATGGCGAGGCCGAGCGCGTCGAGCGCCGTGTTCAGTTCCCTGATCGTGGTGCCCGACCGGACGGTGACCAGCCCGGAGGCCAGGTCCGCGCTGACGATGCCGTTCCAGCCGGACAGGTCGAGCGCGGCGCCCGAGGTGACCGCCGCCGGGGTGAACGAGTGCCCGCTGCCAAGGGCGCGCGCGGTAAGGCCATCTCGCGCCGCGCTGGTGATGGCGTCAGCGATCTCCTCGGTGCTGCGCGGCCAGTACCGCCTGGCCGGGCTTGCGCTCGCCGTGCCTGCCCAGTTCTGCCAGGTCGCCGAACCATTTCGCTGATTTTCCACCTCAGTGGCCCAACTTTCCAGGAGAGCGGCTAATGTTTCCGCATGTCAGGCATAATGTCGAGAGACGTCGATGGTCAGGACCAGCTCGACCGGGCGACCGCTCACCTGGACCCGCCGTTCGCCGTCGTTCACCTCGCCGCGTTCGACGCCAACGCACGTGACCTCGTCCGGCGGGCCGGCGGCGTGCCCATCCGGGTGGTGAGCAAGTCACTGCGCTGCCGGCATCTCATCGAGCGTGCCCTGGCCCGCCCAGGATACCGGGGGGTAATGTGCTACGCGCTCGCCGAGGCGCTCTGGCTGCACAGCTCCGGCATGAGCGACGACATCCTGGTCGCCTACCCGACCGCCGACCGCGCGGCGCTGCGCGCGCTCGCGGCCGACGAGGCCGCCAGGGAGCACGTCACGGTGACCGTCGACTCGGTCCGCCACCTGGACTTCATCGACGCGACACTCGGCCCGGGGCACCCGCCGGTCCGCGTCTGCCTTGACCTTGACATGTCCTGGCGGCCGCTGCCGCGCGGCCCGGTCGTGCAGATCGGCACCTGGCGGTCGCCGCTGCGCACCCCGGCCGAGGCGGCGGCGTTCGCCGAGGAGATCCTGCGGCGGCCGGGATTCACGCTCGTCGGCGTGCTCGGCTACGAGGGCCAGATCGCGGGCCTCGGGGACGCGCCACCCGGGCGCCCGCTGCGCGCCCGCGTCGTCCAGGCGATGCAGGCGCGCTCGGCGGCGGAACTGCGCGTCCGGCGGACGGAGGCCGTTCGCCGGATCCGAGCGCTGACCCCGCTTGAGTTCGTTAACGGCGGCGGCACGGGCTCGCTCGAGTCCACCGCGGCCGACAAGTCCGTCACCGAGCTCGCCGCGGGCTCCGGGCTGGTCGGGCCCACGCTGTTCGACGCCTACCGGAATTTCCATCCGCAGCCTGCGCTGCAGTTCGCGCTGCCGGTGGTGCGGCGGCCGGCGCCGGGGATAGCCACCCTGTACAGCGGCGGCTACATCGCCTCTGGCAGCGGGACGCCGGACCGGCTGCCGACGCCGTTCCGCCCCGCCGGGCTGAAGCTGACCAAGGTCGAGGGAGCAGGCGAGGTGCAGACGCCGGTGACCGGTGCGGCGGCCGACGGGCTCAGCATCGGCGACCGGGTCTGGCTGCGGCACGCGAAGGGCGGCGAGCTCGCCGAGCGGCTCACCCATTACCACCTGATTGACTCTTCTGACGGGATCGCGGAGAGCGTCCCGACCTACCGCGGGGAAGGACGCTGCTTTGGATGAGGCCATCGCGACGGGCAGTGAGGTAACGACGCCCGCCGCGCTCGCGGAACCGACCGCGCCGGTGCGGGCGAGCTGGATATCGCTGCTGTTCCTGGCCAACATCGGGTTGTGGCTCGCCATCTACGCGCCGCTGCAGGTCCTGCTGCCCGAGCAGGTGCAGTCGCTGCACGACCACGTCGTGAAAAATAACGCCGTGCCGGGCGGAACCGATGCGGTCCTGCTATCCGTGGTAATGGGTGTGGGAGCTATCGCCGGCCTTATCGCCAACCCGGTGGTCGGCGCCCTGTCCGACCGGACCACCTCGGCTCGCGGCCGACGCCACCCGTGGACCCTTGGCTGCGCGCTCGTCGCCGCGGCCGGCCTGCTGATCGTCGCCGCCTCGCCCGCGGTCGCGGTCATGGCGGTGGGCTGGTTCATCGCCGAGCTCGGCCTCGGCGGCATGCTGGCCACCCTCACCGCGGCGCTGCCCGACCGGGTGCCAGTGAGCCAGCGCGGTACGCTCGGCGCGCTGATCGGCATCAGCCAGATGCTCGGCACCGTGCTCGGCGCGCTGCTTGTCACCGTGATCATCACCCGCATGTCGGCCGGCTACGTGGCCTGCGCCGTCATCGTGGTCGGCTTCGCCGCCGGGTTCGCGCTGCGGACCCCGGACGAGCCGCTGCCCGTCGAGTTCAAGCCCGAGCACCCGGTCTCCACGGCACTGCGCCGGCTGTGGGTGTCGCCACGGGCCTACCCGGACTTCGCCTGGGGATGGATCACGCATTTCATGATCAACCTGGGCAATGACCTCGGCACGCTGTACCTGCTGTACTTCCTCGCCAACGGCGCGCACTACCACGACCCGCAGACCGGGCTGCTGATCATGATGGCGCTTTACGCGGTGGCGCTGCTCGCCGCCGGGTCCGTCTTCGGCACGCTGTCGGACAAGTCCGGCCGCCGCAAGCCGTTCATCATCGGGTCGTCCGCGGTG
>DASWAE010000060.1:0-1966 GCA_036391275.1 Trebonia sp.
AAACCGGGGTCATCGTCGGGACGGCGCACTACATGAGCCCGGAGCAGCTCCGGGAAGAGCGGGACCTCGACCAGCGGGTGGACGTGTACGGCCTGGGATGCATTCTGTACGAAATGCTCACGGGCGCCCCCCCATACGTCGGGCGGTCGCTCATGGAGCTGGCCACCCGGATCCTCCAGGCACCCGTTCCCTCGGTGCGACGGCTCGACCCCGACGTGCCCGCGGCCGTCGATCAGGCGATCAGCCGCGCCCTCGCGAAATCTGCCGGCGACCGCCTCCGAAGCATGGAGGAGTTCGCGGCCGCGTTGCCACGACCCGCCATGGGAGTCACGGGTTCCGCCGCGCCGGCCGGCCGCCGTGAAGGCGCCCCTCACTCCTCCCCTTGAGGTAGCTGTACAGACCCGCGAAATGCGCGGCGTCCAGCCCGAGCGTGCCGGCGGACGGCATGCCCTTGTCCGGGCGCCCGAGCGCCAGAACGGTCATGAAGTCGTCCCGGCTGGGTACGTGCCCGCCGGGCTGGAGAGCGGCGACTAGACTCGGGCCGAAGGAGGTGCCCTGCGCGTCTTCGCCGTGACAGCGGGCGCAGTGCAGGCTGAACTGCTTCCATCCGTCGTAGCTCTCGGCGTCCAGCGTGTCGCGCGGTGCGGGGTGGTACGGGTCTGCCGGGGGCGGCGACGGGTCGGGAGCCGCCGGTGGCGCGGCGGAGAGTTCCGCGCTTCCCGCGCGGGAGCATGCGGAAGCGGCCGCGAGCACCGCTGCGACGACCAGGGCACCCAGGAATCCGCTCTGCGTCCGGCTCATGCCTCGCTCCCCCGGCTCCGCTGACCGCCCATCCAGCGGTCCGCCAAAGCTACGGCGTCGCCCGGCCTCCGCCAGACCACTTGATCCCCATCATGGATCACACTGCTGTGTAGTGCCTTACGTCACTGCAGCTTACACAGTACTTTATGTCGACTGGACCCGGCAGTTCCGAGGGCCGGGGCGGGCAGCGCAGCGCGGGGCGCCGGAATCGAGCGGTCCACCGGATCGAAACGCCCGCCGCTGGCGTGAGCATGCGGCATCCTTGTAGGTTTGTTGGCTCCCGGTAACGGGGGGCACGAGCCATAGTTCCACTGAGCCAGCCGGAGATTCATGGCGACGACGGTAGAAGCGACGGCGAAAGCGAAGGCGGCGGAAGCGACGCCGGCGACCTCCTGGTTTCAGGATCCCACGCGCCAGGCCGTCGCCGCGGCAGGAGTGGCAGCGGTGATCGCGCTCGGCGTTTGGTTCGTCGTGACCAGTGGGCAGCGTAAGGAGCAGTTCGCCAACCGGGTCTACTCTCAGGCCCTCGCGACGGCCGACCAGGGGAACCTCCCGCAGGCCTCCGCCGACCTCCAGCGGGTCATCCAGCTGTACAGCGGGACCGAAGCCGCCAACCAGGCCGTCCTGGCGCTCAACCAGATTCGCATGGCCAGCGGCCAGAGCGAGCTGGCCGCGGTCAACCTGAGCGAGTTCGTCGCGAAGAAGCCGGCGGCGCAGTTCGCCGCGCCGGCCTACGGTCTTCTCGGCGAGGCCCAGGAGAACGCGAAGAAGTTCCCGGAGGCGGCCGCCGCCTACGAGCAGGCCGCGGCCAACGCCGGGCTCGCGTTCGTGAAGGCCAGCTACCTGGTGAGCGCCGGTCGAGCCTACCGGCTCGCGGGCAGGACCCAGGACGCCGTCCGAGCGTACCAGATGGTGGTCGAGAAGTATCCCGACGCGCCCGCGGTGAACGAGGCCAAGGTCCGGCTCGGTGAGCTGACGGCCAGCCAGGGGAGCTGACGGGGCGAAGAGACCGGCCGGGCGAGCCAAGCCCGGCGGGTGTCAGCGAAATCCACGTGCGGCTCCGGCGATCTGCCGGGGCCGTTCTTTATTGGGGCGGGCCCGCGCCCCCGGGCATCTCAACGGCCTTTGGGGCCTTGGCGGCGCGGGCATCAATGACGTATAAGAT
>DASWAE010000061.1:0-25997 GCA_036391275.1 Trebonia sp.
ACAGCCAAAAGCGGCCCCCGGTTCCCCGGACGGAGACCGGGGGCCGCGCCGGTACCGCCCCGAGCGCCCGCCGCAGCGGCGCAGGCGGGCAGGTGCGGTAGACAGGAACAACCTGCCTACCGCACCTTTTTTCGCATGTCAACGGGACACGGACTCACGTTCGGCCGCCGGCACCTCCGCCGCCCGGTCGCCGTGCCCGGGCCACCAGGCGCGGCGGCCGATGAGCGCCGTGACGCTTGGCGCGAAGAACATCGCCATGACGAACGCGGCCAGCGCGATACCGCACGACACCGCGAAGCCCAGCTCCGACAGGATCGTGTTGCCCGCCAGCATCAGCGAGGCGAACGTGCCCGCCAGGATCAGCCCGGCCGCGCCGATCGCCGGGCCGGTGTGCCGCAGCGCCATCGCGGCGGCCTGGCGGGGATCCCGGCCTTCTCTCGCCTCCTCGCGCAGCCGGGCGATCATCAAGATGTTGTAGTCCGTGCCGAGCGCCACGACGAACAGGTACATGTAGACCGGCAGCAGGAACACCAGGCCGGCCTGGCTCTGCAGCCCCTGGAACACCAGGACGCTCGCGCCCAGCGTGGCACCGAAGCCGAGGCCGACCGAGGCCAGCAGGTACCACGGCGCGACCAGGCTGCGCAGCAGCAGCATCAAGATCAGCAGGATGATGACCGCCGCGACCGGGAAAACGACCGCGTAATCGTGGTTGATGGCGCGCTGGATGTCCGCGTACACGGCGGTCGTGCCGCCGACGAGCGCGTACGTGCCCCGCGGCGCCGCGGCGTGCGCCCCGGGCATGATCGAGCTCCGCATCACGCCCACCGCCTGCCTGGACGCCGGGTCATAGCTCAGCGTCACCGGGTAAGCGGCGGTCCGGTGATCAGCGCTGAGGGCGGGCGCCCCGACCGAGCCGACGCCGTGCAGCGCCTTGAGCGCGGTGCCGTAGCCCGATAGCTCGGACGCCGGCAGCGGTCCCGATGAGGAGTGCAGCAGCACGTCGGCCGGGTCGGTCGAGCCGGGCGGCAGGCCCCTTTCCAGGGTGACCAGCGCCCGCTGCGACTCGGCGCTGGCCGGGATGCCGGCCGAGGACAGGTCGAACGTCGGCTTGAAACCGAACGCGCCGATCGCCAGTGCCACCAGCACCAGCCCGGAAACGCCCGCGAACAGCGCCGGCCGCCGGCCGAGCGCGTTGCCGATCGCGCCGAACCGTGCCGCGCGCGGCTCCCGCTGCCACGACTTGGACGGCCAGAACACCTTCGTGCCGAGCAGCGAGACCACCGCGGGGACCAGCGTCAGGCCCGCGATCAGGGTGACGCCGACGGCGATCGCCAGCGCCGGGCCCATCGAGCGCAGCACGCTCACGGTGGACAAGACCAGCGCGAGGAACGCGACGATGACCACGCCCGCGGCCGAGGAGATCACCTCGCCGACCCGGGTGACCGCGCTGACCATGGCCTGCTTGCGGTCCTCGCCACGACGCAGCCGTTCCCGGTAGCGGAACATCAGGAACAGGATGTAGTCGGTGCCGATGCCGAACAGCACGACGATGAGGATCGTGGAGATTGAATTGTCCGTGTTGAGGTTCAGGGCCTTGTTGACAGTGGCGATGAGGCCGGTCGCGACCTGCGACACCACCGCGATGACAATCAGCGGCAGCAGCGCGATGACCGGGCTGCGGAAGATGATCAGCAACAGGATCAGGATCAACCCGAGCGTCGCGAGCAGCACGATCTGATCGGCGTTGTTGCCCGACTGCTCACTGTCCAGGCTCTGCGCGGCCTGCCCGGTCACGCCCTCTTCCAGGTGCGTTCCGGCCACCAGCGGCTTGATGCCGGCCCGGAGTGCCTTCACCGCGTTGTCGGACGCGGTTCCGTTGCCGTTGACCACGGAGTTGGGCATGGCGACCATCGCGCTGCGCACCAGGTGGTTCGCCGACTCCGGGCCGGCCGTGATGCTGACGATGCCGGGGATGTGCTTGGCGTCCAGCGTCTTCGTGATCTCCGTGACCTGCGTGGAGTCCGCAGCGGTCAGCTGCCCGCCGTCCGCCCGCGAGAACACGATGATGGCCGCCGCGCTCGTTACGTTCCCCGTCTGCGGGAACGCCTTGTCTTGCAGGTCCATCGCCCGGATGGACTCGTAGTTCTTCGGGAGGAAGCTGCTCTCGTTCGATGTCGTCGGCAGGCCCGGCGATGTCAGGATCACCGCCGCCGCCGCGATCACCCAGAGCGCGATCACCCGCCACGGGTGGCGGACGACCGCCCGCCCTAGCCAGGCGAACAACCCGCGCTCGCTCGTGTAACTCTTGCCCTCGTTCAACGTGTCCCCTCGGGATCTCATTACGGGCCGCGTCGGATTTCCCGTCGTCGCGCGGCAGACGAACTTCACGCTATGAGGCAGCAGGCAGGAGCAACATGAGGACAATCCCCGGAAACACCCTGATGTGCACCCCCATGGCGAGGTGGGGTTTACCGTCCGTAGGCGCGGGCCTGCAGGGCAAACAGCTCGGCGTAGAGCCCGTCGGCCGCCACCAGGTCGCGGTGCGAGCCGAACTCGGCGAGCCGCCCGTGGTCGAGCACGGCGATGCGGTCGGCCATCAAGACGGTAGAGAAACGGTGGCTGACGAGGATCGTCACGCCGCCCTGTCCTTGCCCGGCGCGGCCGGCCGAAGAGCAGCGTGGACTTCCCCGCTGCCTGGCAAGCAGCTCGTTTTCGCTGCCGAACAGGCGCAGCTCACGGACCGACCCCATGCTCGTCGCGAGTTCGATGAGGTGCTTGTTGAGCCGCAACCGTTCTGCTGTCCGCTCGCGCGCCGACTCCACGGCGTTCTGCGCCACGCGCTCGAGCAGCACCGGCACCACGGCGCACAGCGGCAGGAAGGCGAAGAGCGGGTTGAGGTCGATGAGGATCGCAGCAGTGATGGCCGTCTGCAGCAGCAGACCGGCGGGCTGTTGCCGCCCGCTAGCGCAGGTACTGCTCGATCACCGGGCCTACCAGGGTGGCGATGTCGTCTGGTGTCGCCCTGGTCAGCGCCTCGACGCGCAGCACGTGGCGGAGCATCGCGATGCCGATGAGCTGCGCGGCTATCAATGATGCCCGCAGCTGCGCGTCCGGGTGGCCGGTGAGCCGCGTGATGACCGGCAGCAGCTGTGCGGTCAGGAGCTCGCGGAGCATGGCCGCGGCCTCGTCGTGGGAGACCGCCGAGCGGACGAGCGCGAGGATCGCGTTGCGGCTGTCGTCGCTGTCGACGAAGCGGAGGTAACCGCCGGCCAGGGCCTGCCCGAAGTCGTGCAGCGGCAGGCCGGCCAGGCTCGCGATGAGCGCTGGAAGGCCCGGCGGCAGGCCGGTCGCGGCAACGAAGAGCGCTTCCTTGGTCCCGAAGTAGTGGATCACGAGGGCCGGGTCCACCTGCGCGCCGGTCGCTATCGCGCGCACCGAGGTGGCGTCATACCCCCGGGTGGCGAACCCGCGGCGGGCAGCGGCGAGGATAGCATCGCGGGTTTCCTGCTTCCCTGGCCGGCGGCCGGTGCGGTTCACCATGGAGCAGGCCGTGCCACGATCGCCACGAATGCCTCCTCGAGATTGGCCGGGACTGACTCCACGGTAGCCTCGATCCGCGCGCGGCTGAGCACGGCCGAGATATCTGCTGGCCGCGCTCCGGCACGCAGCATCGTGCCGTGCAGTTGCACGCGGAACCCGCTGCCGTCGAGCAGGGCGAAGGCGCGGCTCCAGTCGGCGGCGCGGACCTCGGTGACGTCATGTCCGGCGGTGATGTCCGCGGCGGTGCCCGACGCCACGACCTTGCCGTCCGCCATGATCATCAGCCGGTCGCACTGCTCGGCTTCCTCCATGTTGTGGGTGGTCACCAGTGCTCCCGCGCCCGCGGCAGCGGCCTTCCTGATCCCCTCCCACAGCCGTGCGCTGCCGAGGGGGCCGACGCCAGACGTCGGCTCGTCGAGTACCAGGAGCTCGGGGCGGTGGGAGAGGGCGACGGCGAACGCAACCTGGCGCTGCGCGCCGAGCGGCAGGCTGCCGACCAGTTGCCCCTGCCACGCGGAAATCTCCTCCGGCAGCGGCGTGCCGGCGCCGCCGAACGCCGCCGCCGTGAAGTCCCAGTTCTCCCGCACGGTGAGCCCGGCGTAGAGGCCAAGGGTCTGCGGCACGTAGCCGACCCGGCGGCGGGTCCCGATGGACGGAGATTCGCCGAACAGGTGTATCACGCCCTCGTTCGGTGGCAAGAGGCCGAGCAGCAGGCGGATCAGCGTCGTCTTGCCGGCACCGTTCGCGCCGAGCAGGCCGACGATCTCGCCGGCGCGGACGGTGAGGTCGACTCCGGACACCGCCGTGAAACGGCCGAAGCGCCGCAGCGCCCGGTGCGTCTCCGCCAGGTACTCCATCGCTCATCCCCCCTGTCCTGGCCGCTGGCGGGCGAGCGCGGCCGCGACGACGGCGTCTTGGAAGTCCGGTGCGGCCGGCCGCGCGCCCGCGGGAAGGGCGCCTTCCGGCGCCCATACCCGCCAGGTGACGCCGCGCCGCCAGGACAGCGGGCCGGGGCGCTCGGCGCCGTCCATGACACCGAGCCGGCCGGGGAAGCCATCCAGGATCTGCGCGGGGGTGCCGCTGGCCGCGGTCTTCCCGTCTTCAAGCAGCACCACCAGGGCGGCGCGGGCGGCCTCGTTCACGTAGGTCGTGCTGACCGCGACGGCGGTGCCGTCCGCGGCGGCCGCCGAGATCAGGCGCCACAGCTCGGCGCGGCTGACCGGGTCGACTCCGGTGGTCGGCTCGTCGAGCACCAGCAGGGCGGGGGCGTGCAGCAGGGCCATGGCGACGGCCAGCTTGCGCTGCATGCCGCCGGAGAGCTGCCCGCCAAGCCGGCGCCGGGCAGGCCCGAGCCCGGTCTGTTCGAGTAGCGTGTGCGCCCGCTGCCGGTAGTCAGCGCCCGACAGCCGGTAGGCGCTGGCCGAGAAGTCGAGGTTCTCCTGAACGGTCAGGTCCGCGTACAGTCCCGCGGTGGCCGGCACGTACCCGATGCGCTCCTTCGGCGGCCGGAGCACGGTGCCGAGGCTGGGCTGGAGCAGCCCGGCAAGCACCTGGAGGCAGGTCGACTTGCCGGCGCCGTCGCCGCCCACGACGACGGTGACTCCCGCCGGGTCGACCGGCACCGTGACCCCGGCGAGGGCCTCGGTGTGCCCCCGGGTGACGGTCACCTCCCGCAGTCCCCAGCTCACGAGGCCACCGGCTCGCCGCTGCGCGCCGCGGCGCGTTCCTTGCCGCTGCTCGGGGCGAGGTCACGGCGGAACCTGAAGATCGCCAGGCCGAGGACGACCACGGCGAGGACCGCGAGCAGCCCGATCGGTTCCCACAGGCCGGACAGCGGCATCGCCTTCAGCATGACTCCCCTGCTGACCTGGATGAAGTAGGTCAGCGGAAGCACGTAGGAGATCCACCGCACGCCCGCGGCCATGGAGGACACCGGGAAGATCAGGCCCGACAGCAGCACCTGCGGCAGGACGAGCATGAACGCCAGCTGGATCGCCTGCCCCTGGTTCTGCGACACCGTGGAGACCAGGATCCCCATGCCCAGCGTTACCAGCAGGAAGAGCGCCGCCCCCAGGGCGAACGAGCCCACGTTCCCGGCGAACGGCACGTGGAAGACCCCCATGCCGATGACGACGATGAGCACGAGGTCAACGGCGGCCACGATCAGGTAGGGCAAGATCTTGCCCGCGATCACCTCCCACGCGCGGAACGGCATCACGGCGAGCTGCTCGAGGGTGCCTGACTGGCGCTCCCTGACCACGCCGAGGCTGGTGATCAGCGTTCCGATGAACACCAGGATCAGCCCGGCCAGCCCGGGCACCATCACCCACGAGGTGCTCAGGCTCGGGTTGTAGAGGATCTTGACCTGGGGCTGGATCCCGGTGGTCGACGCCATCTTGCCCAGGGCGGTCTCCGCCGTCTGCACCGAGAACAGCTGCGTCCCGTCCAGCAGGACGCGCGGTGCGCCCGCTCCGGTCACCACCGCCACGACCGCCTTGCCGTCCCGCAGCAGGTCCTGGGCGGCCGGCTCGCCAGCGGCGGGGTCGACCTCGCTGACGTGAAAGACGGACCCGTTGAGCACGGCCGCCGCCTGGGTCGCGCCAGGGCCGACCACCGCCGTGGGGATGTCACTGACCTTGAAGTTCGCTGCGTAACCGAACACCACGAGGAGGATGACGGGCAAGGCGATCATCATCGCCACCGTCCGCCGGTCCCGCCGGAGCTCGCGGAATTCCTTGAAGACCATCGCCCACACGACATACCCCTAATTCAACGATCATTGAATACGCGTGGGCGAAACTCTACAGTCGTTGACTTCCGTGGTCAACCAGGCCCCGTGCGGCAGGGCGGCTCAGCCCAAGACGCTGCCCGGCGGGCGCCGGACGCCGACGGCTACCTGGGTGGTCACGCCCAGGCGGAGGATCACGTGCGGGTACAGGCCCGGCGGCAGGCCGACAAGACCACGCCCCCAGCCGAGCTGGAACGGCTGGGTGTGCAGTGCCGCCGCCACGCCCCGGGCGGCGCTGGTGAGCAAGATGCGCTGCAGTGCCTGGCCGGCACCGACCCAGTCCGCGGGCTCGTCGGAGCTGGTCGCCAGGATGCACGGGGTCCCGGCGGAATGGCTCGGCAGGGTGCTCAGCGGCGGCAGGCCCCAGCCGTGGCCGCGGGCGAAGGCGGGGGCGGGGAAGTAGGGGAAGGTCCGCTCCTCCCGTGCCGGGTAGGCGTCCGCCGGGACACCGTCGTCCCGGGCGCTGCCCGGCGCCGCCGCCCACGCGGCGCGCTCGCGGGCGCGCGCGCTGTCTAGCTCGATGGCCTCCTCGGCTGCCTGCACCACCTCGGCGAGCGCCGCCCGGATGCCCTGATCGGCGACGACGACCAGCACCGCGCCGTACTGAGCGGCGCTTTCGCCGAGCACCGTGAGGAACTCCGGTGCCAGCGGCAGCCGGTCGAACCCGCCCCGGTGCGTCCGGCGGCTGCGGACCTGGGCGGCGAGCAGGCGCTCGAACCCGGTCGCCGCTGCGCGGTGCTGCCAGGTCAGCCGGGCCACCAACAGCGGCTGGGCCGGGTCGGGCAGGACCTGCGCCTCGGGGACCCAGCCGGCCGCCCGCAGCGCGAGCCGGGCGGTAAACAGCGCCGCACCGCAGCTGAGCAGCATCTCACGGCCGTCGGGATCGGCGACCGTCAGTTGCCGGGCCGGGTCGGCGTACAGGCAAAGGCCGCCCGGGTCCGTGGTGAACCGCCAGGGCTGCGTGTTATGCACCGACGGTGCCCACACGGCCTCGCTCACGACATGCGCGGCGAGCCCGTCCGCTACCTGTTCGGGCCTGGCCGCCTCCGCGGCGGACGGCGTCAGGGGAGTGTTCACGGGCTTCTCCCTTCTCGCGGTCACGAGAGTCCCGACTTTCATGGTGAGCGCCGCCCCTGTCCAGGCGTAGGCACGAAAGTCGCATCGGCGCGGGACTTAGGTCCATGACCGCTGGCGAACGAGCATCACACCGGTCCCTGTTCGGAACAGACGGACGGCCCTACCGGGGTGGCGGCGCGCTTGCTGGGCTGGTCTTAGCACAGGCACGAAGAACCAAACGAGGAGGCTGAGGGTCATGATCATCCGCAGTGACCCGTACCGTGAACTGGACCAGCTGCTGACCCAGCAGGTAATTGGCACCGCCGCCCGGCCGGCCGCGATGCCGATGGACGCGTACCGCGCCAAGGACGTCTTCTACGTCCTCTTCGACCTGCCCGGTGTCCGGGCTGAGTCGATCGCGCTGAGCGTCGAGCACAACGTGCTGACTGTCCGCGTGGAGCGGATTCCGGTCGGGGGCGACGACGCCGAGCTGCTCGTGGCGGAGCGCCCGGTCGGCACGTTCAGCCGCCAGGTCATCCTCGGTGAGACCCTCGACAGCGGGCACATCACCGCCGACTACTCCGCCGGCGTCCTGACGCTGACCATCCCGGTCCGCGAGTCAGCCAAGCCGCACAGCATCCACGTCACCGGTCACGACGAGAAGGAGCCGGTGACAGCTAACGCCTGAACGGGGGTGGCGAGGAGGTCGCCGGTCATCGCCCGCGGGATGCGTGGTCGTCGAACGTTCGCCTATGACGGGTTACTCGCGTCGATATCAATCGCCACCGTGTAGCGGTGCTGGCCGCCGGCGACCGTCTCCTGCTCGTAGGCGCGGACCGGGAACTGCGGGTTGGAGTGCGCAGTCGGCCAGCTGATGCCGATGCCGTAGGTGAGCACGCCCTCGAAGTCGCCGGCCTGCGCGTAGTCGGTCATCCGCTGGAAGCCGATACCCGGCGAAGGCTGGGAAATGATCGACGACTTCGTTCCGTCGGCGGTGTGCGCCTGGGCGCCGGTGAAGACGATCTTCAGCACGCCCTGGCCGCCAAGTGGGATGACCTTGCCGCTGCCGTCGCTGACTAGGCTGCTCGCGAACTCGATCCGGTAGCTGGGGAAGGCGCTGGTGAAGGTGAACGACATCCGGTTGTAGGCTCGGTCGCCCGATGTGGCCGGGTGGCTGCCCACCTTGATCTGGACGAGTTCGGGCACCGGTGGTACGGCCGAGGCGTGGGTGACGTGCCCGGGCCTGGCGGTGTCGTTCGGCCAGTGCCACGGGTAAGCCAGCCGGAAGGACAGCACCTGGGACGACGAGGAGGGTGACGCGGTGACCGAGCCGGGCTGGGTCGCCGTCGGCGACTGGCCGGACGTCGGGGACTGACCGGATGCGGTCGCGGAGGTGCCCAGGGGCGGCGAGGAGCCCGTCCCGGGCTGGCCGACCCGGCCGCACGCTGGGAGAATCGCTAGGAGCGCGGCGGCACCCGCGATGGATACCGTGGTCGTGGTGCTCGGGATTTTCATGGCGGCCTCCTGGTTCAGGCTCGCGGGATGTGACTAGGGAAAAGCAGCCATGCGCCCCTCGGCGCCGCCGATAACCCGGGGCTCCTCCCTACTAATTAAGACTTGGTTAACTTCTGACCGGTTGCGGCCGACTGGCCTGGAAACGGCGTCGTTGGCACCGGGCGGCGCGGCGTTCGGGCCGCGGCGGCGTTCGGGCCGCGGCGGCGTTCAGGCCGCGGCGGCGTTCAGGCCGGGAACACCGGGCCTGGTGAGGGCGGTGTGCTGCCTGCTACTCGCCGCATGCGCCCGGACAGGGCTATTTCATGAAGGTTTGTGGTGTTGTGAAGGGTTTTAGGCGTTATCACACCAATAACCCTTCCTGATCATGCCTTGACCTGCGGCGATGATGCTGTTGAGGTCGATGGTGCCGTCGGTCCGGCGGAGTCGCTGGGCTAAGGGTGCTGTTGAGGTCGATGGTGCCGTCGGTCCGGCGGAATCGCTGGGCTAAGGGGTGCTGTTGAGGGCAGTGGTGTCGTTGACGTCATCGTGGCCGGTGGTATTAGAGATGCTCGGAGGTAGCGCGTTCTAGACGCGGATCAGGCGGACAAGGGTGCTGCCGAAGGTGCTCGCGGTCTCCGCGGGCAGCGCGAGGCCGTCCGTCAGCAACGCCGCGCCCCAGTGCTGTTGCCCTGAAGCGGCGTCCTGGTAGCGGGCGGCGGGGTCCAGGGCGGCCAGCCGTACCCGGCTTGGGCGGGCGCCGCCTGGCTGCGGTCCCCACCAGGCGAGGATAACCACGTCGTCACCCGCGACGTACTGGCTGGCCGCGAACGCGCCGGACGCCCCCGGCGGCCCGTCGAGCACCGACGCGAGCCGGTACAGCCGGCCGTGCTGTACGACCGGGCGGATGTCCTTGTACACGGCGATCAGCTCCGCCGCCTCGGCGAGGTCCGCCTCGGTCCAGCGCAGCAGGTCGCCGCCGACACCGAGCGCGCCGGCCATCGCCACGTGGAAACGGAAGCTGAGCGGCAGTTCCCGGCGGGTGTGGAAGTTGGGGCTGTCAGTCACCCAGGCCATCATCGCCTGCGGCGAGTAGGCCTGGGTGAAGCCCTCCTGGATCTTCACCCGGTCCCAGGCGTCGGTGTTGTCCGAGGTCCACGCCTGCTCGACGCGGCGCAAGATGCCCAGGTCAACCCGGCCGCCGCCGCTGGCGCAGGACTCGAAGTCGACGCCGGGGTGGGCGGCGCGCAGCGCGTCGAAGACCGCGTAGAGGTTGTGCACGTAGTCGGTCCAGGCACGCTCCGGGTTGCCGCCCGCCTGGAACGCATCTGGCCAGCCCGGCTCGGAGAACGACCGGTTCATGTCCCACTTGACGAACTCGATGCGGTTTTCCGACAGCAGCTGGTCCAGCGTCGTGAACATCCACTCCGCCACGTCGGGCCGGGCCAGGTTGAGCACCAGCTGGTTACGCTGCAGCGACGTGGTGCGGCGAGCGAAGTGGAATACCCAGTCGGGGTGCGCCCGGTACAGGTCGCTGTTCGGGTTCACCATCTCCGGCTCGACCCACAGCCCGAACCGCAGGCCGAGCTCGTTGACCCGCTCGATGAGCGGGCCCAGGCCGCGCGGGAATTTTCCCCGGTTGACCGTCCAGTCGCCGAGGGCCGCCCGGTCGTGGTGCCGCTCGCCGAACCAGCCGTCGTCCATCACGAAGCACTCAACCCCGAGCCTGGCGGCCAGCTCGGCGAGCCGGATCTGCCCGGCCTCGTTCACGTCGAAAGCGGTGGCTTCCCAGGAGTTATACAGCACCGGTCGCAGCGGCGGCTTGCTGCCGACGGCCCCCGCCGGCGGGACCCGGACCGACGTGACCCGCGGCGGGGCGGCGGGCGCCGGATCGCTGCGGACCGGAGCGATGTGCGAGAAGGACGGCGAGCCGGGCGCGGTCAGGCGGGCGCGATCGTCACCGCGGCCGAGGACGTGGGCCAGCTGCCAGGCGTGCCATTCTCGGCTGGCGGCACCGAAACCTCCCGTTGTGTACAACCCGGCGAACCGCGGCAGGATTAGCTCCTCACCGGGCAACAGCCGGTAAGCCCAGTCGAAGTCGTTCACGCCCCCGCAGGCATGGACCCAGCCGCCGGAAGTGGTCTCGAACACGAGCTTCCATGAGCCGCTCCAGGCCAGCGCGCCGCTCCACACCTCACCGTGCTCCTCGGTGGCGGTCGCCTCCGGGTCCAGCGTGAACCACGGGTTGAGCTGGTGGCTGGTGGTGCCGCGGCGGCTCTCGAGCACCACCTTGCCGGGGGTGAGCGACGTCTGGGCGAGCTGGTTCTCGGCGCCCCAGCCGCCGTGCAGGTAGCGCAGCCGCCAGCCGCCGCGCGGCGGCAGCTGCCAGTTCGCGGAATGCGCCTGCCTGATCGTCACGGGTGGCCCGTCCCCCCCGGATTTGTCAGCACCGTGCCGCAGCGTGACCCAGCGGTCGAGCACGTCGAAGCCGTCGTAGACCCGGTAGGCGAGGGTGACAAGCAGCGGGTAGCCGACGTCGGCCAGGTAGATCTCCAGCGTGGTGACCGGCCCCTGCCGGATGACCCGCTGGCCGGCCACGCGCCACTCGACGGCCCGGGTGCCGTCGGCGAACTCGGCCTTGAGCGACGGCTCGTCGAAGCGCAGGCCGCCCCACGGCACGTACTCGTCGGGGCGCTCGCTTGGCGCCATGCTCAGCTGCCGCTCGTGGCGCGGCATCGGGCCGGTGGCCGTGGCCAGCAGGCCTGCCACCGCCGCGCGCGGCAGCGGTCCGCCCCAGTGCACATGGCGCAGGGCCGTGCCGTCGTCCGCCAGCCCGAAGGCGTAGGCGGTCGAGCGCATCTCGACCAGCCAGGTGCCCGTCGCCTCGTCGTGCCAGATCTCCGCCACGGATCGCCTCCCTTGGTCAGCCCGAATGGTGATGATTCTCCCGCAGGCGTTGCCCGGGAAAGCACTCGGCACTAGCCAGCCCCGTGAGCATTGCGCTACCACCTCCTGGAGCGCCAAGCTGTGCGAGTGATCGGGAATCGGGGCCTCCGTTACGGGGGCGACTACAACCCGGAGCAGTGGCCCGAGTCCACCTGGGCCGAAGACGTCCGGCTGATGGGCGAGGCCGGCGTCAACCTGGTGACCGTCGGCGTCTTCTCCTGGTCGCGGCTGCAGCCGGCGCCCGGCGAGCTGACCGCGGGCTGGCTGGACCGGGTGCTCGACCTGCTCGCCGAGGCGGGGATCGACGTCGACCTGGCCACCGGCACGGCGTCGCCGCCGCCCTGGCTCGTCACCGCGTATCCCGAGATCCTGCCGGTCACGGTCGACGGCCAGCGGCTCGCGCCCGGCGCGCGCCAGCACTACTGCCCGAGCGCCCCGGCGTTCCGCGCGGCCGCGGTGGACCTCGCGGGCCGGATGGCGCGGCGCTACGCCGGGCACCCGGCCGTCGTCATGTGGCACGCCGGCAACGAGTACGGCTGCCACGTCCCGGCCTGCTACTGCGAACAGTCCGCGGCGGCGTTCCGTGACTGGCTCCAGTCGCGCTACGGCGAGCTCGGCGCGCTGAACGAGGCCTGGGGCGGGGCGGTGTGGAGCCAGGTCTACACGAGCTGGGACCAGGTGCAGCCGCCGCGCACGGCGCCCACTCATCGCAACCCGGCCCAGCGGCTCGACTTCGCCCGGTTCAGCTGCGATGAGCTGCTCGCCTGCTACCAGGCCGAGCGCGAGGTGCTCGCCGAGCACAGCCCCGGCACGCCCGTCACGACCAACTTCATGGGGTTCTTCCGGCCGGTGGACCAGTTCCGCTGGGCGGCGGAGCTCGACGTCGTCTCCGTGGACAACTACCCGGACCCGGCCGACCCCGAGTGCTACCTGCAGTCCGCGATGGCCTGCGACCTGACCCGGTCGGCCGGCGCCGGGCGGCCGTGGGTGCTGATGGAGCAGGCGCCGAGCGCCGTCAACTGGCGGGCCGTCAACGTCCCCAAGGCACCCGGGCAGTACCGCGCCCTCAGCCTCCAGGCGGTCGCGCGCGGCGGCGACGCGGTCCTGTCGTTCCAGTGGCGCGCCGCGGCCGCCGGCGCGGAGAAGTTCCACAGCGGGATGCTGCCGCACGCCGGCACTGACAGCAGGACCTGGCGCGAGGTGACGCGGGTCGGCGCGGACCTGGTCCGGCTCGCGCCGGTGGCCGGCAGCCCGGTGCGCGCCGTGGCGGCCCTGCTGCTCGACTGGGAGAGCTGGTGGGCGCTCGAGGCGGACTCCCACCCGGCCCCGCTGCGCCAGGTCGACCTGCTCGGCGAGTTCTACCGCCCGCTGTTCGAGGCCGGGGTGAACGTCGACTTCGCGCACCCGGAGAGCGACCTGTCCGGGTACCGGCTGCTGCTGGTGCCCGCGCTCTACCTGGTCAGCGATGCGGGAGCGGACAACGTGCGGCGGTTCGCCGACAGCGGCGGCATCGTCGTGATGAGCTTCTTCTCCGGCATCGTGGACACCCATGAGCGGATCCGCCTTGGCGGGTACCCCGCGCCCTGGCGTGAGCTGCTCGGACTGCGGGTGGAGGAGTTCGCGCCGCTGCCCGCGGGCGCGGCGGTCCGGCTGGAGGAGGCCCAGGGCGGGAACGGCGCGGGCAGCGCCGGCCGCCTGTGGCAGGACGTCATCGGCCTGCGGGGCGCGGACCCGCTGCTGTCTTACGCCGCGGGGCACCTGGCCGGCCAGCCGGCCGTGACCAGGCACTCCTACGGCCGCGGCGAGGCGTATTACCTCGGCACGCTGCCGGACCGGGCGACCTTGCGCGACCTGATGGCAGCGGCCTGCGGCCGGGCGGGCATCGAGTTCAGGACCGACGTTCCTCCCGGCGTGGAGGTGGTCAGGCGAGGCGACTACCTGTTCGTGATCAGCCACGTGGACGGCCAGGTCGAGGTTGACCTCGGCGGCACCAGCCTCGACCTGCTGACCTCGGACATCGTCGGCCCGTCGGCCGTGCTCGGGCCGCGCGGCGTCCTGGTGCTCAGTGCACGGGCCTGAGCCAGCGGCAATGACCGTTTACTGGTGACCAATGCCTGGCGAGACCGGACTTCCGGCCGTGCCGCGGCGCCACCCGAGGTGACCATGCTGAGTTGACAGCATGTCCGTGTTGCGGGGGTGAGTACCGATGACGGCAGGCCTACCCAATCTCGCTGCCACGCTCGGCGGCTGGAGCGCACGGCACCGGCTGACCGCGGTCGGTGCCTGGCTGGCGCTCGTCATCGCGACCCTGATGATCGGCAGCGCGGCCGGCCAGGTCACCATGACCCAGGCCGAGTACGGTGTCGGCGAGTCCGGCCAGGCCACGTGGACGCTGGTGCAGGCGGGCATCAAGGACCCCGCCGCCGAGCTGGTGATGGTATCCGGCTCCGGCTCATCGCCGTCGGACACGGCGACGCTGCTGTCGACGGCCAACGCCGTCCTGACCGCCGTGCGGGCGACTGGCCAGGTGAACGACGCCCGGTCGCCCGTCATTTCGCCGAGCGGCCAGCAGGTGCTGCTCCAGTTCTCGATGAAGGGCGACCCGGACACGGCCGCCGACCGGGTGCAGCCGGTCGAGGACGCGGTCACGCGGGTCCAGGCCGCGCACCGGAACGTCACGATCGAGGAGGTCGGCGGGGCCAGCGTCTCGAAGTGGTTCAACGACACGATCTTCCGTGACTTCCAGCGGGCCGAGTGGACCGTCGTTCCGCTTGCCCTGGGCATCCTGCTCGTCATCTTCGGCGCGCTGCTCGCCGCGCTGCTGCCGGTCCTGCTCGCGCTAACCGCGTTCCTCGCCGCCAACGGGATACTCGCCCTTGTCAGCCACGCGGTGCACGTGGATACCTCGGCCAGCTCGGTGATGATGCTGATGGGCATGGCCGTCGGCGTCGACTACTGCCTGTTCTACCTGCGCCGGGAACGTGAGGAACGGGCCAAGGGCGCGGGCCGGGAGGCCGCGCTGCGTACCGCCGCCGCCACCTCGGGCCGCTCGGTGCTTGTCTCCGGCCTGACCGTCATGGTCGCCATGGCCGGCATGTTCCTGGCCGGCGTGCAGATCTTCGACGGCTTCGCGATCGCGACCATCTCCGTGGTGCTGATCGCGGTGGTGGGCTCGGTGACCGTGCTGCCCGCGCTGCTCTCGCTGCTCGGTGACAAGGTTGAGCTCGGGCGCATCCCGTTCCTCGGCCGGATCGGCCGCAAGGCCGGCGGCGGCCGGTTCTGGACCGCGGCGCTTGGCCGGGTGCTCTCCCGCCCGGGCCTGTCGGCGGCGCTCGCCACCGGCCTGCTCCTCGGCCTGGCCGCTCCCGCCCTCAGCATGCGCACCGAGTTCCTGAGCGTGCAGCAGATGCTGCCGTCGAGCAGTCCGATCGTGCAACGGTTCGACCACATCATGGCGGTGTTCCCCGGCGGGCCCACCCCGGCGGTGGTGGTGGTGAAGGCACCGGACATCACGTCCGCCGTCGCCCACCGCCAGATCGCGGCCCTCACCAGTTACCCGAGCAGCGCGCTCAGTCAGCCGACCCACGTCACGCTGTACCCCTCGGCCAACCTAGCGGAGATCTCGGTCCCGCTCGCCGGGTCCGGTAACGACGCCACCTCACGGCAGGCCCTGACGACGCTGCACGACACGATCGTGCCCGCCACCGTGGGCAAGATCCCGGGTGCCACCGCGCTGGTGGGCGGGGACCTGGCGTCGCGCATCGACTGGAACAACCAGATGGCACGCAGCATCTTGCCGGTCATCCTGTTCGTGATGGGCATCACCTTCGTGCTGATGCTCATCTCGTTCGGCTCACTGACGATCGCCGCGACCTCGATGGTACTCAACCTGCTATCTATTGGCGCCGCCTACGGCGCGCTCAGCGCCGTCTTCGTGCACGGCTGGGGCGCGGGGCTCGTCGGCACCGAGGCACCGGGCGCGATCGAATCGTGGATTCCGCTGTTCGTCTTCGTCGTACTGTTCGGTCTCTCCATGGACTACAACGTGTTCGTCGTGTCCCGGATCAAGGAGGGGCACGAACGCGGGCTGCCCACCCGGGAAGCCGTCGCGTACGGCATCCGGTCCACCGCCGGCGTGGTGACCAGCGCCGCGATCATCATGGTCGCCGTGTTCGCGGTGTTCGGCACGCTGAGCGTGCAGCAGTTCAAGCAGCTGGCCGTCGGCCTGGCATTCTCCGTGCTGATCGACGCGACCGTGATCCGCGCCGTGCTGCTGCCCTCGGTGATGGCGCTGCTCGGTGACCGCAACTGGTACCTGCCCAGGTGGCTCACCGGGTTCACGGCGGGCGGCGCCGGCCCGCTGCCGCCAGCCGGCCCGTCCCCCCTCGCCGGGCCGCTCCCGCCCGCGGGACCACATCCAGAACCTGAGACCGGAGGCCGGCCATGGATTCGTTCTTCAAGCTGATCGCGGCTGGCCCGGCGTTCTTCATCAGCGCCTGGCTGCTGATGCTGTTCGCCGGCGCCGTGAGCACCGACGTGGGCGTGACCCCCTTCGGCTACCTCACCTCGATGGTGGTCACCATCGCCCTGTGGCTGACGGTCGCGCCGGCTATCGGCGCGGTGGCCGGCGGGCCCGGTAAGAACAAGGACAAGGGCCACTGAGCTCCCCGGCCGGGGCGCTACCGCGACGCGGCACCTTCGCCGAGCGACAGGTAGGTCTCGTCTTCCTGCACCGTGTGCAGGCGCAGGATCGCGTGCAGGCCGTACAGGACGTCGCGCAGGTCGGCCAGGTCATCCGCGTCCGGTTCGCGGTCGCCGATGTCATCGACGAGCCGGCCGAGCCGGGCGATCTGGACGGCGATCTCGGCGTGCCCGCGGCTCATCGGGGCGGTCGGGTCGGTGCCGCCGAGCACCCGGTCCAGCGCCGGGTACAGGCTGGACTCCTCGGCCCGCTCGTGCGGCCACACCTCGCGGACAAGCAGCTCGTGCGCGAGCCGGACCCGTGCCATCGCGCCGGGCCCGCCGAGGGCTCGTGCGGCTGCCCTGAGTTCCTCGGTGTCCGCGCGAACCGCCTGGTGCTCGGCGCGGAACCGCCGCGTCAGGTCGGTGTCCGCCGTGGTCAGCCGCACCGGCGGCGGCACCGGGGCGAGGGCGCGCAGCGCGTTGAGTATCACCGCGACGTCGATGGCCTCCTGCAGCAGGGCGCCCCATACCGCCGGCAGCAGGCCGGCGGCCGCGGCGGCCATGGCGGCCAGCGACATGCCCATGCCCGCCAGCACGCTCTGCAGCGCGATCCGCCTGGTGCGCCGGGCGATCGCCGCCACCTCACCCAGCCGGGCCAGCTCATCGACGGTCAGCACCGCGTCCGCCGCCTCGGCGGACGCGGTCGCCCCGCGCGCGCCCATCGCGATCCCCACGTCCGCGAGCGCCAGCGCGGGCGCGTCGTTGATCCCGTCGCCGACCATGATGACCGGACCTTGCTGCTGCTCGCGCCGCACCACGTCGAGCTTGCCGGCCGGGGTCAGCTCCGCGACCACCTCGTCCACCCCGGCGAGCGCGCCCAGTGCCCCGGCCGCCTCGGACCGGTCGCCGGTGGCGAGCACGACCTTGCCGACGCCGCCTCGCCGCACGGCCCGCAGCGTGTGCCTGGCATCGGGGCGGATCCGGTCCTCGAGCAGCAGCACCCCCGCCGCACGGCCATCGACGGCGGCGAAGACGGTGAGCGCGCCGTCTAGCCGGGACCGGCGGCGCGCGGCCCGTACCCAGGAACCGGTTTCGGCGGCGCCCGCCCAGCCGGCCCGCCCGAGCCGGACCGCACGGCCGCCGACCACGCCCGCGATGCCCTGCCCGGGCACCTCGCTTACGCCGGACGGCGGGGTCAGCCGGCATCCGCGCTTGGCCGCGGCCCGCACGATCGCCGTGGCGAGCACGTGCCCGGACACCTGGTCAAGGGACGCCGCCAGGGCAAGCACCTCGTCTTCGCCCAGGTCGCCGGGGCGGGCGAGGACCATGGCGGTGACCTCCGGCTGGCCGGCGGTGAGCGTCCCGGTCTTGTCGAGGATGAGCGTGCCACAGTGGGCCAGGCGCTCAAGCACGCCGCCGTTCTTCACCACTACACCGTGCCGTGCGGCGGCCGACAGCCCGGAGACGAGCGCGACCGGCGCCGCCAGGATCAGCGGGCATGGCGTGGCCACCACGAGGACGGCGACGGCACGGGCCGCGCCGCCGAGCGCCCACGCGAGGGCGGCGACCGCGAGGGTCAGCGGCAGGAACCACATGGCGTACCGGTCGGCGAGCCGGATGAACGGCGCCTGCGACTTCTCCGCCTCGCTGACCAGCCGGACGATCCCCGCGTAGGTGCTCTCGGCGGCGGTGCCGGCGGCGCGCAAGTCGAAGGGCCCGCCCGCGTTCACCGCGCCGCTGCGCAGCCGGTCGCCGCGGGCGTGCTCGGCGGGGTGGGCCTCACCGGTCAGCGCGGACTCGTCGAGGACGGCGGCGGGCGAGGCCAGCGTGCCGTCTACGGGCAGCACGTCACCCGACGCCACGAGCAGCAGGTCACCGGCCGTCACGGTGTCGAGCGGCACGATCTCGACGGTGCCGTCGCGATAGCGGCGGGCGGTCCGCGGCGCCCGGTCGAGCAGCGCGCTCAGGTCCTGCCGGGCGCGCAGCGCCGCCCAGGCCTCCAGCGCCCGGCCACTGGCGAGCATCACGCTGATCACCGCGGCGGCCAGCAGCTCGCGCACCGCGACCGCGCCCGCCAGCGCGAGGAGCGCGATCACGTCCACGCCCAGCCGTCCCCGCCGGATGCTATCGGCCGCCGACCACAGCGCGTAGCCAAGCCCGAGCCCCGCCGACGCGAGCCAGCACCCGTCCGCGACGGCCTGCTCTCCCGTCAGCCAGGCCGCTCCCCCCGCCACGAGCCCCGCGGCCGAGGCAGCAAGCAGCAGCACCGCCGACCGCCGGCTGAGCCAGCCGGCCGCCGCGCGGAGCGGGGCATTCCTCACCCACCCACCGTTCCACGCGAGAAACACCAGGCCACGGGCCTAACGCCCTGACGGTGCGGGACCTTAGTCCGGCGCGGGACAGCCGGCGAAATGCCGGGTACCTGATTGTTCAAAGTCGCCCGCGCGGGGAAGTGGCGGCGCGTGCGCCCCGTGCACCTGCCGCTTTCAGCCGGCGAGTCCGCCCTCATCGGCCTGCTGGTGGCCGTCGTGGTGCTGGTCCCGCTGCTTGGGCTGCCGGCCGCGCATTTCTCCGGGATGGCCAGGGAGGGGGCGCACGCCCTGCTCGCGCTCATCCTCGGCCTGACCGTGGCGGAGATAGTCCTTGACCGGCATTCCGGGAGCCGGACAAGCATCGTCGGCGAGGGCTTGCGCGTCGTGCTCGTCTTCCTTATCGGCTACCTGGGCCCGAGCCTGTTCGGCCTGGGGGCGGCGCTGCTCATCTCGCTGGGGTATGCGGTGGCCGTGCTGTGGCTGCTCGTTGTCCTCCTCGTCGTGGTGCTGTTCCTGCTGCGCGGGTCGTTCGGCCTGATCTCGGTGCCCTTCGCGCTGCTGCTGCTGTACTGGATCCTCCGCTACGCGCACGTGGGGACCGAAGTGGTCGCGGCCTACGTCGTGGCCTGGCTGCTCCTGCTGTCCGGGGTACGGACCGTCATCGCCCACGGGATCCATTCCGGCGCCACCGACAACCTGCGCGGCCACACTCACCTGCCCTATTCCCATGGGCTCTGGTGGCTGCTGTGGCTGGCGGGAGCGGTGATCGCGCTGCTCCTCGGCGGGAAGCTCCTCGTCCTCGGCTAGCTCGGCGCCTGAGCGCGAGACGGCCTGATAAAGCGAGGATACCGAGGTCGGTGAGGGTGGTGTGTTAACTGACATTCGCCGCAACCGCTCGACAGCGGGATTTTCAGGAAGGGTTGTGGTGGCGAAGCCCGGCCCGGCTTATCGTGTGCGTTTGATTTGCGTTTTCCGCGATTAACCGCACACGATAAGTTGATCTTGGCCGGGAACCGCCTGCGGGCCGCGCGACCACGCGCCGATGCGTACCGCGCCGGTCGACGGGCGGACCAGCTGGTGGTGCTCCGCCGAGCAGGTGTACTGAACCGGATGGAGTCGGCGGCTCCCGTTCTGGATCATTGACATGGGGATACAGAACGGAGGCGGCTGACTCAGCACGGCCGGTGCCCGCTAAGCGGCTCAGCCCGCGCGGCGGCGGGAGGGTAGGCTTTCGCGGTGCATACGATCGGGCTTGTCTTGCATCCGCAGCGTGATTCGGCCGAGGCCGTCGAGGCGGTGCTCGGGTGGGCGGCCGGGAACGGGGCGCAGGTCCTGGGGATCGGGGACGAGATCAGGCGGCTGAACTGCGCGGCGACCGCGGTCTCGGCCGGCGAGCTCGGCCAGCGAAGCGACCTGGTGGTCAGCCTTGGCGGCGACGGGACCATGCTGCGGGCCATGCGGCTGGCCGACGGGCAGCGGGCTTCGGTCCTCGGGGTCAACCTCGGCAAGCTCGGGTTCCTCGCCGAGGTCGACGTGCCGGAGCTGCCCGCGGCGCTGTCGGCGATCGACCGGATGGACTTCACGATCGAGCCGCGGCTGGCTATCGACGCGACGATCGGCTCCACCGTGGTGACCGCCTTCAACGACGTGGCCGCGGTCCGCGTGCCCGGGCAGGGCAGCGCCGTCGTGGCGGTCCTGGTGGGCGGGCAGCCGTTCGTCAGCTACGCGGCGGACGCGGTGATCGCGGCCACGCCCGCCGGGTCCACCGCCTACAGCTTCTCGGCGGGCGGCCCGATCATGAGCCCGTCGGTCGAGGCGCTGCTGGTCACGCCCGCCGCGCCGCACTCGGCCTACAACCGCGGCGTGGTGCTCTCGGTCACCGACATGGTCACGCTGGAGCTGCTGCCCACCAGCGGGCGGCTTGCCGTCGAGGTTGACGGGCGGGTCTCCTGCTATGTCGACGCGGGGCAGTGCGTTGACCTGCGGGCCCGGCCCGGCGGTGCCCGCGTGGTGCGACTCGGGCAGACCACCTTCTACCAGCGTGCCCGGCGCAAGCTGCGGATCACCGACTCCGCGGAAATCCCCGCTCCGTTGCCGGGCAGCGGGCTGGACGACTAGCCCTCGGCCGCCCGGCGCTCAGGGAAGGCGGTTTCGACGTTGCCGACCCCCCAGCCGTAGGCGAGCTTGTGCACTTCAAGGGCGAAGAAGGACTCGGTGGACACGATCCCGGGGATCGTCTGCAGGCGTTCGGCCATCAGCTCGCTGAAGTGGCGCACGTCGCGGCAGATGACCTCGGCCATCACGTCGTACTGGCCGGCGGTCATGATGACGTAGCTGGTCTCCGGCAGTTCCTTGAGCGCGCCGCACACCGCGCGGGCGGTGGCGGGCCTGGTGCGGATGCCGATCATGGCGAGGTGCTCGAAGCCGATGGCCAGCGGGTCGGCGATGCCGACGACCTGCAGGAAGCCGGAGTCGGTCAGCCGCTGGACCCGGTAGCGCACCGAGGAGGCGGGCAAGTCGAGTTCCTCGGCGATCGCGCTGTAGGAGCGGCGGCCGTCGGCCTGGAGAATCGCGATGATCTTCAGGTCGACGGCGTCGAACCCTATCGGCTGCATGATCTCCTCGTCACAGGGAGATGGCGCCGGTGCGCAGGTCGGTCATGCCGAGCAGGGTGTGCTTGCCGCCGATCCGGCCCCACCCGGTGTTGCGTCCGCCGGCCCCGCCGAACGGCATGTTGATGTCCCACCAGCAGGTGCTGTCGTTGACCACGACCTGTCCGGTGGCCAGCTCCTCCACGAACCGGTAGGCGCGCGCCAGGTTGTTCGTGAACACCGCGCCCTGCAGGCCGAGCACGTCGGCGTTGGCGATCTCGAGCAGCTCGTCGTCGCTCCGGCCGGTGATCACCGGGATCACGGGGCCGAAGGACTCGAACTTCGACAGCAGGCTGTCGGCCGGCACGCCATCGACGACGGTGAACTCGTAGTACAGGTCGGTCGGGTACCCCGCGGCGCGCCGTCCGCCGCGCAGCACCCGGGCGCCGCGCTCACCGGCGTCGGCGAGGTGCGCGTCCATCTTCGCGGCCACGCCCTCGTTGTTGAGCGGGCCGAGGTTTGTCTTCGGGTCGAACGGGTCGCCGAGCCGCACCACCGCGTCCGCCTCCGCGATGACGGCCTCGACGAAGGCGCCGTGGACGGCCTCGTGGACGAGCACTCGCTCGGTGGCACAGCACACCTGCCCAGAGCACAGGTACGCGCCGTAGACCGCGGCGCGCGCGGCGGCCGCCAGGTCCGCGTCGTCGAGCACCACGAGCGGCCCGTTGCCCGAGCACTCCATCATCGAGCGCTTCAGCCCGGCACTCGCCTGGATCTTCGCTCCGGTGGCGGATGAGCCGATGAACCCCACCGCGTCGATCCCCGGGTGCTCGACAAGCAGCTGCCCGGTCCGGCCCTCGCCCGGCAGGATGCTGACCAGGCCAGCGGGCACCCCCGCCTCCTGGAGGATCTCCATGGCGGCGAGCACCGTGAACGCGGTGTGCGCCGGCGGCTTGACCACGTGCGCGTTGCCGGTGGCCAGGCCGGGCGCGACGAACTCGGCGAACATCAGCAGCGGGAAGTTCCACGGCGTGATGATCGCCCAGGTGCCTACCGGCTTGTAGAAGGTCCACATCCGCTTGGCGGAGTCGGTGGAGGAGATCGTCTCCCCGGTCAGCCGCACCGCGTCCTCGGCGTGCAGGTGGAAGAGGGTGGCCGCCTCGTCGATGTCGGCGAGCGACTCCGCCAGCGGCTTGCCCTGTTCCAGGGTCTGCAGCCGGGCCAGCGCCGCGCGCCGGGCGGTGATCCCGTCGCCGATCGCGTGGCAGACCTTCGCGCGCTCCCACACGTTCACCCGCGCCCACGCCCTTTGCGCGGCGCGCGCCGCGGCGACCGCCGCGTCGATCTCGTCCGCGCCGGGCACCGGGACCGTCCCGATGACCGTGCCGGTCACCGGCGAGACGACCTCGAACCGCTCGCCCGAGGACGCGACGTACTCGCCGCCGATGAACAGCCGCACGTCTCCCGGCGCGGGAACCGTCTCGCTCAGGACCTGGTCCGCCGTCATGTCCGTCTCCGTTCGTAAGCGGCAAGGAAGCGGCCGAAGCCTCGTCGGCCACCCCATGCTCAGCAGCGTTCTTGCGAATACAGCAAAATGCTAGACATTTTTATGTGGAAATAGCAAGGCTAGGCCATAGGGCTCGGCGGTTTCCGCACGGCTCGGATGCTGACCGGCCAGCTCGGCGTCCTCGGGATCAGCCTCATGCGGGGGCTCGCCCCACCGCCAAGACACCGGCCAGCCCTACTGCCGGCCCGGAAGGGCTGCGTAGGCTTGCCTGGTGGGCGATATCCCTGCCGGGCAGCGGGCTGCGGGCGGCGCGCGGGACGTGCCGGGGACTAACGCCGCCGGACGCGCGCTGCCGGCTGCCGCGCGGGCGGTCGGCCAGTGGGCATCGGCGGGCACCTGGCGGGCGACCGCCAACCTGGGGATCTCCCTTGCGCTCGGCGGCCTGTTCGCGTATGCCGTTGGCTTGACGCTGCTGCTCACGGTCGCTACCGCCTGGATCGTGGGGGTGGGCACCATGGTCCGGGCGGGCGCGCTGTGGCTCGCGGTGCAGCTGGCCCGGGTGGACCGGTGGCGGATCGCGCGGCTCTCCGGGGTCCGGATCGAGCCGCCGGCCCTGCCCCGGGCCGAGCCCGGTGCGGGCTTCCGCGCCCGCTGGCAGGCATCGACGCGGTCGCCATGGCTGTGGCGGCTGGTCTGGTACCAGCCGCTGCGGCTGCTCATGGCGGCCGCGCTCGCCTTCGGCGCGGTCGCCTGGTGGTGGGCGGCCATCATCTGCTTCGTGCTCGCCAGCCAGCCGCCCCGCCCGGTGTACCTGATCGGCTGGCCGCTTGGCCCGGTCAGCCTGACGGGGGCGGAAACGGCCGCGCTGGTGCTGGCCGGGGTGGCCGGGCTGCTCGCCTGGCCGACGGTGGTCCGCGCCGTCCCGCTGGCCGAGGCCTCGCTCGGCCGGTGGCTGCTCGGTCCCAGCCGGGCGAGCCAGCTGTCCACCGAGGTGGCCCGGCTGAGCCAGGCCCGCTCGCTCGCGGTCGCCTCAGCCGAAGCGGAACGGAGGCGTATCGAACGCGACCTGCACGACGGGCTCCAGCCGCAGCTGGTCAACCTCGCGCTCGACCTCGGCCTGGCCAGGTCCCGCCTGCGGTCCGACCCCGCGGCGGCCCAGTCCATCATCGACCGCGCGCATGAGGAGGCCAAGCGGGCCGCCGGGGACCTGCGCAACCTGGTGCGCGGCATCCACCCCTCGGTGCTCGACGAACGGGGGCTCGACGCCGCGCTGTCCGCGCTCGTCGCCAGCTGCTCCGTCCCGGTCGCGGTGAACGTCAGCCTGCCCAGCCGCCCGCCCCAGGCCGTCGAGACGACGGCCTACTACGTGGTGGCCGAGGCGGTCACCAACGTCTCTAAGCACTCCCAGGCGCGCACGGCCGCCGTGAGCATCGGCTACGCCGGCGGCGCGCTGCGGGCCACGGTCGAGGACGACGGGCGCGGCGGCGCCCGCCTCGATCCCGGCGGCGGACTCGCGGGGCTCGCGGCCCGGGTCGCCGCGCTTGACGGTACCTTCGAGTTGAGCAGCCCCGTCGGGGGCCCTACGCGGGTGGAGGCGGTGATCCCGTGCGCGCCGTGATCGCGGACGACAGCGTGCTGCTGCGCGAGGGCATCACCCGGCTGCTCGCCGAGGGCGGGATCGACGTCGCCGCGGGCGTGGGGGACGCGGCGGGACTCCTCGCCGCCGTCGGGGAACTGCGGCCGGAGCTGGCCATCATCGACGTGCGGATGCCGCCCGAGTACCGGGACGAGGGGCTGCGCGCCGCGATCGAGATCCGCCGCCGCTGGCCCGAGGTGGCCCTGCTCGTCCTGTCCCAGTTCGTCGAGGAACGGTACGCGACCGAGCTGCTCTCCGGCGACACCCGCGCCGTCGGCTACCTGCTGAAGGACCGTATCGCCGACATCGACGAGTTCATCGAGGCGGCCCGGCGCGTCGCCGCGGGCGGAACCGCCCTTGACCCGGAGGTCGTCCGGCAGCTGCTGGCCCGCAGCAGGAACGCCGACCCGCTGGCCCGGCTCACCCCCAAGGAGCGCGAGGTGCTCGGCCTGATGGCGGAAGGACGGTCCAACGCCGGCATCGCCGAGGCGCTCGTGGTCACCACGGGCGCGGTCGAGAAGCACGTCGCCAGCATCTTCGGCAAGCTCGACCTGCCGGCCGACGACGAGCAGCGTCATCGCCGGGTCATGGCGGTCGTCCGTTACCTCAACAGCTGACCTGGCCGCGCCGGGCGCGCGACGTCACCGGCGCGCCAGGGCAGCCGGAACTGCCTGCCGCGGTCGAGAGCCAGCAGCGGCCAGCGGCGCGCGGCGCGCCCGGTCCTGAGCGGGCAGCGCCGCCTCCGTTCTGACCCCGGTCACCCCCGGCCTGCTGCCCTGATAGCGGGTCGTGAAACGACCGAAACGTCCGCGGCTACGACTAAGCGCTGGTAAAGCAACGCATGAGTAAAACGTCCCGCGCAAGGTACTTCGTATAGCGCTCGCCGCGGCCGACCACCGCGGCAGTTCCCTCCGACCAAGGGAGCGTCCGGGTGACCATACGCAAGCGGATCGCGGCGGCGGACCACCGCCTGCTCGGCCGGGTGACGGCCGGCGACCGGCTCGCGCTGGACGAGGCGATGCGCGGGCTCGGCCGCGCCGCGGACCACGGCCTGTTGTGGATCGCGCTGGCGGCCGGCCTCGGATCGCGGCGGAACAAGTGGACCCGCCGGGCGGCACTGCGCGGCCTGGCGGGCATGTCCATCGCCAGCGCGTCCGCCAACGTGCTCGCCAAACGGCTCGTCGGCCGGGCGCGCCCTGCCCTGCCGCTGGGCTCTGCTCAGCGGCGTACGCGGACCACGTCGTTCCCTTCCGGCCATGCCGCGTCCGCCGCCGGCTTCGCGACCGGCGTCGCGCTTGAGATGCCGGCCCTCGCCGTGCCGGCCGGCGCCCTGGCGGCCGCCGTCGGCGCGTCGCGCGTGATCTCCCGGGTGCACTACCCGTCGGACGTGCTGGCCGGCTTCGCGCTCGGCACGGCCGCCGGGCTGGTGACGCTGCGCTGGTGGCCG